>NZ_JBWLKM010000078.1:0-36806 GCF_059026085.1 Streptomyces sp. a15 | reverse complement strand
GCCTTCCGTCCGGCACACCGAGAGCACGCACCGGACACCGCGGGCACCGCACAGGACTTTCGAAACACCCCCTAGCCGAGGGCCGTGCCGAGGTTCGTGGTGACGGTCTCGGCGACCGACCCCGCCGAGTCCAGCACGGCGCCCGGAAGGGTCTGCACCTCCTCGGCGGGCGCCACCGGCTCGGGGTCGCTGCCGGTGGTGTCGGTGGTGTCGGTGGTGTCGGCGTCGACCTGGGCCATGCGCTTCTCGAACTGCGGCGGCGGCACCACCGGGTCGCCCTGCGGAGCCTCGGGATCCTTGCGCGGCGAATTGGCGTCGGGCGACGGCGAGGTGGCCGGCGGTGCATCGGGGGTCCCGGGACCGCCGTCCCGCGTCCCGCCCCGCGGCTCCGCGCCATCCGTGGCGCCGCTCGCCGGTTCCAGCACCCACCGCTGCTTCGCCGACCCGTCCCGGTCGGCGACGACCACGGTGTTCCCGGGGCCGGGCGCGACGAGCAGGCCCCCACCCCTGCGCAGCAGCAGTTCACCGCGGACGGTGAGGTCGTAGCGGACCTCACCGGCGTGCACCACGCAGTCGGCCAGGACGACCGAGCCCTCGTCGGCGTCGGCGTCGAGGCAGCGGGTGGCATCGACGGCGCTGCGCAGCAGACCGTCGCCCTGGTACGACCACTGCTGGGACGCGGCCGCCGAGCAGGCCGTCAGCAGGGTCCCGGCGCCGTCCTCGGAGCCGCCGCCGCGCACGTCGAGGCACAGATCGGCGGCGAGGTTGCGGAGCCTGCCGTGTGCGACCTCGGCGCGGCTCCCCACGGAGGCGGCGGACGGCGCCTCGCCCACGGTGCCCGGGGAGACGGAGTGGCCGCTGGGCGCACCCCAGGTGGCGCGGGGTCCGGGGACACCGCCCTCGTCGGACCAGCCCTCGGCGACGAGCACGGAGGCGAGCAGGGCGAGGGACGCCAGACCGGCACCCACGAGCAACGCCTTGGTGTGCCTGCGCGGCGCGGCGAAGGCGCCGGCCGGAGCGGGGCGGTGCCGGCCGGCGGGCCTCGGCCGTACGGCGAGCCGCGCGCCGGACGCGGCCTGGACGTTCCCCCGGCCGGGCCGCGAGTCGAGGTAGCGGTGAGCGCCCCAGCCGAGGACGGTCTCGGCGAGCAGCTCCTCCAGTCCGCCCTCGAAATGGCTGAGCTGCTCGGCCGCGTGCCGGCAGTACCGGCACCCGGCCAGATGCTGTTGCACATCGGGCAACAGTCCTCCGCCCCGGCGAATGGGAACATCGAGGAGACGGTTGTAGAAACGGCATTCCGTGGTCGGCGCGAGTTCCCGGTGGGCCCGTAC
Source organism: Streptomyces sp. a15 (assembly GCF_059026085.1). NCBI lineage: Bacteria > Bacillati > Actinomycetota > Actinomycetes > Kitasatosporales > Streptomycetaceae > Streptomyces > Streptomyces sp. A15. The sequence goes on along the minus strand of NZ_JBWLKM010000078.1, from coordinate 35,475 downwards.
GCAGCCCGCCCGGAATTGCTCCCGCGCCTGCTCCAGACCGGCCCTGGCCCGGGCCGGGTCCACCCCCAGCAGTCCGGCCGGTACGGATATGGGCTCGGCCTCGACCTCGGTGTGCCACAGCAGGCATTGGGAGGCTCCCGGAAGAGCCTGGAATGCGCGCTCGGCGAGCTGTCGCCTTTCCGGGGTTGCCGACCTCGCGGCGCGCAGTCCGCGCCCGCCGGTCGGTTTGCGGACTTCCGGCAGTACGGCGGAAATGCCGTCGTCCGCGGCCCACTCCTTCACGGTTTCCCGTACCGCGCTGAGGAGTTGGGGCCGTACGGCACCGCCGCCCGCCCGTCCCAGCACCCGGTGGAACGCCGCGGCGGCCGCCATCGACGCCGAACCCGCCGACGACACCAGGCAGATGCCCGCGTAGTCGTAGGTCGCCCGCCAGTGCCGGGCCATCAACAGCGCGACGGCATGGGCGTCCGTTCCGGCCGCTTCGAGCCGGGCCATGAGATCGCGGTCGGATTCCCCGCCGTTCGATCCGGGCCGGGGCGGGTACGGGGGGCGTGGGGGGTACGGGGATTGCACTGGACCATTTCCTTCCAAGCCGCAGGACGGCATGCGAAATGCGCGTCTGTAGGAAAGCAGGGGCCTGATTGGTGCGTACCTATGCCGCGTCAGGTGCGGGGCGATTATGAGCGGGCGTTATGAGCGGTCGGTCACGGGGCCGCTCACTTTCGCACAAACGACTCACAGGAAACAAGAAGTTCGAGTGACCAGAGTTCAAAATGCAGTAACTTCAGAAAAGTTACCGGCGGTATCCGCACCCGCATTCGAAAAAACGCCGGAGCCGGTCCGTCAAGTTGTGTGCAGCGGCGGCCGATTGGCACACCAAATCTTCAAGTTCCCGTCCCGCCCCGATGCGCCGGCATGAGCCGGATGATCATCCCCACGTTCGCCGTCCTGCTCGGCGAGGACGACGTCGTCCACGTCACCGGCCTGGTCGAGAAGCCGTCACCGCGGGACGCCCCCAGCGCCTGCGCGGTCATCGGCCGCCACGTCCTCGACCCCGCCGTCTTCGACACCCTGGAGCGCACCCCGCCCGAGCGCGGCGGGCCGACCTCGGGCCCGAATTCGCGGCCTGGCTCAAGGAGTTCGTCGCGGGTCTGGGGGGCGCCGAGGCGCCGAGGCGCGAGCGGTTCGCGGCCTGATCGCGAGCAGAGGGTGCCGCTCGGGCCGTACACCCTGAGCGGCACCCTTCCCGCGAGCCGAGGCTCAGCCGTTGGGCCGGAGCGTCCAGGTCACGGTCATCTCCGTGGTGACCGCTCCGTCCGCGCGCTGGATGGCGACGGTCACCGGGAACTCCGGGCGCTTGCCCTCGTCGAGTTCGGCGACGACCTCGGCGGCGGGGCGGCCGAGCGTGGCGGTGGCCGTGACCGGCCCCAGGGCGATCTTCTTGAACGCGATCTCGGCGGTGACCGGAAGCGGCACGGCACGCGAGAGCTGGTCCCCGAAGGCGGCCAGGACGATCGCACCGCTGGCCGACTCCCCCAGCGTGAACATCGCGCCGGCGTGCGGCCCGCCGACGTGGTTGCGGTACTCGCTCTGGTCCGGGAGGGCCAGGACGGCCTTCTCCGGAGTGGTCTCCAGGTACTCCAGGTTCAGCGTGCGAACCATCGGAACCGTGGCGGCGAGCAATTCGCCGATGGACATCTGATCTGCGCTCATGCCGACATGTTACCCACGAGTAGCCTCGCGGGGCCAGAGCCGCGGAATGATCGCCGTATCCTTACGGCCCATGTGGCCAGGAGAGCAGCCGCCGGGGGGCGGGCAGAACCCGCAGCAGCACCCGGCTGAGGGAAACCCGTATCAGCAGCCCGGATACCAGCAGCCCGGATACCAGCAGCCCGGGTACCAGCAGCCGAACGCTTACGGCGGGCAGCAGCAGCCGTGGGACGCCCCCACCGTGACCGCCGCACCGCAGGGCGGCGGGCGCCGTACCAAGATGGTCGCGATCGCCGTGGCCGCGACCGTGGTCGTGGCCTGCGCAGTGACCGGGGCCGTACTGCTCGGCGGCGGCACGGACGAGAAGGCCGGTCCCGGCCCGACGACGTCATCGGCCTCGGCATCCCCCTCCACCGCGGACAACCCCCGCGCCACCGACGCCATGAAGCCCACCGTGGCCGGCTGGAAGGTCGTGGTGAACCCGGACCTGGGTGTCGCCTTCGACGTACCGGCCGACTGGGCGCTGCAGTCGACGAGTTGGGTCTCGTGGGTCTCGAAGGACGACGACCCGGAGGACAAGCCCCTCGTCGCCATGAAGGCCCCCGCGGTCCTCAGGGAGAAGTGGTGCGGCTCGGACGACGACAAGGACGGCCAGACGGACTACTCGCCGCTGGCCAGCGTGGGCACCAGGGGCAACAAGGGGGCCAAGAACACCGAGGACATCGCCCGCACCGACTCCTCGACCTGGGTCTACGGCGCATACACCCAGCCGAACCGGAAGAAGGTCACGACCGGTCCGGTCACATCCTTCACCACCGCCTCCGGCCTCACCGGCAGCGTCGCCACGTCGACATCCTCCGGAGTCGCCAAGAAGGACAAGTGCGACACCGACGGCAAGGCGACGACCTTCGCCTTCAAGGACTCCGACGGAGACTTCGCGTCCTGGTCGCTTTTCGGCGTCGCGGGCGTCGGTGACGAGGTTCCGGACGCCACGGTGCGGGAGATCATGAAGACCGTACGGCTCTACACGTCCGACGCAGAGCGCTGATTTGCTACGCCCCTGACAAGGGGCAGTGACCGAATCGTGTCCCCGGCGGGGCTAGGGTGGCTGCCCATGTGGCCAGGAGAACAGCCGCCCGGGGGCGAGCAGAACCCGCAACAGCAGCACAACCCGTACCAGCAGCCGGGGTACCAGCAGCCGAATCCGTATCAGCAGCCCGGATTCCAGCAGCCCAACCCCTATGCGCAGCAGCCGCAGTGGGGTGCTCCGGCGCCGGCGGGCCCGCCCGGGCCGCCCGGTGGTGGCGGCAACCGGACGAAGGTCGTCGCGATCGTGGCGGCGCTGGCCGTCGTGGCGGCCGCCGGTGTGACCGGGTTCCTGGTCCTGGGCGGCGACAAGGACGAGGAGGCGGGCGGCGGCAAGGATGCGAAGCCGTCCGCGAGCCCGTCCACCGAGCCGAGCGCGTCGGCCTCCGAGGAGAATCCGCGGGGCGGTGACGCCGAGCAGGCGACCATCAAGGGCTGGAAGATCGTCGTCAACCCCAAGTGGGGCACGGCCTTCGACGTACCGGCCGACTGGGAGGTGCAGTCGCCGACGTCGGCCGTCGCCTTCGAGGAGGAGAACTCGGACGATCTCAAGCCGATCATCACGATGTCAGCGCCGGCGATCCTCAAGTCCAACTGGTGCGAGTCCGACGACGACAAGGACGGCCAGACCGACACCATGTCCCTGGCCGCGACCGGCACCAAGGGTGCCAACGGCGCCAAGGACACCGACGAGGTCGCGATCAACACCCCCGCCTGGTGGGTCTACGGCGGCTACACGCAGCCGGACAAGAAGAGCATCACGCTCGACAAGAAGGCCACGCCCTACACCACCACGTCCGGCATCCAGGGCAGTTATGCCTGGGCGTCCTCGAAGGACACGCCCGCGACGGGCAAGTGCGTGACCGACGGCAAGGCGATCACCTTCGGCTTCAAGAACTCGGACGGCGACTTCGTGTCGTGGAACTTCTACGGGGCCAAGGGCGTCAAGGAAGAGGTCTCCAAGGAGACCATCATGAAGATCCTCAGCACGGTACGGCTGCACGGGGATCCGACGGGCTGAGGACCGACGCTTCGTCCTGGCCCGGCCTGGGCCAGGACGAACAGGGCCGGAACTCCGGCCTGCTGACCGGCGGCGGGTCAGCCGATGCCGAACGCCCCCTCGGGGGGCACGGGTGACGGTACGGCGTCCGCGTCCCGCACCGCCCGCGCGCCGCCGATGAACTTCCGTAGGGCGGGCCCGTGTTCGACCCGGGCCGGGAAGGCGTCGGAGGCGGTGCGCCGGGTCAGGGCGGCCGTGTCGAGCGGGTGGTGCGCGGCGACGAGCACCGCGTTTCCGAAGCGGCGCCCGCGCAGCACGGCCGGCTCGGCGATCAGCACCAGCTCCTCGAACACCGTGGCGAACGTGGCCAGTTGGGAACTCAGGAAGGTGAAGGGCGAGGCGTCGGCGAGGTTGGCCAGGTAGACGCCGTCACCGCGCAGCACCCGCGCGGCCTCGCGGGCGTAGGCGACGGACGTCAGGTGCGCGGGCACCCTGGAGCCGCCGAAGACGTCGGCGACGAGGACGTCGGCGGAGTGCGCAGGGGCCGATTCCAGCCAGGCGCGGGCATCGGCGGCGTGCAGCGCGATCCCCGCACCCTCGTCCAGCGGCAGGTACTCGCCGACCAGCGCCAGCAGGGCGCGGTCCGCCTCGACGACGTCCTGCCGCGAGCCGGGCCGGGTCGCCGCCACGTACCGGGGCAGGGTGAGCGCACCCCCGCCGAGGTGCAGCACGTCCAGCGGACGCCCCGCCTCCGCGACGACGTCCAGAACATGCCCGAGCCGCCGCGCGTACTCGAACTCCAGATACTCCGGCTCGTCCAGATCGACGTACGACTGCGGCGCCCCGTCGACGGTCAGCAGCCAGGCCCGCTCCCGGTCGACGTCGGGCATCAGCTTGGCGACCCCGTGATCGACGTCGCGGGTGACGGGTATGAGCTCGTTCACCTTCTTATTGTGCCTGTGCCGCAGCCCGCCCCTCAGGGGCGCGGGGCTGTGACATCATGCGGCTCCGCCGCGTGGGCGCGACCAGCCACAACGGCCCCGCAGTCCCCCACGCACACCCGCCGCCCTCAGACGACGGCAGTCACGGTCCCCGCCCCGACGGTCCTGCCACCCTCGCGGATGGCGAATCCCAGCCCGGGCTCCAGCGGCACGTCACGTCCGAGCTCGACGGTCATCGTCACCGTCTCGCCGGGCCGCGCGACAGCGACCTCTCCCAGGTCCACGTCCCCGACCACATCCGCCGTCCGGATGTAGAACTGCGGTCGGTAACCGGTGGAGACCGGTGTCGTACGCCCGCCCTCTCGACCGGACAGCAGGTACACCCGCGCCGAGAACCGCCGCCCGGCCGGCACACTCCCGGGCGCGGCCACCACGTGTCCCCGCCGCACCGCGTCGCGCGGCACGCCGCGCAACAGCACCGCGACGTTGTCCCCGGCCTGGGCCTCTTCCATGGGCTTGCCGAACGTCTCCAAGCCGGTCACCACGCTCTCCACGCCCGCGCCGAGCACCTCTACCCGGTCACCCAGGCGGAGCGTGCCCCGCTCCACCGCACCCGTGACGACCGTCCCCCGCCCGGTGATGGTGAGCACGTTCTCCACCGGCATCAGGAACGGCGCGTCCAGATACCGCTCGGGCATCGGCACATACGTGTCCACCGCGTCGAGCAGCGCCTCGATCGAGGTCGTCCAGCGCGGGTCCCCCTCGAGCGCCCTCAGCCCCGAAACCCGTACGACGGGCACCGAGTCACCGCCGTAGCCGTGCGCGGTGAGCAGGTCGCGTACCTCGAGCTCGACCAGGTCGATGAGCTCCTCGTCGCCCGCGTCGGCCTTGTTGAGGGCGACGACGACGTGGTTCACGCCCACCTGCCGGGCCAGCAGCACGTGTTCGGCGGTCTGCGGCATGATCCCGTCGAGCGCGGAGACGACGAGGATCGCCCCGTCGAGCTGCGCGGCGCCGGTGACCATGTTCTTGACGTAGTCGGCGTGGCCCGGCATGTCCACGTGCGCGTAGTGCCGGGTGTCGGTCTCGTACTCGACGTGCGCGATGTTGATGGTGATGCCCCGCGCCGCCTCCTCCGGCGCCCGGTCGATGCGGTCGAACGGCACGAACGTGCCGGAGCCGCGCTCGGCGAGCACCTTGGTGATGGCGGCGGTCAGGGTGGTCTTGCCGTGGTCGACATGACCCATCGTGCCGATGTTCAGATGCGGTTTGGTGCGGACGTATGCCGTCTTGGACATGGCGATACCTCGAAGCCTCTTCGTCAGCAGATCTCTTCAGCGGATCTCTTCAGCGGATCTCTTCGCAGAGATGGGGACCCCGAGTACTCGCCGACCCTCCCCCTGCGGGGTCCGCCGGACGATCCGGAGAGGGTCAGCTTCGGGCGCCGTCGGCAGCGGCCGGGAAGAAGAAGAGGACGGCAGCCTTCGGCGCGTCCGCGACTGCGGATGCTGCGAGGAGGAAGGCGTACCGGAACATGACGCAGATCATTGCCGACGCTTTGCCCCACGTCGAATGGTTTTTGGGCGTGCCGACGGGCACAACGGACGGGATCCATACGGCGATCACACATGTCCGTCGGTTACCGTCACTGGATGCTCGATGCCACCACCCGCTCTGGGGGCACCGCCACGGCCACTCCCCGGGCCACCGCCACGGAGCTCGCCGTCGCCGTCCCCGTCACGGAGCTCGCCGTACCCGCTCCGGTGGGCCTCGCCGCGCGCTGCACGAGAGTGCTGTTCTCTCCGTGGTCGCGCCTGTCCCTGCTCATCGCCCTGCTGGCGGGCGCCGCGTCGGCCGTACTGCTCTTCGAACCGCAGCGACTGCTGGCGGACGGCTGGCCGCCGCAGCTCGGCGGAGCCGCGGCGGCGCTGGTGTTCGCGGTGGCCTACGGGCTGTGCACGGTGGCGTTCGTGCCCCGCCCGCTGCTGAACCTCGGGGCGGGCGCGCTCTTCGGCTCCCAGCTGGGTGTCGGCTCGGCGATCGCGGGCACGGTGCTCGGCGCCGGGCTCGCCTTCGGTCTCGGCCGGATCCTCGGCCAGGACGCCCTGCGCCCGCTGCTGCGCGGCCGGTGGCTCAAGGCCGCGGACGGGCAGCTCAGCCGGCACGGCTTCCGGTCGATGCTGGCGGCGCGGCTGTTCCCCGGGGTGCCGTTCTGGGCCGCGAACTACTGCGCCGCCGTCTCCCGCATGGGCTATGTCCCGTTCCTCGTGGCGACGGCGCTCGGTTCCATCCCGAACACCGCCGCGTACGTCGTCGCGGGCGCCCGCGCCTCCGCGCCGACCTCGCCGGCCTTCCTGATCGCGATGGCCTGCATCGCCCTGCCGGCGCTGGCGGGCGCGGTGGTGGCCTGGCGCAAGCGACACCACCTGCGCGGGGTCCGATAAGCCCTTGCTCCGGTGACGCTCTTGCTCAGGCAACCCGTTACACGGACTCCAGGATCATCGCGTTGGCCAGCCCGCCCGCCTCGCACATCGTCTGCAGGGCATAGCGGGCGCCGCGCTCACGCATCGCGTGCACGAGGGTGGTCGTCAGCCGGGTGCCGCTCGCGCCGAGCGGGTGCCCGAGGGCGATCGCGCCGCCGTGCACGTTGACCTTGGCGAGGTCGGCGCCGGTCTCCTGCCGCCAGGCGAGCACCACGCTCGAGAACGCCTCGTTGACCTCGAACAGGTCGATGGCGTCGAGGTTGAGGCCGGCCTTGCGCAGCACCTTCTCCGTCGCCGGGATGACGCCGGTGAGCATGAGGATCGGGTCGGAGCCGGTGACGGCGAAGCTGTGCAGCCGGGCGAGCGGACGCAGGCCGAGACGGGCCGCGGTCTCGCTGGACGTGATGAGTACCGCGGACGCCCCGTCGTTGATCGGGCTGGCGTTGCCCGCGGTGACGTTCCACTCGATCTGCGGGAAGCGCTCGGCGAAGGCCGGGTCGTGGTAGGCGGGCTTCAGGCCGGCCAGGATCTCGGTGCTGCTGCCCGGCCGTACGCACTCGTCGCGCGAGACGCCCTCGACGGGCGCGACCTCGGCGTCGAACAGGCCCGCGTCCCAGGCCGCGGCGGCCTTGTGGTGCGAGGAGACCGCGAAGGCGTCCATCTGCTCGCGCGTGATCGACCACTTGGCGGCGATCAGCTCGGCGCTGATGCCCTGCGGGACGAGGCCCTCCTGGTAGCGCTCGGCGACTCCGGGGCCGAAGGGGTCCTTGCCGTCCGGCACGTTCGACCACATCGGGACCCGGCTCATCGACTCGACACCGCAGGCGACGACGAGGTCGTACGCGCCGGAGATGACGCCCTGCGCGGCGAAGTGCACGGCCTGCTGGGAGGAGCCGCACTGACGGTCCACGGTGGTCGCCGGGACGGTCTCCGGGAAGCCCGCCGACAGGACGGCGTAGCGGGTGGTGTTCATGGCCTGCTCGCCGACCTGGTCGACGGTGCCGCCGATCACGTCGTCGATCAGCGCCGGGTCGACGCCGGAGCGCTCGACGAGGGTGCGCAGGGTGTGGGCGAGGAGTTCGACGGGGTGGACGTGCGCGAGGGCGCCGCCCGGCTTGCCCTTGCCTATGGGGGTGCGTACGGCTTCGACGATGACTGCGTCGCGCATGGTGCGGCCTCCACGTTGAGTACCGGCGACTACCGGCGAGTAGGAAATCCAAACTCACCATAGCTCGGTGAGTTGGAAATTCAAACCCTCCCCTAGACTGAACGCCATGGCCGCCACCAAGGACCCGCGCCCCTGCTCCATCGCCGACACCCTCGCAGTCGTCGGCGAGAAGTACTCCCTGCTGGTCCTGCGCGAGGTGTGCCTCGGCAACCGCCGCTTCGACCAGCTGGTGCGCAACATCGGCGCCCCCCGCGACATCCTCGCCACCCGGCTGCGCCGGCTCGTGGACGCCGGGATCCTGACGAAGAAGGCGTACAGCGAGCGGCCGCAGCGCTTCGAGTACCGGCCGACGCAGGCGGGACTCGAACTGGAGCCGGTCCTCATGACCCTGATGGCCTGGGGCGACCGCCATCTGCACCGGCGCGACGACCGCCCGATGGTGGTCGAACACTCCTGCGGCCACGAACTCGCCCCGGTCGTCACCTGCCGGGCCTGCGGCGACACGGTCCGCCACGAGGACCTGACGGCCCGCCCCCAGGCCGAGGGCTGGACAGTGGCCGGGCCGACCGCCGCCTAGCCCGGGTCGCCTCATCCAAACCCCTGTGCCGGGGCCGTCACTTCAGGGCGCTACGCTGCCCCTCGACACTTCCGATCACCGCACCGGTGGCTCGGTGCGCCCGTCGCTCCTCACCACGATCAGCGCTTGGACTCCGTAACCTCATGTCTTGGTTTGAATCCCTCATCCTCGGACTCGTCCAGGGGCTGACCGAGTTCCTCCCCGTCTCCTCCAGCGCGCACCTGCGCCTGACGGCGGCCTTCTCGGGCTGGGAGGACCCGGGCGCCGCCTTCACGGCGATCACCCAGATCGGCACCGAGGCCGCCGTGCTGATCTACTTCCGCAAGGACATCGGGCGGATCATCTCGGCCTGGTCGCGTTCGCTCGTGAACAAGCAGCTGCGCGGCGACCACGACGCGAAGATGGGCTGGCTGGTCATCGTCGGCTCGATCCCGATCGGCGTGCTCGGGGTGACGCTCAAGGACCAGATCGAGGGCCCGTTCCGCGATCTGCGGATCACCGCGACGATGCTGATCGTGGTCGGCGTGATCATCGGCATCGCCGACCGGCTGGCGGCCCGCGACGAGAACGGCGGCCGGCACCGCGCGGCCAAGCAGCGCAAGACACTCGAGGACCTGAGCGTCAAGGACGGCCTGATCTACGGCCTCTGCCAGGCCTGCGCCCTCATCCCGGGCGTCTCCCGCTCCGGCGCCACCATCAGCGGCGGCCTCTTCATGGGCTACCAGCGCGAGGCCGCGGCCCGCTACTCCTTCCTCCTCGCCATCCCCGCGGTACTCGCCTCCGGCCTGTTCGAACTCAACGACGCGATGGAGAGCGACCACGTCTCCTGGGGACCGACGATCTTCGCGACGGTGATCGCCTTCGCAGTCGGATATGCCGTAATTGCCTGGTTCATGAAGTTTATTTCCACCAAGAGCTTCATGCCGTTCGTGTACTACCGCATCGCCCTCGGCATCCTGATCGTCGTCCTGGTCACCATGGGCGTGCTCAGCCCGCACGCGGCGGAGTCGGCGGGCTGACGCTCCATCCGTGAGCAATCACATAGGAGTTGGGTAGCCATCCGGTAGCGGACTGTCAGTGCTTGCGCCTACGCTTGTGCGCATGTCCCCCGATTCCATGGCCTCTGCCTCCGTGCGGTCCGCCGCCGAGGTGAACGAGCAGATCCGCGCGCTCTGGCTGCGCGCGGGCGGCACCCTCTCGGCCCAGGAGCGCGCGGAGTACGAGCTGTTGGTCGTCGAGTGGGCGGCCGCGATCCGCGGCACCGTCGTCGAGGCGGCCTGAACACCCGCCCTGTGCCGCCCCGTTGAGCCGCCACGTCCCCGGCCAGCAGCCGGGCCAGCCACTTGGGAACCCGCATCGGCGGTTTCGCCCCCGCGCACGCCGCCGGATACGGCAGCCACTCCCGGGCCGGGGCCGGTTCGTCGTCGACCATGTTGAACACGCCCCTGCGCCTTCTGCTCGACGGTCAGGACGGTCGCGCTCGCCGCGTCGTCGAGGTGCACCAGCGAGGTAGCCGGTGCCGCCCCCGACGAGCGGGAACTGCCGCTTGCGCACGAGCTCGACCTGGTCGTCGGTGGCGCCCGGCCCGTAGAACCCGCCGTATCGCAGGACCGCTCCGCCGGCCTTGACGACCGCGTCCTCGAGATAGCGGATCGCTGCCGCCCTCGCGTGCGCGATCGTCCCCGTCTCCGGGTCCAGCGGGTCCTCCTCGGTCTTCACCCGTCCACCCTCGCGGATGCCGTTCCAGGAGGCGTGGCTCTGCGCGACGAAGTGAGAGACGCCGGTGGCCTCGACGGCGGCCGGCGGGTGGTCCGTCCCCTCGGTGCGCAGCCGGACGGTGGTGGCGAACCAGCGGACCATGTGCCTCAGGCCGGGCTTGCCGGCGTGCGCCACGGAGATCGCGGTCATCTGGTGCACGATCGTGTCCGGGCGGGCGCGGGCCAGCGCCCGGCCGACCGACATCGCGTCCAGCCCGTCCATCACGACGGCCTCCGCGCCCAGTTGCTCCAGCAGTTCCAGCTCGGCCGCGCTCGTCGTTGTCGCCGTCTCTCACACTGAGACGAGACAGCCCCGGATGTTTGTGACATGGGGAGCGAAGCCCCGGCATACGGCCGATCCCCGCTACGTCGGGGCGACGTCACCGGTGTGCGACCCGCCGGTCCCCGGCTCCTGCGGCGCGTCGCTGAGCTGCTCGCGTACGTAGTTCCAGACCACCGCGATCAGCGCGGCGATCGGCACGGCGAGCAGGCTGCCCACGATGCCGGCCAGGCTGCCGCCCAGCGTCACCGCCAGCAGGATCACCGCCGCGTGCAGGCCGAGCCCGCGGCTCTGGATCATGGGCTGGAACACGTTGCCCTCGAGTTGCTGCACCACGACGATGATGGCCAGCACGATCAGCGCGTCCGTCAGGCCGTTCGAGACCAGCGCGATGAGCACCGCGACGAAACCGGCGAACAGGGCGCCCACGATCGGCACGAACGCGGAGACGAAGGTCAGCACCGCCAGCGGAAGCACCAGCGGCACCCCGACGATCCACAGGCCGAGGCCGATCAGAACGGCGTCGAGCAGGCCGACGGCCGCCTGGGAACGCACGAACGAGCCCAGGGTGTCCCAGCTGCGTTCGGCCACGGTCGGAACGTCGGTGGCGAGCCGGCCGGGCAGCTGACGGGCGAGCCACGGCAGGAACCGCGGTCCGTCCTTGAGGAAGAAGAACATCAGGAAGAGCGCCAGGACGGCGGTGACCACGCCGTTGACCACGGTGCTCACTCCCGTGACGACCGTGCTGACCATGCTGCCGAGGCCGTCCTGGGCGCGGGCGACCGCGGTGTCGACAGCCTTGGTGATCTGGGCGTCCTCGATGTTCAACGGCGGCCCGGCGGCCCACTCACGCAGCTTCTGGATGCCTTCGACCACACCGTCGGTCAACTCACCGGACTGGGACGCCACCGGCACCGCGATCAGCGCCACGACGCCCGTGACGACCACGAGGAACGACACGGTCACCACCGACGCGGCCAGCGCGGGGCCCCACCCGCGACGGCGCAGGAAACGCGCCAGGGGCCAGGTCAGCGTGGTGAGGAGCAGGCCCACTATGAACGGCCAGACCACCGACCACATCCGGCCCAATACCCACAAGGCCACCGCGAGCATCACGAGAACCAGCAACACCTCCCCGGAGACACGCGCCGATGTGCGCAACGCGGCGCGGGTCTTGGTGGAACTCAACGTGGCAGGCATGGGGATCACCTTATGGGTACTCCGGTCACCCTTCGTCGCCGCCGCCTGTCACAGGGAGTTGGTGACTTCGACACCGCGTCCCCCTTGGCTGCGGACCCGCCATGCCCAACACTGAGCCGATGACGCAGCGTGTGGAGCTCGCGACCGTGATGGACCGACTGGCCCTCGACGAACTGATCACCGACTACGCGACGGCGGTGGACGACGGCGACTGGCAGGCGTATCGAGGGCTGTTCACACCCGACGGGCGCGCGGACTACCGCTCGGCCGGCGGAATCGAGGGAGACGCCGAGAAGGTCGCCGCCTGGCTCGAGGAGAGCATGCGGCTGTTCGCGATGCGACAGCATCTGATCGTGAACCGCCGGGTCCGCTTCGGCCTCCTGGAGCAGGACACCGGCGACACCGCCCACGTACAGGCCGACTACGTCAATCCGATGCGCCTGGCCGACTCCGAGGGCGGCCCGGCGGCCCCTGACCTCGTGTGCGGCGGGCGGTACGCCTTCGGGTTGCTGCGCACCCACGACGGCTGGCGGCTGCGTGAGGTGCTGGTCCAGGAGAAGTGGCGACGCCTGCCGGACCCGCAGCCGGCACCTGTGATCAACTGAGCCGACGTCCACTGTCCCGGCGTCTGCCGCAGCACGCACACTGGAGAGACCCACGGGGTAGGAGGTGCCGTATGAAGTCGTTCGGCCACTGGCTCACCTCCCCGTGGCGGCGCTCCACCGTCGCCGTCGCGGCGGGCGCCCTGCCCGTACTCGCCTTTCCCGCCCCGTCCCTGTGGTGGTGCGCGTACGTCGCCCTCGTCCCCTGGATCGTGCTGATCCGCTCGGCACCGACCGGGAAACGGGCGGCGTACGACGGCTGGTGCGGTGGGTTCGGCTTCATGCTGGCGATGCACCACTGGCTGCTGCCGAACCTGCACGTGTTCACCTTCATAATCGCCGCACTGCTGGGCGCGCTGTGGGCCCCGTGGGGCTGGCTGGTGCGCCGCTGCCTGGCCGGAACGCCCTCCCGGGGCAGGATCGCTGCCGCGCTGCTCGTCCTGCCCTCGGGCTGGCTGGCGGTCGAGCTGGTCCGCTCCTGGCAGGGGCTCGGCGGCCCGTGGGGTGTGCTCGGCGCGAGTCAGTGGCAGGTGGAACCGGCGCTTCGGCTGGCCTCGGTGGGCGGGGTGTGGCTGCTCAGCTTCCTGGTGGTGGGCGTCAATGTCGCCGTCGCCGTGCTGGTCGCGGTCCGTGCGTCCCGGGTGCCGGCCGTGGCCGGGCTCGTCGCCACGGCGGCGGTCACCTCGGCGGCCTGGGTGTGGTCGCCGCGCCCCGACCTCGACGGGCAGGCCAGGATCGCGGTCGTGCAGCCGGGTGTCGTCGCGGGTCCCGACCGGCGCTTCGCCCAGGAGGAACGGCTCACGCGCGAGCTCGCCGGACAGGACGTCGACCTGATCGTCTGGGGCGAGAGCAGCGTCGGCTACGACCTCGGCGCCCGGCCCGACCTCGCGCAGAGGATCGCCGCGCTGTCACGCGCGACGGGCGCCGACATCCTGGTCAACGTGGACGCCCGGCGCTCCGACAAGCCCGGCATCTACAAGAGTTCGATCCTGGTCGGGCCGGACGGCCCCACCGGCGACCGCTACGACAAGATGCGGCTCGTCCCCTTCGGCGAGTACATCCCGGCCCGCTCGCTGCTCGGCTGGGCGACCTCGGTGGGCGAGGCGGCGGGCGAGGACCGCAGGAAGGGTTCCGGTCAGGTGGTGATGAACGCCGGGAACGGACTGCGGTTCGGCCCGATGGTGTGCTTCGAGACCGCCTTCCCCGACATGACCCGCCATCTCACCGAGGACGGCGCCGACGTGCTGATCGGCCAGTCCGCGACCTCGACCTTCCAGCAGAGCTGGGCCCCCGAACAGCACGCCTCGCTGGCCGCGCTGCGCGCCGCCGAGACCGGCCGCCCGATGGTCCACGCGACGCTGACCGGCGTGTCCGCCGTCTACGGAGCGAGCGGACAGCGCATCGGAGAGTGGCTCGGCACGAGCGCGAGCACGAGCGAGGTGTACGAGGTGCCGCTGGCCGACGGCGTCACGCCGTACGTCCGCTACGGCGACTGGGCGGTACGGGCGGCCCTGTTGATCCTCGGTGTGTGGGGCGTCGCCGAGGGCGTACGGACGCTTCGGGTCAGGCGCCCGTCTCCTGAACCGCGCGTACCACCCGCTCGCACAGTTCGTGAGTCGCCAGCGCGTCCCGGGCGCTGAGCACCTTGCCCGCGCGCACGGCGTCCAGGAAGGCGAGCACCACCTGCTCGATGCCGCGCTGCCGGGCCACCGGCACCCAGTCGCCGCGCCGCCGCACGGTCGGCTGGCCCTTGTGGTCGATCACCTCGGCGAGGTTGACCACCTGACGCTTGGTGTCCTGCCCGGACACCTCCAGGATCTCCTCGGCCGAGCCGCTGAGCCGGTTCATGACGCCGAGCGCGGTGAAGCCGTCCCCGGCGAGCTGGAGCACGACGTGGTGCAGCAGGCCGTTCTGAGTGCGGGCGCGCACGGTCACGTCGTCGATGGCGCCGGGCACGAGGAAGCGCAGGGTGTCCACGACATGGATGAAGTCGTCCAGGATCATCGCGCGCGGCTCCTCCGGGAGCCCGATCCGGTTCTTCTGCATGAGGATCAGCTCGCGCGGGTGATCGGCGCACTGCGCGTACCCGGGGGCATAGCGCCGGTTGAAGCCGACGGCCAGGCTCACGTTCCGCTGCTCGGCGAGTTCCACCAGCCGCACCGAGTCTGCCAGTTCGTACGCCAGCGGCTTGTCGACGTACGTCGGTACGCCCGCCTCCAGCAGCCGCGTCACGAGGTCGGGGTGCACGGTGGTCGGCGCGTGCACGAAGGCGGCGTCGAGGTCCTGGCCGAGGAGGGAGTCCAGGTCGGTGTGGCGCTGTTCCTCGGGGAGGTGGAGGCCGTCGGCGACCCGGGAGAGGGTCGCCGGGGTGCGGGTCTGGAGGTGCAGTTCGATCCCGGGGCGGCCGCCGAGCACCGGCAGATACGCCTTCTGCGCGATGTCACCGAGTCCGATGCAGCCGACCTTCACGGGGTCTCCTTCAGCGGTTGCCTGCCGGGGTCATGCCGGAAGCATACGGCCGCCGTGGCGGCCGCCGGTCGGTCGGGCCGTCGAAAACCCATGGTGGGGGCGGGCGCGGTGGGCGACGATGCGTCCATGACAACGCAGCGCAGCGAACCCGCCCAGAACGCCGACGAGCGCACCATGCTGGAGGGCTGGCTGGACTACCACCGCCAGACCCTGGCGTGGAAGTGCGAGGGCCTGACCGACGCCCAGCTCAGGACCGCCTCGGCGGAACCGTCCGAGCTGTCCCTGATGGGCCTGGTGCGGCACATGGCGGAGGTCGAGCGGGGCTGGTTCCGCAAGGTGCTGGTGGGCGACGATCCGGGGCCGATCTACTACACCGAGGAGGACCGGGACGGCGAGTTCCATCTCACCGAGGCGGACACCTGGAAGGAGGCGTACGGCACCTGGCAGGCCGAGATCGAGATCGCCCGGCGCAATGCCGCCGGCTTCGGCCTGGACGAACTCTCGCGCGGCAAGAGCCGGTTCACCGACGAGCCGTTCAGCCTGCGCTGGATCTACACGCACATGATCGAGGAGTACGCCCGCCACAACGGCCACGCCGACCTGCTGCGCGAACGCATCGACGGCGCGACGGGAGACTGAGACCGGCGGCGGGGACCTGCCCGACACCCCGCCCGGTGCGTCCGTCAGCCACCGCCGAGCCGCCCCCTCGTACGAGGCGGAGATCACCCGTGCGGGGCAACCTCCGCTGGTCCGCTGTCCAAAGGCCCCCGGAGCCAGCAGAGTTGCGCGGGTGCATCGAACGACGACCACCGCAACGCTCCTGGTCACCGTGGCTGTCTCGGCCCTCTCCGGCTGTGTGACGGTCCAGCGCCCGCTCGTGTCCGGCCCGCCGGCACCGCCGTCCCAGCCGTCGGCGCCCCGGCAAGGCGGGCAGTCCGAGCCGCAGATCGTGCAGGCGCCGGTCCGCGAGGCCCTGGAAATGATCGGCCCGTCCCGGCGCCCGGACCCGACAGCGGCCCCGCCGCACGGCGGTGCCTCCTCGGCCCCGCCGCAGGCGCACGAGCGACCGCCACGCTCCCACCCGGTACATCCGGCGCATCCCGAACCTCGCCGCCCCGAGGCCGGACGCCACGGGAAGCCGCCCGTCGAGATCCCCGACGTGGCCAAGTCCCTCCCCGAGGACGCGAAGGACGTCTGCGCCCTGGGCAGGCAGTACGGCGGCTGGCGGGCCGACAGCCCGGAGGCGGTGATCTGCGAGCAGACGTACGGGCGGTGAGCCGCCGGCCGCTCCGGCCGGTGTCGGGGCGGCCCGCCCGCTCACTCGCGGGAGGCGTCCCCTTCGCCGAGCCGCAGCGCGAGTCTGCTGATCGCGCCCCGCACCCCGTCCCCGTAGCCGTCGTCGGCCAGTGCGTCGGACGCTCCTCGCGCCCGGCGCAGATGGGTGCGGGCGGCCTCCGTGCGGCCGAGTTTCACATAGTCGGCGGCCAGGTTCAGGTGCAGCGACGGGTACAGCGCGCGCACGGCGAGTGCCCCTTCGTGCTCGCGGAGCCGGTCGTCCGTCAGTTCCTCCGCGGCCGTCAGCGCTCTCAGGTCCCAGGCGAGTTCGTCGAACGGGTCGTCCTGGGTGTCGGCCATGTAGTGGGCCAGCGTGCAGCGGTGCAAGGGGTCGCCGTCCTCACCGAGCTCCGCCCACAGCCCCAGGAAGCGCTGCCGGGCCTCCTCGCGGTCCCCCGCGTGATGCAGCATCACGATCTGCCCGATCCGCGTCATCACGGCATCCACGGCCGCCTGCTCCTGTCGCTCCGCCACCGCGTCCTCCGCACCCTCGCCGGCTGTCCCTGCCGACGCTAACCGCCGCCACCGACAATCACGGGCAGGCGGCACCGGGCCGGTTCGGGGGTGAACCGGCCCGGCGGTGGGGTCAGGCCCGGGTTCGGGAGTCAGCCCAGGTTCGGGAGTCAGCCCAGGTTCGGGAGTCAGCCCAGGTTCGGGAGTCAGCCCAGGTTCGGGATGGTCCAGTCGATGGGCTGGTGGCCCTGGCGGGCGACCGCCTCGTTGATCTGCGTGAACGGGCGGGAGCCGAAGAACTTCTTGGCGGACAGCGGGGAGGGATGGGCGCCCTTGACCACCACGTGCCGGGTCTCGTCGATCAGCGGGAGCTTCTTCTGCGCGTAGTTGCCCCACAGCACGAACACCGCCGGGTCGGGCCGGTCGGCCACCGCGCGGATCACCGCGTCCGTGAACCTCTCCCAGCCCCGGCCCTTGTGCGAGTTGGCCTCGCCGCCCCGGACCGTGAGGACCGCGTTGAGCAGCAGGACGCCCTGCTGGGCCCACGGCATCAGATAGCCGTTGTCCGGGATCGGCAGCCCGAGCTCCTCCTTCATCTCCTTGTAGATGTTGCGCAGCGAAGGCGGGGTCCGCACACCGGGACGGACCGAGAAGCACAGGCCGTGTCCCTGCCCCTCGCCGTGGTACGGGTCCTGGCCGAGGACGAGGACCTTCACCCGCTCGTACGGCGTCGCGTCCAGCGCGGCGAAGACCTCTTCGCGCGGAGGGTGGACCGGACCCTTCGCTCGCTCCTCCTCGACGAACTCCGTCAGCTCCTTGAAGTAGGGCTGCTGCAGCTCGTCGCCCAGGACCCCGCGCCAGGACTCGGGCAGCATGGCGATGTCGGTCACGTCAACTTCCTTACGGTGTGCGGTCACTGGGACGTGCGCTCACGTCCAGGCCACAGAACCTACAGGCGACCACTGACAGCCGGCCCCGCGGACCGCACAACCGGTCCCGCTACCAGCTGGTCTTCCAGTACAGCTCCCACATGACCATCATCGTCGCCGGGTCGATGACCTTCTCCAGACCGGCGATCTCCTCGTTCGCGGCCACATACTGCTTGCCCTGCCACAGAGGCAGCAGCCGCGCGTCGTCCACGAGGATCTGCTGGGCCTCCTCGATCTGCTTGCCCACGGCCGCGCGGTCGCTCTCCGCACGCGACTCCGGCAGCAGCTTGCCGGTGATCTCGGGTGCCTCGTACGGGGTACCGAGCGCGTTCTGCTCGCCCACGAAGGGCGCGATGAAGTTGTCGGCGTCGTTGAAGTCGGGGAACCAGCCGCGCCCGAACACCTGGTACTCGCCCTTCTGGTATCCCTCGACGTAGTTCTTCCAGGGGCGGCTCTTGAGGGTGACCGTGAACAGGTCGGAGGCCTCGAGCTGCCGCTTCAGCTCCTCGAAGGCGGGCTTGGTCGTCGAGCCGTAGCGGTCGCTCGTGTACCAGAGCGTCAGCGGCACGCGCTCGCTGATGCCCGCTTCGTTGAGGATCTGCTCGGCCTTGGGCACGCTGGGGGCCCCGTAGTCGTCGAAGAAGCCCGTGGTGTGGCCCACCAGGCCCCTGGGGACCATGGAGTACAGCGGCTCGACCGTGTCCTTGTAGACGTTGTGCGCGAGCGCCGGGCGGTCGATGACCTGGGCGACAGCCTTGCGGACCGCGGGCTTCGCGGCCCACGGGTCGCTGGGATTGAAGACCAGGTAACTGATCTCGGTCGTGGGGTTCGCGACGAGCTGGAGCTTCTCCGCCTTCTGGTTGGCGTCGAGGTCCACGGTGTCCGAGGCGCCGAGACCGCGATAGATGACCCCGATCTGCTTGTCCTTGAGGGCCTTGACCATCTCGTCCGACTGCTGGAAGTAACGGATGGTGACGGCGCTGTTCTTGCGGTCCGCTATGCCCTTGTAGTTGTCGTTGCGGACGAGCTCGGCCTTCTTGCCCTCCTCGAAGGAAGCAAGGCTGTAGGGCCCCGAGCCGCTGATCTCTCCGTCCTTGCGGAGCGCGTCCGCGGGGTACTCCTCGGGATGCACGATCGACATGGCGGGCGTGGTCAGCACCAGGGGGAAGGTGGCGTCGGGCTGGCTGAGATGGAAGACGACCTCACGGTCGCCCTTCACCTGCACCCGGGAGAGAGTCCCCAGCAGACCCGCGGGTCCGCCATTGACGTTGATCTCCTTGATCCGGTCGATCGAGTGCTTGACGGCCTTGGCGTCCAGCGTGTGCCCGTCGGAGAACTTCAGGTCCTTGCGCAGCGTGCAGCTGTACACGGTGCTCGAATCGTCCGTGAACCTGCAGCTCTCGGCGGCGTCGGGCTCGGGCTCGGCCGCACCGGGGGAGTAGTTCAGGAGGGTTTGGTACACATTGCGGAACAGCTCCCAGGAGTTGTCCCAGGACGCCGCGGGGTCCAGCGTGGCCGGAGCACTGGTGGTTCCCACGACGAGCGGCGCCTCGTCTCCGGAGGCGTCCGAGGAGAACACACCACATCCGGCCACCAGGGATATGGACGCGAGGGCCGCGAGTGGCGGCAGGTATCGGTTCCGGATGAACACGCGCTTGCTCCTCGAAATGCCGTACCAAGGGTCGGCAGACCATACCGCAGCGATTCACCCGCAGAACCTACCTTCGAATCGGCCTCTTGATCGAATTGCGTATGACGACGTTGTCATCAAGGGCAGAAGGTCCGGAATGCGACACGGGCGCCGCCCTCGTGGACGAGCGCCCGTGCCGATGTGCGGAAGGTCAGCCCACGCCCGCGTTCAGGAAGATGCCGCCGTCGACGACGAGCGTCTGGCCGGTGATCCAGTCGGACTGTTCCGAGGTGAGGAACGCCGCGGCGCCCCCGATGTCGGAGGGCATGCCGAGCCGGCCCAGCGGGTAGGACGCGGCCGCCTCCGCCTCCCGGCCCTCGTACAGGGCCTGCGCGAACTTGGTCTTCACGACGGCCGGGGCGATCGCGTTGACCCGCACCTTGGGCGCGTACTCGTGCGCCAGCTGGAGGGTCAGGTTGATCATCGCGGCCTTGCTGATGCCGTAGGCGCCGATGAAGGGCGAGGCGGAGACACCCGCGACGGAGGCGATGTTGACGATCGCGCCGCCGTTGTCCTTCTGCCAGGCGTGCCAGGTCTTCTGCGCGAACCCGAGGGCCGAGACCACGTTCGTCTCGAACACCTTGCGGGCGACGTTCAGGTCGAGGTCGGCGATCGGCCCGAACACCGGGTTGGTACCGGCGTTGTTGACCAGGTGGTCGACGCGGCCGAAGGCCTCCATCGTGCGCTCGACGGCGACGGCCTGGTGGGCCTCGTCGTGGGCCTTGCCCGCGACGCCGATGACCCGGTCGGCGCCGAGCTGCTCGACGGCCTCCTTGAGGGCGTCCTCGTTGCGCCCGGTGATGCACACGCGGTCGCCGCGCGCGATGAGCGCCTCGGCGATGCCGTAGCCGATGCCGCGGCTGGCGCCCGTGATGAGCGCGACTTTGCCCGAAAGCTCGGGGAGTTCCATCGAAGTCATGTTCCTGGTCCCTAGTCGAGCGGTCCGCCGGCGACGTACAGCACCTGGCCTGAGACGAAACCGGCCGCCTCGCCCGTGAAGAAGGCGATGGCGTTGGCGATGTCGTCGGGCTCGCCGACGCGCGCCACCGGGATCTGGGTGGCGGCCGCGGCCTTGAACTCCTCGAAGCCCATGCCGACCCGGGCGGCGGTCGCGGCGGTCATGTCGGTGGCGATGAAGCCGGGGGCGACGGCGTTGGCGGTGATGCCGAACTTGCCGAGCTCGATGGCGAGGGTCTTGGTGAAGCCCTGCAGACCGGCCTTGGCGGCGGAGTAGTTGGCCTGGCCGCGGTTGCCGAGCGCGGAGGACGAGGAGAGGTTGACGACCCGGCCGAAGCCGGCGTCCACCATGTGCTTCTGGACGGCCTTGGTCATCAGGAACGAGCCGCGCAAGTGCACGTTCAGGACGGTGTCCCAGTCGGAGACGCTCATCTTGAACAGCAGGTTGTCGCGGAGCACGCCCGCGTTGTTGACGAGGATCGTCGGGGCGCCGAGCTCCGCGACGACGCGCGCGACGGCCGCCTCGACCTGGGCCTCGTCACAGACGTCCGCGCCGACCGCGATCGCCTTGCCGCCCGCCGCGGTGATCTTCTCCACGGTGTCCTTGCAGGCGGCCTCGTCGAGGTCGATCACGGCGACCGCGCGCCCCTCGGCGGCCAGTCGTACGGCGGTGGCGGCGCCGATGCCGCGCGCTCCGCCGGTGACCACGGCGACCCGCTGCTCAGTGGTGGACATTGCTGGTTCTCCTCGCCCTCGAGAAAGACGCCCATGTGGTGAGCGACCGCTTAGTACCTTCAGCAGACGTGACGCTAGAAGCCCTGGCACGCGGTGTCAACGGCAGGCCGGTGGTGTGTGATCCATTACCTGCGCCGCCAGGCCGGGCAGGCCGCGCCCGCCCGCCATCGTCGCGCACCGGCGGCCACCCGCGGCACCCGATCGGCTCAGCGCTGCGCGCCCCTGCGCCATATGGCCCATAGCGTCGGAGCGCGGGCCACTCGTGGCCGGAAAGGAGGCGCTCCATGCGCCGTCGTACCGGTGCCGCCGGCACGCTGATCGCGATCGCCGCGATAGTGCCGTTGGCCGACATCGCTCACGCCCAGGATCTGGACTGCAGCCACTTCACCTACCAGGAGGAGGCGCAGGCCGTGTTCGACTCGAACCCCTTCGATCCGAACCGGCTCGACGAGGACCAGGGCCCCGACGACGGCATCGCCTGCGAGGCACTGCCCCGGCGCGGCGCCCCCGTCACCTCCTCGACCGCGGCTCCCGCCAGGACCACCGCTCCCGCCATGACCGCCGCGCCCGTCGTCACCGCGACTCCGACGGCGGCCGTCACCCCGACGCAGGGCGTGCGCGGCGGGCTGGGCGGGGCGTCGGCCTCCGGACCGAGCGGCTGGACCACCGGAGTCGGCCTGACCCTGGTCGCCGGCGGCGTCCTCGCGATCGGCTATGTGGTGACGCGACGTCGGTCCTGACGGGCGGCACGCGGCGGCGCCGGCTCCGTCACCGCACCAGCAGGCCGAGGAGCCGGTCGGTCTCCGCCGCCGGGTCGGTGGTCAGCCCGGTGTGCACGGGCCCCGGCTGGACGACCGTCGAGCGAGGCGCGATCAGCCAGCGGAAGCGTCGTCCGGCGTCGTCGCGAGCGGCCTGACCCGCCGCCTCGTCGCCCGCGCAGATCCGCTCGACGGCACGCAGGGCGGCCCGTACGCCGGCCGGGTCCGCGTCCGGGTCGAGGCTCAGCAGCTTCGCCTCGTCGAGGTGGGTGCGCACGCCGACGTAGGACTGGGCACGGCAGTACACCAGCACCCCGGCGTTGATGCACTCGCCGCGCTCGATACGGGGTACGACGCGCAGCAGCGCGTACTCGAAGACGTCCCGCTCGTTGCGGTCGCTCCCCCTGATGATGTGGCGCTCGGTCACTTGCTTCCCTCGATGCCCTCGATGCCGTTGATGCGGTCGTGGACGACGGCGGCGCGCGCGACCAGTGGGCGCGCGTAGGCGCGACGGAGGTCGTCCGGCGTGTCGAAACCGGGCTCGTCCGACAGCCACACGTCCGGGATCTCGGCGGTGACCTCGGCCAGGAGCTCCTCGGTGACCAGCGGCGCGAGCGCGGCGGCGGCCGCGGCGACATCGGGCGCGAAGGGCGTCAGAACGTGGTCAAAGGCGTCGTACGGGCGGACCGCCGAGGCCTCGGCGCCGGGCCAGTTGTGGTGCCAGATCATGGTCGCGCCGTGGTCGATGAGCCACAGCTCGCCCTGCCACATCAGGAGGTTGGGGTTGCGCCAGGAGCGGTCGACGTTGTTCACCAGCGCGTCGAACCAGACGATCCGCCCGGCCTCCGCGGGGCTCACCGTGAACGCGAGCGGGTCGAAGCCGAGCGCGCCGGAGAGGAAGTCCATGCCGAGGTTGGTGCCGCCGCTGGACCTGAGCAGCTCCTGCACCTCCTGGTCGGGTTCGCCGAGCCCCAGCACCGGGTCGAGGCCCATCGTCACCAGGCGCGGCATCCGAAAACCGAGCCGCCGGGCGAGTTCCCCGCACACCACCTCGGCGACCAGCGTCTTGCGGCCCTGCCCGGCACCGGTGAACTTCATGACGTACGTTCCGAGATCGTCGGCCTCGACGAGCCCCGGCAGCGAGCCGCCCTCACGCAGGGGCGTGATGTAGCGGGTCGCGATGACTTCCTTGAGCATCGCCCCAGATTACCGACGTATGGACGGCCATCGGATGCGGCCCGGACGGCGGTGCGCCGGCTCCGACAGGAAACCGACAGGCCGGACAGCGAACCGATAGCGCCGCTTTACCCACGGCTCAACGAGAGCAGGTCAAGATTTCGACATCGTCTGAACAGGCGATCTGCACCGACCGTACCTGTCGGCAGATCGCGCAGTCTTCCGAAGGGAATCGCACCATGACCAGCGCATCGTTCAAGTCCACGTCGGGGCCGGGCCGTCGTACCGTCGTTGCGGCGGCCGGAGCAGCTGGGCTCGCCGTCGCGCTGACCGCGTGTGGCGGCTCGGACGACGACTCGTCGAGTTCGTCCGCCCCCGCCGACTCGTCCAGCAGCAGCCCCACCGGGGACGGTTCGGCCGGCGGCAACGCCGGGGGCGGCACGGCGCTCGCGTCGACCGCCGACATCCCCGAGGGCGGCGGGAAGGTCTTCGCCGACCAGAAGGTGGTGGTGGTGCAGCCGACGGCGGGCGAGTTCAAGGCGTTCTCGGCCACCTGCACCCACCAGGGCTGCGCGGTGAAGAGCGTCGCCGACGGCGTCATCAACTGCCCCTGTCACAACAGCAACTTCTCGATCACCGACGGCAGCGTGAAGAGCGGTCCGGCGAAGACGCCGCTGCCCGAGATGCAGATAACCGTGAGCGGGGATTCGATCACCCTCGCGTGACCGTCAGCGCCGGACCGTACGGCGCTGCCGGCTGACGCAGGCCAGCACCTCGTCCGTGGTCGCGACCGTGGCGACCAATGCGAGGGTGTTGCGGATCATCGCGGGGGTGTAGTCGGAGGGCACCCCCGCGATGGCGTCCGTCGGTACGACGGCGGTGTAGCCGCGGTTCACGGCGTCGAAGACGGCGTTGGGGATCGCCACGTTGGCCGAGACCCCGGTCACGATCAGCGTGCGGCAGCCCAGGTTGCGCAGCAGTGCATCGACCTCGGTGCCCTGGATGGGAGACAGTCCGTGCAGCCGTCGTACGACGAAGTCCTCCTCGGCGACCTCGATCGGCGCCGCCAGGCGCACCGCGGTGGTGCCGGACAGCTGCTGCACGGGCAGCCGTTCGGCGGCGCGGAAGAGGCGGGCGTTGCGGCTGGCGCCGCGGCCGTCGGGGCGGCGTTCGGCGATCGCGTGGATCACCTGGACACCGCCCTCGTGCGCGGCGGCGACCAGCCGGGCGACGTTGGCGAGGGCTCCCGACGAGCGTGCCTCCTTGGCGAGTTCGGGCAGGGCGCTGTCAGGTCCGACGACGCCCTGCTGGCACTCGACGGTGAGCAGGACGGTGGTCGCGGGGTCGAGCAGCTCGCCGAGGCGGTCGTACGACGGCATGGTTTCCCCTTGTCGCCGACGGTGTGGGGCAGGTGAGACTAGCCACCATTGCGCGGGGACGGAAGACGCCTCATGCTTTTTCTGACGTGATGTCAGAGGATCTCCTCTGGCACGACGTGGGAGAAAGAGGGGGCCGCATGACCGTCACTCAGCGCCGGGGCCGGAAGATCATGATGACACCCGGTGAGCTGGACGAGTTCCTCACCAGCCAGCGCACCTGCCGGGTCGCCACCGTGACCGCGGCCGGCGCCCCGCACGTGAGCACGCTCTGGTTCGCCTGGGACGGCACGTCGATGTGGCTGTACTCGGTGGTGCGCAGCAAGCGGTGGACCGATCTGCGGCGCGATCCACGGGTCGCGATCGTGGTGGACACGGGCGAGGAATACGACGAACTGCGCGGCGTCGAGCTGTCGGGCGCCGTGGAGTTCGTGGGCGAGGCTCCCCGCACCGGCGAGCTGTGCGCGGAACTCGACCTGCCCGAAACGCTGTTCGCGCGCAAGAACTTCCGCCTGGACGAGATGCCGCACGACGGCCGGCACGCGTGGATACGGCTGACCCCGGAGAAGATCGTCTCCTGGGACTTCCGCAAGCTGGGTTCGCTGTAGCTCAACCCAAGTTCGCTGTAGCTCAACCCAGCTTCTCGGCCGCCGACTTGAGTGCCTTGACCGCCGCCCGGATCGACGGGCGGCGGTCGGCGTCCGCGCGCCAGACGACGTACACATGCCGGCGCACCCGCTGCTTCAGCGGGACGGTGACGACCTCGGCGGGCATCGGCTCCCGCCCCAGCACGGGGGCGATGCACACCCCCAATCCCGCGGCGACCAGCCCGAGTTGGGTGTGCGTCTCGGCGGCGCGGTGGCCGACGATCGGCTCGATGCCCTTGGAGCGCAGCGTGAACATCAGCCACTCGTGGCAGAACTCGCCCTCGCCCCAGGTGATCCACTCGTCCTCGGCGAACTCGGCGAGGTCCACCTCGGCGCGGTCCGCGAGCCGGTGGCCGGCCGGCATCGCCACGTCGGCGGGGTCGTCCAGGATCGGCGCCTTGACCAGGCCGTCGGGCAGCGGCATCGGCTTGTTGTACCAGTCGAGGACCACGGCGAGGTCGAGGTCGCCGCGGATCACCCCGGCGATGCCGCCCTCGGGTTCCAGTTCGCAGGAGCGGATCCGCAGGGCCGGGTGCTGTGCGCGCAGGGCGGCGAGTGCGCTGGGGAACAGGCCGCGCGCGGCCGTCGGGAACGCCGACAGTCTGAGCTCGCCGACGACCTGGCCGCGCTGGGCCTCCAGGTCGGACTGGGCGAGTTCGACCTGGGACAGGATGCGCGCCGCGTGCTCGGCGAGCAGCCGGCCCGCGTCCGTGAGCCGCACCCCCCGCCCGTTCTTGGCGAGGAGCTGCTGGCCGACCTCCCGCTCCAGCTTGGACATCTGCTGCGAGACGGCCGAGGTCGTGATGTGCAGCCCCTCGGCGGCGCCGCTGACCGAGCCGTGCCGGGCGAGGGCGTCGAGAGTGCGCAGGCGCTCCAGGTTCAACATGTAAGCAATACTACGAGGTATCGGGCGAGAAATCTCGATTGTGCTACGAGGTTGTGGACGCCATCGTGGTGCCCATGAGCACCGTCACCGCCACCCGCACCGCGGCCAAGACCGCGTCCCGGCCCCGCCCCGCCCTCGACTGGCGTCTGCGCTTCGGAGCCCTCTCACTGATCTGGGGCTTCAGCTTCCTGCTCATCAAGGTGGGCACCGAGGGCTACGCCCCCTTCCAGGTCACGCTCGGCCGCCTGGTCTTCGGCACGGCGGTGCTCGCCGCCGCGATGGCCGTGCGGCGGGAGCGGCTCCCGCGCGGCGCGCGCACCTGGGCGCATCTGACGGTCGCCGCGTTCTTCCTGAACGCGCTGCCGTTCTCGCTCTTCGCCTACGCCGAGCTGACGATCCCCTCCACGCTCGCGGGCATCTGCAACGCGACCTCTCCGTTGTGGGGCATGGCGCTGTCCCTGGTCGCCCTGTCCGAGGACCGGCCGACCCGGGTCAGGGTCGCCGGTCTCGGTCTCGGCTTCCTCGGCGTCCTGACGGTCCTCGGCGCCTGGCAGGGCTTCCACGGCCTGGACGCCTCGGGCACGGCGATGGCCCTGCTGGCCTCGCTCAGCTACCCGATCGGCTGGATCTACGTCCGTCGCACCCTGGCCGGCGCCGGCCACTCGAACCTGTCGCTGACCGGGGCCCAGTTGCTGCTGGCGACGCTCCAACTGGCGGTCGTCACCCCGCTGTTCACCAGCCTGCCGACCCACTTCGCGATCACTCCCCTGCTGGCGATCGCCGCCCTGGGAGCCCTCGGCACGGGCCTCGCGGTCCTCCTCCAGTACGGCCTGGTCGCCGAGGTCGGCCCGACGACGGCCCAGATGGTCACCTACTTCATCCCGGTCATCGCCACCGCCGCCGGCGTCGCGATCCTCGGCGAGTCGCTCAGCTGGTCGACACCGGTGGGGGCGGCGATCGTGCTGGCGGGGGCGGCGCTGACGCAGGTCAGGCCCAGGCCGAAGCTCTAGACGGAGGTCGGGCCAGAGCCGGAGCTTTGGACGTAACTCCGGACCGGGGCCCGAAGCTCTAGACATAACTCCGGACCGCGGCCGGACCGAGGGCGGCGGCGACCGCGTCCGCCAGCGGTCCGGTCTCGTCGGCGTCGAGGGTCGAGACGCTGATCCGGATGCCGGGCGGTGCGCTCATCCGGAAGCGGGCGCCGGGGGCGACGGCCCAGCCGGAGTGCAGCAGCCGGGCGACGGCTCCGGTCTCGTCGGGCACGGCGATCCACACGTTCAGGCCGGACCGTCCGTGGGCCTCGATGCCACGTGCCGCGAGCGCACCGATCAGCTGGTCCCGGCGCGCCCGGTAGGCCGCCGCCACCGCCGGTGTGTCCAGCGCGCCGTCGGCCCACAGCCGCACCACGGCCCTCTGGGTGATCCGGCTGACCCAGCCGGGCCCGAGCCGCTGCCGTCCGCGCACCCGGTCGACGGTGACGGCGTCCCCGGTGAGCACGCCGAGCCGGAGGTCGGGGCCGTACGCCTTGGCGACCGAGCGCACGAAGGCCCAGCTGCGGGTGACGCCCGCCAGGGGATGCAGGGGCAGGTCGACGATGCCGTGGCCGTGGTCGTCCTCGATCAGCAGGGTCTCCGGGTGCGCCCGGAGCACGGACCGCAGGGCACGCGCGCGCGTGGCGCTCACCACGGCACCGGTCGGGTTCTGCGCCCGGTCGGTGACGATCAGGGCGCGTGCCCCGCCCGCCAGGGCACCGCGCACCTGGTCCGGGAGCGGCCCCTCGTCGTCGACGCCCACGGGGGCGGTGCGCAGCCCGAGCGCCGGTACGAGGTCGAGGAGACTGCCCCACCCCGGGTCCTCCACGGCGACGGTGTCCCCCGGTTTGAGGTGGACGGCGAGGACCCGCTCGATGGCGTCCAGCGAGCCTGACACCACGGCGAGGGGCCCGTCCGGCACCCCGTCGGCGTCCAGCTCGGCGCGGGCGATCCGCGCCAACTCCGGCTCGACGGGGGCCTCTCCGTACATGACCGGCTGCCGGTCGCTCTGCTCGGCGGCCGCCGCGAACGCCTGCGCCAGGGAGGGCAGCAGCGCGGGGTCCGGGTTGCCGTTCGACACGTCGCGCACCCCCTCCGGCACATCCACCCGGATGTGCTCGCGCCCGGTGGTGGCCGGCTTGGGCCGCACCCGGCTGCCCCGGCGCCCGGCGGTCTCGATGACCCCGCGCTCGCGCAGGGTGCGGTAGGCGGCCGCGACCGTATTGGGATTCACGCCCAGTTCGATGGCCAACTCCCGCATCGGGGGGAGCAGTTGGCCGGGCATCAGTTCGCCGGTGCCCACCGCCTGCTCGATGCTCGCCGAAATCTCCGCTGCGCGCCGGCCTTCGATCCGGTAATCTCCTAGCACAAAGCCAAGTATGCACTAGTGCAATGGAGAGCGCAATGCAGGGGACCCAGCAGACGACGAAGCAGCCCGCCGCCTACGCCCCGACCGACCGCACCGTCCCCACCCGCGCCGCGCAGAAGGCCTCGTACGACAAGGAACTGGTGCACGCGATACTCGACGAGGCCTACGTCTGCCACCTGGGTTTCGTCCGTGACGGCACCCCGGTCGTACTGCCCACGCTGTACGGCCGGGTCGGCGAGCGGCTCTACGTCCACGGCTCGACGGGGTCGCGCCCACTGCGGATGACCGGACAGGCCGACCCCGGGCTCCCGGTGTGCCTGACGGTCACGCACGTCGACGCGCTGATCCTGGCGCGCTCGGCCTTCCACCACTCGATCAACTACCGGTCGGTCGTCGTGCACGGCATCGCCCACGACGTGACGGATCCGGAGGAGAAGCGGCTGGCCTTGGACGCGCTGGTCGACCACGTCGTACCGGGCCGGTCCCGCGACTCGCGGCCGGCCAACAAGAAGGAGTTCGCCGCCACCGCCGTGATCCGCCTCGACCTCGACGAGGTCTCGGCCAAGCTCCGCACCGGCGGCGTCAACGACGAGCCCGAGGACCTCGCCCTCCCGCACTGGGCCGGCGTCGTCCCGCTGCGCAAGGGCTACGAAACCCCGGTCGGCGACGCCGACCTCGCCCCCGGCACCGAGGTCCCCGGCTACCTCAAGGCCCTGTGATGCTGATCCATCCCTGGGACGCGCCCCGCGACGACGCCGAATGGCAACGCTGGCTGGCCGTCCACGACTTCGGGCAGCTCGCCGTCAACGGCCTCCCTGGCGAGCCGCCGTACGTCCAGCCCCTGCACTTCGTCTACGACGCCGAGCGCGGCGAGGCGCTCACGCACCTGGCCCGCCCGAACCCTCTGTGGGACGCCCTGGAGGCGAACCCGGAGGTTCTGCTGAGCGTGGTCGACGACTATGTGTACGTCCCCGGCCCCTGGCAGGCGCCTCCGGACACCCCGTCCGAGCACGGCACGCCCACCAGCTTGTACGCGGCGGTCCAACTCCGCTGCACGGCCCACGTCGTGGACGATCCGGCGGAGAAGGCCGCCCTCCTCAACCGGCAGGTCGGCCACTTCCAGCCGGAGGGCGGCTCCGCACGCGCGGCGGTGGGCGAGGCGCCGTACGGGAGGCAGCTGTCCGGGATCCGCGGCCTGCGGCTCGAGGTGGTGGCCGTACGGGCGAAGTTCAAGTACGCGGGGCACCGGCCCGCGGAGGTCCAGGACCGGATCGCGGCCGGTCTCGCGGACCGGAGCGGTCCGCGCGACGCGGCGGCGCGCGGGCACCTGCTGGACAGGCGCGGACAGTGAGCTTCGAGGGGCCCTTCCTTCGGGAAGGGCCCCTCGTCGTCACACGAGCACCGCTTCCCCGTCCGCCGCGCCCCGCGTCTCCGCCACCGCCAGCCCGGCGACCGACCCGAGCATCAGCAGGGTCCCGGCCAGCGTGGTCACGGTGAGCCGCTCACCGAGCAGCGCCACGGCGAGCACCGCGGCACCCACCGGCTCCAGCAGCATGATCACCGACACCGTGGTCGATCGGACGACCGCGGCGGCCGCGAAGTAGAGGGCGTAGGCGAGGGCGGTCGGGACGGCCGCGATGTAGGCCAACAGCCACAGGAGCAGCCCGGGTTCGGCGGTGTGCGGCACCAGCCCCTCGGCCAGGGCGAACGGCAGCAGGCACAGGCTGGTGACGGCGAACGTCCACACGGACGTACTCGCGGCATCCGCCCCGCCGTCACGGCCCCGCCCCCGCGTGACCAGGGTCATCACACAACACCCGGCCGCCGAAAGCAGCCCGAACAGCACACCCCACGGCCGTACGGACGCTTCCTCGCCCCCGAGCATCAGCACCCCGAGCCCGGCGAGCGCCCCGGCAACGGCGAGCACCCCGCCCCGCCCGAGCCGCTCCCCCAGGGCCAGCCGCGCCCCGAGCGCGATGAGGACGGGACCGGCGCCGAGGGTGACGACGGTGGCCACGGCGAGTCCGGTGGCCTCGACGGACGCGAAGTAGGCCGTCTGGAACACGGCCAGACAGACACCGGTGACACCGGCACGCCGCGCCTTGTGACGCAGTGGTTCCCGTACGGCGGCCCGCGCACCGCCCGTTCGCAGGAGGCGGGCGGCGAGCAGCAGGACCAGCCCGGCCGCGCAGCGCCAGAAGGACAGGGCGACGGGTCCGATGTCACTGGCCCCATAGGCCAGGGAGGCCGCCGCACCGGCGGTGCCCCAGGCGACACCGGCGACGATCAGATAGAGAAGGCCTCGCCCGATGGGCAGGCCGGAAGCAGCATTCGACACGCGTTCTCTCCGCAGATGCGCAAGATGCGCTGAAGTTCGGGAAAGGACGCCCGCTCGGCGGGGTCCACGGACTTCGTCTGCGGGCAGCACCGTTCCGCCCGGCAGTGCGCCGGGCGAGAGTTCCGGAGGGCCCGCCTCAGGCGGCCGGCGGCGGCAGAACGATGCGGTGGGAATGCATGATCGGGAGCTTAGGTGGCGGTTCCGCGGGCCGACAACTCCCTTTCCGTGCCGCCGCACGCCACCGGCTCCGAGGAGTTCTTGGCGGGCGCCGACGACTGCGCGATGAACGCGCCGGCCAGGACGACCGCGCCGCCGATGATCTGTGGTGCCGAGAGGTGTTCGCCGAGCAGCACCCAGGCGAGGACGGTGGCGATGACGGCTTCGAGGCAGGCCACGACACCCGCGACCGCCGGGGAGAGGCGGCGTACCGAGACCACGCCGGTGACATAGGCGATGACCGTGGCGACGAGCACGATCCAGCCGAGCAGCAGACCGGCGGCGACCGGGGTGCCGTCCATGTCCGCGCTGCGGGCGAGCAGGGCCCAGTCCATGGTCCAGGGGCGGGCGACGACGGTCAGTACGGCGGTGCCGACGAGGAGGCCGTAGGCGATGACTCCGAGCGGGTCGGGTGCCTGGTCGCCGGAGTCACTGCCCTGGTCGGACAGGACGAAGTAGCCGACCTGGCAGCAGGCGGCGCCGAGCGCGAGGAGCAGACCGAGGGCGTCGAAGCTCAGACCCGACCAGACCTCGACGACACAGGCGAGTCCGCCGACCGCGAGGACCACACCGAACGCGGCGGCACGGGTCACCGGACGCCGCTGCACGAACCGCACCCAGCCGAGCACCAGGGCGGGCGCGAGGTACTCGACGAGCAGCGCGACACCGACGGGGATCCGGGAGATCGCGGCGAAGTAGCAGGCCTGGACGCCAGCCACGGCGAGCAGACCGAACCCGGCGAGCAGCGCGGGGCGGCGGCGCAGCAGTGCACGGTGGCGCACGGCCACCGGCAGCATCACCAGGGCCGCGCCCGCCACCCGCAGCCACACCACGTGGAGCGGGTCGAGGCCCGCCTCGATCAGCGGCTTGGCCGCCACTCCGGATCCGCCGAAGGCGAGCGCGGACGCGAGCGCGAGGCCGAGCCCGACGCCCCTTCCACGGCTGCCCTGACTGCTCTCAGACGTATGCACCGGCACATGATGACAGGCGATGACATGAGCGTCACCCCCGTTGACACCTGTCTCAGCGGCTGGACCGCCGGGGTCCCGCCCGCCGGGTGTCCTGCAAGCGGCGCTCGACCTCGGTGAACACCTCGCCCGCGTCGATCCCGGCCCGGCCGAGCACCTCGACGGCCCGTGCCTGCGGGTCCACGACGATCGCCGCGAGGAGGTCGATGCCGCGGGCCGGGCCGCCACCGCGCCGGGCGGCGCGCGCCCACGCGTACTCCATCGCCCCGGCGGCCAGCGGCGAGAAGCCCTCGGTCTCGGTCACCACCGGTACGGCACCGGAGTCCTCGACGCTGCCCTGCCAGCGCAGCCCGTAGCCGATGCTGCGCTGCACGAGGTAGCCGAGGAGGCGGGAGAACTGCGGTTCGGCGTCGAAGAGGTCCCGCACCTCGGGGTCGCCCTCCAGGAGGGAGTGCAGCAGATGAGCCGTGTCGATCTGCCGGTCCCCGTCCCGGACCGCCCGCCGCCGGGCACCGGAGACCACCGCTGCCAGTTCGGCACTGAGCCTGGCATCGTTGTCCGTCGGGACCGGGGACCGGCCGCCGGGCTCTTGGGCCGACTGCCGGGGGATACGGGGTTGCACATCCCCTACCCCATCAGTCCCGCGCTCTTGGGTCATCCGCGAAAGGAAGCATCTTGGCGTCCCACGGGAAGCGGACCCAGGGGGACGGAATCTCCTCCTTACGGATGAGATCACGCCCTCTTGCCCCGAGCGGCGCTCGCCGCCTTGCCGTGCGCCCCGAATGCAACCGGGACGCGCCGTCGTTCGTCCCACACGGACATGGAGAGCAGGTCCTGGCTGGTCGCTCTGCCGGCGGTCGACGGCAGGCAGTACGTGTACCGGGTGTACGCCCCGGAGGATGCGCTGCTCGCCGACCTGTTCTGGGAGGCGTGGCACTGTCACGACGAGAGCGCGTTCCCGCGCGCGTGGGACCTGTTCGACGCGGCGGTGATACGGCGCGTGAGCTGAGGAGCTGGGGACGCGCAGCACTCCGAGCTCTTCTGACGGTTCATCAGTATTGAATGTTCCAGGCCCTCCGGCTACGTTCCGCGACACCGTAGCCCGACACGAAGAGGTGGTCGCATGGCCGAAGTCAGCGCGGAGTCACGTATCGAGGCACCCGCGGAGAAGGTCTGGGCCCGGCTGACCGACTGGTCCGCGTACGGCGAGTGGAACACGACGCACACGAGCTTCCCCAAGGGCGGCCCGGAAACCCTCGCGGTGGGCGGGACGTTCCAGGAGAACATGAAGCTGATGGGGTTCCCGGCCGAGGTCGACTGGACCATCGAGGAGCTGGAGCCGGCCCGGGTGCTCGCGATCCGCGGCAAGGGCCCGATGGCCGTGACCGTGGCCACGCGCTACACCCTCACCCCCGACG
Organism: Streptomyces sp. a15; assembly: GCF_059026085.1. NCBI lineage: Bacteria > Bacillati > Actinomycetota > Actinomycetes > Kitasatosporales > Streptomycetaceae > Streptomyces > Streptomyces sp. A15. The sequence continues at coordinate 1,920 of NZ_JBWLKM010000078.1, read as the reverse complement.
GCGACGCCACGACGGTCCGGATCGACGGCGAGTTCACCGGCGCCGCCGTCTCGCTGATGGCGGGCAAGCTGAAGGACTCGGCGACGGCCGCGCTGAACGAGTCGCTGCGCAAGCTGGCCGCACTGGTCGGCTGACGGCCGCACTGGCTGGTTGACGGCCGCTCGACCGGCAACGCGAAGGCGCCCCGCGGATCACTCCACGGGGCGCCACGTCACTGCCGTAGGGCCGTCAGTCCTCATCGGCGAGGATCAGGTACAGCCGCTTGCGGGCGTCGTTGATGACGGCGACCGCCTTTTCGCGCTGCTCCTTGCTGCCGGTCTTCCAGACCTGCCCGAAGGCCTCCATCAGACCGAAGCCGGCCTGGCGGATCTCGCCGAGGGCTTCCCAGTCGACGCCGCGGGAGGCTTCCTCCCAGGGCGCCTCGGCGCCTTCTTCGGCCGCGGTGCGGCCGGCGTCGGTGAGCGAGAACAGCTTCTTGCCGCCCTCCGTCGCACTGGCGATCAGCCCCTCGTCCTCCAGCAGCTGGAGGGTGGGGTACACCGAGCCGGGGCTGGGCTTCCAAGCCCCGCCACTGCGCTCGGCGATCTCCTGGATCATCTCGTACCCGTGCATGGGCCGGTCCTTCAGCAGGGCCAGGATCGACGCGCGCACGTCACCGCGCCGCGCCCTCCCCCGCGGTCCGCCTCGGCCCCGGGGCCCCCAGGGTCCCGGCCCGAAGCCCGGTCCGCCGAAGCCGGGACCGCCACCGGGGCCGCCCGGCCCGAAGGGCCCGAAGGCACCCCGCCGACCGTCTCCGCCTCGGCCGCGCTCACGACCGGCACCACCATGTCCACGTTCGAATCCGTGGGAACGCATCGCAATCACTCCATTCCATCGTTGATCTGTCGCGATGCCTCAACGATATATCGGAACAGTTGGCAAGGCAAGCCCCTTGGCTTGCGACGGCCCGCCCGCAAGCCCCTCAACTGGGGCCAACACTCCGGAATTGGCCTTGGTCCGCGCCTGCGCGCACCCCCTAGCGTCGGGGCATGCGGATACGAATCGTCGACGCCTTCACCGACCGGCCCTTCGCCGGCAACCCGGCCGGAGTCCTCCTCCTCGACGCCTTCCCGGAAGACAACCGGCTCCAGGACATCGCCCTGGAGGTCAATCACGCCGAGACGGCGTTCGCCCACCGGCTGCCCGAGGGCGGCGAGGCCGACTGGGCGCTGCGCTGGTTCACGCCCGCCGCCGAGGTCGACATGTGCGGCCACGCCACGCTCGCCACGGCGCACGTCCTGCACCGCAGCGGCGCCCACGAGGGCCCGATGCGCTTCGCCACCCGCAGCGGCGTGCTCATCGCGACGCCCCGCGAGGACGGCTCGATCACCCTGGACTTCCCGACGGCGCCACTCACCGCGGTCGAGCTCCCGGACGGGGTGGCCGAGGCGCTCGGCGCCGAGCCGCTCACTGCCTTCGACACCGGTCCGAACATCGGCGACCTGCTCGTCGAACTCCCGGACGAGAAGACGGTGCACACGCTCACGCCCGACCTCAAGGCCCTCGCCGCCCACTCGGAGCGCGGCATCATCGCCACCGCCCGCGCCGAGGACCCCACCCGCGGCTACGACTTCGTCTCCCGCTGCTTCTTCCCGCGCATCGGCATCGACGAGGACCCGGTCACCGGCAGCGCCCACACGGCTCTGGCCCCCTACTGGTCCGAGCGCCTCGGCCGCCCCGACCTCACCGGCCTGCAGGCCTCCCCGCGCTCCGGCCACGTCCGTACGGAACTGCGCGGCGACCGCACCCTGCTGACCGGCCGCGCGGTGACGGTGATCGAGGGCGAGCTCCTGGCCTAGGGCCGGTCCGGCGGATCATGCCGCAGACGCGGGGCAGCAGTGACATCAGCCGCTCCGCGGCGGGCGCCGATCTGCGGCGTTG
>NZ_JBWLKM010000077.1:0-38203 GCF_059026085.1 Streptomyces sp. a15 | reverse complement strand
GGGTCTTTGGCCGGTGCGGCGAGGGTGCGTGCCGGGCGCCGTGGGTGCTGTGCGGGACTTTCGAAACACCCCCTAGGTCAGGCCCGCCGCGCGTGCCCGCTCCACCGCCGGGCCGATCGCCTTGGCGACCGCCTCGACGTCGGCCTCCGTGGAGGTGTGGCCGAGCGAGAACCGGAGGGTGCCGCGGGCCAGGTCGGGGTCGGTGCCGGTGGCGAGGAGGACGTGGCTGGGTTGGGCGACGCCCGCGGTGCAGGCGGAGCCGGTGGAGCACTCGATGCCCTGGGCGTCCAGCAGGAGGAGCAGGGAGTCGCCCTCGCAGCCCGGGAAGGTGAAGTGGGCGTTGGCGGGGAGGCGGCCGCCGGGTGCCGGGTCGCCGCCGAGGATCGCGTCGGGGACCGCCTTGCGGACCTCCTCGACCAGGCTGTCGCGCAGGGTGCCGATCTCCCGCTCGAACCACTCGCGCTGCTCGGCGGCCAGGAGGCCGGCGACCGCGAAGGAGGCGACCGCGGGGACGTCGAGGGTGCCGGAGCGGACGTGCCGTTCCTGGCCGCCGCCGTGCAGGACGGGGACGGGGGTGTGCTCGCGGCCGAGCAGCAGGGCGCCGATGCCGTACGGGCCGCCGATCTTGTGGCCCGAGACCGTCATCGCGGCGAGGCCGGAGGCGGCGAAGTCGACGGGGACCTGGCCGAAGGCCTGGACGGCGTCGGCGTGCAGGGGGACGTCGAACTCGGCGGCGGTTTCGGCCAGTTCGCGGATCGGCAGGACCGTGCCGATCTCGTTGTTCGCCCACATGATGGTGGCCAGGGCGACGTCGTCGGGGTTGCGGGCGATGGCCTCGCGCAGCGCGTCGGGATGGACTCTGCCGTAGGCGTCGACGGGGAGGTATTCGACCGTGGCGCCCTCGTGTTCGCCCAGCCAGTGGACCGCGTCCAGGACGGCGTGGTGCTCGACGGGGCTTGCGAGGACCCGGGTGCGGGCCGGGTCGGCGGCGCGGCGGGACCAGTAGAGGCCCTTGACGGCGAGGTTGTCGGCCTCGGTGCCGCCGGAGGTGAAGACGACCTCGCTGGGACGGGCGCCGAGCGCTTCCGCGAGGGTTTCGCGGGCCTCCTCCACGGTTCGCCTGGCCCGGCGGCCGGATGCGTGGAGGGAGGAGGCGTTGCCGGTGCTGCTCAGGTGCGCGGTGAGTGCCTCGACTGCCTCGGGAAGCATCGGGGTGGTCGCGGCGTGGTCGAGGTATGCCATGGTGACGCCGATTCTACGGGGCCGTGCGGTTGGCCTCGGCGGGGCGTCTCGCGCGGGCGGATCGGCCACCGCCGCGGTCAGAAGCTCCAGGACACCGAGTTGTCCATCTGCATGAACGCCAGCAGGACCAGCAGGTCGGCGACGCCCAGGCCCAGGCCCAGGTACGCGCGGCCCTTGCGGGTCGTGCCGCGCCACAGGGAGACGGCTGCCAGGGCGATGGCGGTCGGGCCGAGGAAGAGGTTCAGGACGAGGAGTCCGAGAAGGCCGAGGACGAAGGACGCTACGGCCATGCCGTCGGCGTCCCGGATGCCGGTGCGGCGGGTGGCCGGTGCGGTGAGTTGCATGACGGGTCAGCTCCTGGAAGTCGCAGGCGTCGTACGGACGGTCGGTCGTCGTGTGGACAGTCGGTCAGTGGGTGGTGCCGCGGCGGCGGCCGTGGCGCTCACGGATCGCGAAGATGCCGAGCCAGACGGCGATCACGACGGCGGCGACGGCGGAGAAGCCGAGCGGCGCGTGGGCGACGGTGCCGAGGACGACACCGAGCAGCAGGAACGCGGCGACGAGGAACAGCATGGGTGGGACCCCCTCCGACGAGAGAACTCTCGAGTCGCTCTCGTTACGTTTCGGTGAACGCTTGTGGGTACAGTTGTTCACTGACTTCCCAGTCTAGCGCGTCCCATGACTTTCCAATTCCAGAGAACAGTTGTTAACTGCATGGCATGAGTCACATCCTCGGCGTCCGGCAGGCACAGAAGCAGAAGACCCGGCAGGCGCTCTTGGACGCCGCGTTGGGACTGCTGGAGGAGCAGAGCCTGAGCAGTCTCGGCCTGCGCGAGGTCACCCGTGCCGTCGGTGTCGCCCCCACGGCCTTCTACCGGCACTTCCGCTCCACCGCGGATCTCGGCGTGGCCCTCGTCGAGGAGGCACTGGGCAGCCTGCACCCGATGATCCGGACGACGGTGTCCGGGGCGGACGACCACGACCAACGCATCACACGCGCCGTCCAGTTGATCGCCGGCCACGTGGACGTGTACCCCGCACATGTCCGTTTTATCGCCCGTGAGCGACACGGCGGAGTCCAGCCGGTGCGGGAGGCGATACGCGAGCAACTGGCGCGGTTCGGCCAGGAGGTGAAGACCGAGCTGGCCAAGGACCCCGAGTCCGCGGGCTGGAGCGAGGACGACCTCCTCATGCTGGCCAACCTGTACGTCGACCAGATGCTGATCACCGCCTCGCTGTTCCTGGAGACGCTGGAGGCTTCGCCGGAAGAGCGCGAGCGGGTGGTCCAGGTGGCGACCCGGCAGCTGCGGCTGATCAGCATCGGCCGTGACCACTGGCTGGACTGAGCCGAGCCGGGGGCCACAGGGGCCCTGCGGGCACTCAGCCCTGCCCGACGCCGGGCCGGTAAAGGTCCGTGACAGAGGCGGCCGCCCGGGCCAGTTCCTCGCGCACTTCCGGCGGGGAGAGAACCTCCACCCGGTCGGAGAACTGCAGCAGTTGACGGGCCTCGCCGAGCACGCCGTACGACAGCCGGGCCGTCACCCAGGCGCTCTCGCCGTCGTCGTCGGGGAGTTCGACCAGCGACGAGGCGCTGATGCGCAGGAACAGGTCGAGACGGTCGCGCCGGACACGTACGGTGACGTCGAGTCCGCCGGGGCGCTCCTCGACCTGCCGGCGCAACACCTCCCAGACGTCGGCGAGTTCGACGCCGGGCCGGCGCCTGACCGGTTCGGCCAGGACGGTCGCCGACCGCACCCGGTCGGCACGGAAGAGCCGCGGTCTCCCGCGCCGGTCGGCGACCAGGTACCAGACGCCCGCCTTGGCGACCAGCCCGTACGGGTCCACGGTGTACGTCCGCACCTCCCGCTCGCCGCTGTGCCGGTAGCGCAGCCGCAGCCTGCGGTCGGCGAACACCGCGTCCTGCAGCGTCCCCAGGTCCACCGCCTGTCGCGGGCCGCCCTTCCAGCGCGTGGCGTCGACGAGGATGCGGCGGGAGGTCACCTCCGCGGCCGGGCGGTGCGGGGCGGGCAGCGCGGCCATCACCTTGCGCAGGGCAGAGCCCAGCGCCGCGTCCAGACCGAGCGCGGCGTGCGCACCCTGGGCGGCCAGGATGAACAGCGCACGGGACTCGTCGGCGGTCAATCCCGTGACGTCCGTACGGAACCCGGCGAGCAGCTCGATGCCGCCGTGCCGGCCGCGTTCGGCGTAGACCGGGACGCCGGAGGCGGACAGGGCCTCGACGTCCCGGTAGATGGTGCGTACGGACACCTCGAGGCGCTCGGCGAGTTCGGGCGCGGTGACGCGGCCGCGGGTCTGCAGGAGCAGCAGGATCGACAGCAGGCGGTCGGACTTCACCGCCCCAGGATCCAGGGCAGGGCCGGGACCGAGGACCTCAGGGTCCCGGACGGCCTCTCGGCCGGGGACCCCAGGGTTCCTGGACGCCGCCTCAGCCGAGCCTGACCCTGGCCAGCTGCCGCGACTGCGCGACCAGCCGGTCCGCGCTGTCCCACACCTCGGCGTCCTCCTCCAGGAAGCCGCCGGCGAGGTTGCGGGTGGTGATCGCAACGCGCAGCGGGCCCGGGGCCGGGCGGCAGCGGACATGGACCGTCAGTTCGACCGTGGGCACCCAGCCGGACAGGCCGATCTCGAAGGCGGTCGGCGGCAGCGCGTCGACGGCCAGGAGCAGCGCGAAGGGGTCGGGGTCGCGGCCGTCGGCGAGCCCGAACCAGGCCCGCATCTCCCCCTTGCCGGAGGGCGCTCCGAGCGCCCAGCCCAGCGTCGACGGGTCGAGCTTCAACATCAGCCGGTCGGCGATCGCCGAGCTGCCCGGCACGGGCGCCGCACTGTCCTCGGGCCCGAAGCACTGCTCCACGGGCGGGATCGCGGGCGGCTCGGCCGTCGTACGGACGTCGTCCGGCAGCGCGTCCAGGTCGCCGTAGGAGGCGAGGACGCGGATGCGTTCGACCTCGCGGCCCCGGTTGTCGTACTGGAAGAGGGAGGCCTGGCCGGTGGAGAGCGTGCGGCCGGTGCGGACGACGTCCGTGCGGACCACCGCCGGGCCGGGCTGGGACGCGGTCAGGTAGTGCGCCGAGATGGTGAACGGGTCGGCGTGCGGCAGGGCGTGCGCGAGCGCGCGGCCCAGGACGGCCAGGAGATAGCCGCCGTTGACGGCGCTGATGATCGTCCAGCCGGCGGAGAGGTCGATGTCGTAGACGCCGGGTTCGCGCAGGGTGACCGCGGTGTCCCGGTCGAACTCGCTGTCGCCGATGACGGCGCGCACGGTAGCTGCTTCTGACATGGCTGAACGGTACAACAGGTAATTACTAAGCGGTAGCTTTCACCGTTACGGGCGCGTGACACCGGCTCTCGCGCCCCAGGTGAGAAACGGTCAATTTCCTGGTAAGCGTCCCCACTCGTCCGTAAACCCGAGGCCGCCGCCGTCCCTCTCCAGATACATGAGCCTCACCGGGACTTCGTTCCTCTACACGCTGATCGCGCTGGCCGTCGTCGCCCTCGCGCTGCCGCTCGCGCTGTGGCCGCGGATGCGGGGACCCCGGGCCCTGCGCGCCGCGACGCGGGTGCTGATGCTGGTGTTCGCGCAGGGCACGGCGGTCGCGCTGGTCTTCGTGCTGGTCAACAACCAGAACAGCCTCTACGACAACTGGGGTGACCTCCTCGGCACGGGCAACCACGTCCAGCAGGCCGCCGACCTGGGCGCCGACGGCACCGGCGGTATCGCGCTGGACCGGCTGCCCAAGGTCCGGCAGAGATTCACGCAGGCCGGCGGCGTGCGTGTCACCCAGCTCAAGGGCCGGGTGTCGGGCGTGAACGCCGAGGTCTACGTCTGGCTGCCGCCGCAGTACGGCCGACCCGCCTACCGGCACCACAAGTTCCCGGTCGTCGAGCTGCTGTCGGGCTATCCCGGCTCGGCGAAGGCCTGGTTCGCGTCCCTGCACGCCGACAAACAGCTGCGGCCGCTGATGCGGGGCGGTGAGGTCGCGCCGTTCATCCTGGTCGCCCCGCGCACCAACCTGCTGGCCGGCGTGGACCCGGGCTGCGCCAACATCACGGGCACGGTGAACGCGGACAGCTGGCTCAGCGTGGACGTGCCGAACATGGTCATGGACAACTTCCGCACCGAACCCGCACCGGCGGGCTGGGCGGTGGCCGGGTACTCCGCGGGCGCGCACTGCGCGGCGAAGCTCGCCGTCGCGCATCCCGACCGCTACCGGGCCGCGGTCAGCCTGTCCGGCTACAACGACCCCATCGGCGAACGCAGCTCGCTGGCCGCGCAGAACCCCGTCCTGCGCAACGCGAACAACCCCTACCTGCTGCTTCGCGAGGCCCGCACCCCGCCCCCGATCGCGCTCTACCTCTCCGGCCAGCCGCACGACGGCTACGAGGACGCCGTGGCCCTCGAACAGATCGCGAAGGCGCCGACGACCGTGCACGTCGTCTACATCCCGAAGAGCGCGGGCGGCCACACCATGGCGCTGTGGCGACCGCAGGTGGTGCCCGCCTTCCGCTGGCTGACCGAAGAGCTGGGCCTCGGTACCGCTACTCCTCCCGTACGGTCGAGCGCCGGTTCCACGCACGCGGCGCTCGCCAGTGGAAGCGCATCGCGAGCAGCCGCAGGACGAAGGCGGTGACGACCGCGAGCGCGCTGGTGAGCGGGGTGAGGGCGTCGTAGTGGATGCAGAGGACGACCATGGTGGCGCCGACCATCGCCGGCACGGCGTACAGATCGCGGTCCCAGCGCAGCAGCGAGGGCACCTCGTTGGCCAGCACGTCCCGCAGCACACCGCCGCCGACCGCGGTGGCGAGGCCGAGGGCCGCCGACTGGGTCAGGCCGAGGCCGTACTCGTACGCCTTCGTCGTGCCGGCGACGCAGAACAGGCCGAGGCCGGCCGCGTCGAAGACGTTCACGCCGGCCTGGATGCGCTCCACGTGCGGGTGCAGGAAGAAGACCAGGAGGGCGGCGAGCAGCGGGGTGGTGAAGTACCCGAGGTCCGTGAAGGCGGCGGGCGGTACGGCCCCGATGATCAGGTCGCGGAACAGCCCGCCGCCCAGCGCGGTGACCTCGGCGAGGACGGCGATGCCGAAGACGTCGAAGTTCTTGCGCACGGCCAGCAGGGCGCCGGAGATGGCGAAGACGAAGATGCCGATCAGGTCGAGCGTGTGCTGGACGGACGGGCTGAACAGTTGCTGAAGCACCCCTACATTCTTACCCGACAGCGAGCCCTCGCCTTCCAAACGAAGGCGGGGGCTCGCTGATCGGGCAGGTTCTACTTGTCCTTGGAGGGAGTCTCGCCCTCCGCGGAGGTTTCCGCGGGAGTCACCGCGGGAGTCTCCGTGGACGCCCCGGCGGCGGCCTCGACCTCCGCCGCCACCGCCGCCGACGTCTCCGCCGACTCCGCCAGCACCTCGTCCGCGACCAGCTCGGCCGCCTCCTTGGCCACGGTCAGCAGCACCGTGTCCTGGGGAGCCTGGTCCGCGAAGTTCTCCGGGTGGTGGCAGGCGACCTGCTGGCCGGGCTTCAGCTCGACGAGCGGCGGCTCGGCCGTCGTACAGATCTGCGTCGCCTTCCAGCACCGGGTGTGGAAGCGGCAGCCGCTCGGCGGGGAGATCGGCGAGGGCACGTCGCCCTTGAGCAGGATGCGCTCGCTCTTGGCCGCCCTGCGCCTCGGGTCCGGGATCGGCACCGCCGACATCAGCGCCTTGGTGTACGGGTGCATCGGCGCCTTGTACAGCGAGTCGCGGTCGGAAAGCTCCACGATCTTGCCGAGGTACATCACGGCGATACGGTCCGACACATGGCGTACGACGGACAGGTCGTGCGCGATGATCACGTACGTCAGGCCCAGCTCCTGCTGGAGGTCGTCCAGCAGGTTCACCACCTGCGCCTGGATCGACACGTCGAGCGCGGAGACCGGCTCGTCCGCCACGACCAGCTTCGGGTTCAGCGCGAGCGCGCGGGCGATGCCGATGCGCTGGCGCTGGCCGCCGGAGAACTCGTGCGGATAGCGGTTGTAGTGCTCGGGGTTGAGGCCGACCACCTCCAGCAGGCGCTGGACCTCCTTCTTGATGCCGCCCTCGGGCTCGACGCCCTGGAGCTTGAAGGGGGCGCCGACGATCGTGCCGATGGTGTGGCGCGGGTTCAGCGAGGAGTACGGGTCCTGGAAGATCATCTGCACGTCGCGGCGCATCGGACGCATCGCGCTCACACCGAGGTGCGTGATGTCCCTGCCCTCGAACTCGACCTTTCCGGCGGTCGGTTCGAGCAGCCGGGTGATCAGCCGGCCCATCGTGGACTTGCCGCAGCCGGACTCGCCGACGACGCCGAGCGTCTCGCCGGAGCGGACCTCGAAGTCGATGCCGTCGACCGCGTGCACCGCGCCGACCTGCCGCTGGAGCAGGCCCTTCCTGATCGGGAAGTGCTTCTTCAGCCCGGTCACCCTCAGCAGGACCTCGCCCGGGGCGGGGTCCTTCGTGAGGGTGGCGCCCCCCTCCTGAGGAGCGTCGCCCTGCGCGGGAATGGTCACCGCTTTCTCGTCGTCACTCACAGCTTCGGCGCAATCTCTTCGGTCCAGATACGCTCCCGCTGCTCCGTGCCCAGGTGGCAGGCGGCCCAGTGCCGGCTGCCCACTTCGGCGAGCTCGGGGCGGACGGTGCGGGTGACGTTGTCCTTCGGGAGGTCCGCGTACGGGCAGCGCGGGTTGAAGGCGCAGCCGGACGGGATGTTGATCAGCGAGGGCGGGGAGCCCTTGACCGGGATCAGACGCTCCTGCTGGTCGCGGTCCAGGCGCGGCATCGAGCCCAGCAGACCCCAGGTGTAGGGGTGCCGGGGCTCGTAGAACACCTTCTCGGCCGGGCCCCGCTCGACGCAGCGGCCGCCGTACATCACCAGGATGTCGTCGGCCAGTTCGGCGACGACGCCCAGGTCGTGGGTGATGACGATGACCGCGGAGCCGAACTCCTTCTGCAGGTCGCGGATCAGGTCGAGGATCTGCGCCTGGACGGTGACGTCCAGGGCGGTCGTCGGCTCGTCCGCGATCAGCAGCTCGGGGTTGTTGACCAGCGACATCGCGATCATCGCACGCTGGCGCATACCACCGGAGAACTCGTGCGGGTAGCTGTCGACCCGCTTGTCCGGCTGCGGGATGCCCACCCGGTCGAGCATCTCGACCGCGCGGCGCTTGGCGGTCTTCTTGTCGACGTCGTGGTGGATCCGGTACGCCTCCACGATCTGCTGGCCGATCGTGTAGTACGGGTGCAGCGCCGACAGCGGATCCTGGAAGATCATCGCCATCTCGCGGCCGCGCAGCTTGCGCACGTAGTCCGGGTCGGCGGACAGGAGCTCGGTCCCGTCCAGCCAGATCTCCCCGGAGATCTGCGCCTTGCGCTTGCCGTACTGGCCGGCGGTGTGCAGGCCCATGATGCCGAGTGAGGTCACCGACTTGCCGGAGCCGGACTCGCCCACGATGCCGAGGGTCTTGCCCTTCTCCAGCTGGAAGCTGAGCCCGTCGACGGACTTGACCAGGCCGTCGTCGGTCGGGAAGTGCACCTTCAGGTCGCGCACTTCCAGGAAGGAGGTCGGGGCGGGCGAGGAACCGATGGGCTCGCCCACGGCCGCTCCGCTCTTGCTGAGTTCGGTCATGTGAGCCTCACTCGGGGGTCGATCACGGCGTACAGGATGTCCACCACGAGGTTGGCGACGAGCACCGCGAGGGATGTGATCAGGGTGACGCCCACGATGATGGGCAGGTCCTGATTGCGGATGGCGTCCAGTACGGCCCGGCCGAGGCCGGGCAGGTTGAACGTGGACTCGGTCAGGATCGCGCCGCCGATGAGGGCGCCGAGGTCCATGCCGAGCATGGTCAGGATCGGCGTCATCGTCGAGCGCATGGCGTGCTTGCCGATGACGGTCTGCTCCTTGAGGCCCTTGGCGCGGGCCGTGCGGATGTAGTCCTCGCCCAGGATCTCCATCATGGTGGCGCGGGTGATCCGGGCGTACATCGCCGCGTAGAGGAACGCCAGGGTGATCCAGGGCAGGATCATGCCGCCGAACCAGCCGCCGAAGCTCTCCTCCAGGGGCACGTACTGCGCGTCGATCCATTTCAGCCCGAAGGCGAAGATCGCCAGGCTGAGCATGCCGGTGAAGTAGATCGGGAGGGAGACACCGCCGAGCGCGATGACCATCGCGCCACGGTCCCAGATGGTTCCCCGCTTGAGCGCGGAGAGCACACCCGCCGCGACACCGAAGACCAGCCACAGTACGGCGGCACCGAGCGCGAGCCCCAGGGTCACCGGGAAGCGGTCGGTCAGCACCGGCCAGACGGCCTGCTCACTGCGGAACGAGTACCCGAAGCACGGTGCCGAGCAGTGGATGGTGTCCCCGCCGCCCGAGTACGTGCGGCCGGCGAAGATGCCCTTGAAGAACTCCCAGACCTGGGCGTAGATCGGGTCGCCGAGACCCAGCTTCTGCCGCACCGCCTCGACGGAGGCCGGGTCGGCCTGCTTGCCCACGAAGCTCGAGGCGATGTCTACCCCCGCCCACTTGGGGACGAGGAAGAAGATGCCGAAGACCACCATGATGATGACCACGAGCATCACTGCGGCGGCGAACAACCGCCTGATGAGGTAAGCGAGCACAGCTCTCGGCCCGCCGCGGACCGTGGGCCACCGGTGGGGGTACCTCCCACGCCTTTTGGGCAGTGGGGGACTTCCGGTGGCCCACGATCACGCTGCGCCGGCCTTCACCTGCCTTTCGTGCCGTGTGGCGGGTGTGCCGGGACTACTTCGCGGACTTCAGACCGAGGTTGACGAAGTCGTACATACCGCTGTAGCCGTCGGTGGTGTACACGTTCGCCAGGTTGTCCGAGCGCCAGTTGATGAACTTCTCGAAGACGAAGGGCAGGTAGTACGCGCCCTCCATCACCTTGTGGTTGATCTCCGTGGCGATCTTGGTCTTGCCCGCGTCGTCCAGCGTGGTGATGTAGTCGTCGAACAGGCCGTCGATCGTCTTGTCCTTGATCAGAGCGAAGTTGTTGTTACCGCTCTCCAGGATGTACTTGCTGTCCCACAGCGGCATACCGAAGCCCTGGACGGTCGGGAAGTCCGGACCCCAGCCCATGATGATGATGCCGTAGCCCTTCTTCTTCACGTTCTCGGGGCTGCCGATGATGCCGGAGGTCTGCGAACCGTCGAACTGGTCGATCTGGGCGTTGATGCCGATCTTCTTCAGCGACGCCTGCAGGGACTGGGCGGTGGCCACCTCGACCGGCTTGTTGTTGCGGACCGCGATGGTGGTGGAGAAGCCGTTCGGCTTGCCGCAGGCCTTCAGCGCTTCCTTGGCCTTGGCGGCGTTGCCGGACTTGTTGGCACCGGCGATCTCGTACGGGTCGTACTTCTGGCCCTCGGCGCCCGACACGGACGGCGGCAGCATGTTGGTGCCGATGTCACCACCGGCAACGGGGCCACCGCGCGCGGTCTGCAGCGACACGTGGTCGGCACCGTAGATCACGGCCTTGCGGCACTCGGCGTTGTTGAACGGCGCCACGCTCTGCGGGAAGGTCGCGTAGCGGATGTAGCCGGAGACCGGGTTGTCCAGGTTGGCCTTGTGCTGCTTCAGGGCGGTGGTGCGGCCCTGCGGCGACATGCCGGTCTGGTTGATGTCGAGGTCCAGGTCACCGTTGAGCAGACGCTGGTCCAGCTGGTTGGCGTCCGAGAAGAACTGGACGGTGATCTTGTCCGGGTAGGCCTTGCGGATCGGGTCCGAGGCCTGCTTCCACTCGGTGTTGCGGACCAGCGTGAGGTCCTTGCCCGGGCTGTACGACTGGAACTTGTACGGGCCGGAGGAGAACGGGTGCAGACCGTACTTGGACTTGGTGTCCTTGTCCTGGCGGACCGGGGACGCGGAGATCAGACCCAGCATCTCCTCGAAGTCCGAGTTGGCGGCCGGCAGCTTGAAGACGACGGTCTTGTCGTCCGGCGTCTCGATCGCCTTCAGACCCAGCTTGTCCGGGGAGGTGTCCTTGTACGGGCCCTTGTACTCGCCCTTCGGGTCGAGCACGTCCTTCAGGTAGACCGGACCGCCGGACAGCACGTCCTGCGCCCACACGCGCTCGATGCCGTACTTCACGTCCTTGGACGTGATCGGCTTGCCGTCCTCCCACGTGACGCCGTCACGCAGGGTGTACGTGTAGGTCTTGCCGTCGTCCGTGACCTTGGCGAGACCGGTGGCGAGGTCCGGGGTCAGCTCGGCGCCGGCCTTTCCGGGCTCCGTCTTGTTCGTGACGAGCTGGCGGCTGTAGTAGCGCGCGAAGTTCCACATGAAGCCGTAGTAACCGCGCGTGGTGTCCCACGAGTCGGCATCCTGGGCGCCACCAAACTTCAGCGTGCCGCCCTTCTTGGCGGCAGAGGCCTGGGCGACCTTGTTGTTCGCGGCGTCGAAGCCGGCGGCACCGGTGCTCGAGCCGCCGTTGTCGCCGTCGTCTCCACCGCCGCCGCACGCCGCCGTGGTCAGCAGCGCGGCGACAGCGGCGACAGCGGCAAACGCCTGCTTCCGCCGCCCTGAGGTGCGTTGGGTAGTCACGATCTCGGATCCTCCGGATTTGATGAGAGACCCCGTGTGAGTGCCACGGGACAGTTGGGGTGCTGCGCCTGGACGGTGCGGCGGTTCAGCCGGTTCAACGGGAGGCCTTCGGGTCCAGCGCGTCCCGGACGCCGTCGCCGAAGAGATTGAAGGCCAGCACGGTGATGAAGATCGCCACGCCCGGGACCACCATGTACATGGGGTCGGACTCGTAGTAGTCGATCGCGCTCGAGAGCATCTGCCCCCAGGAGGCGGTGGGCGGCTTGACGCCCACGCCCAGGAAGCTGAGCGCCGCCTCGGTGAGGATGTTGGTGGGGATCATCATCGTTGTGTACACGACGATCGGGGCGACGAGGTTGGGCAGCAGTTCCTTGAACAGGATGTACAGCCGCCCCGCGCCCAGCGATCGGGCGGCCTCCACGTACTCGCGCTCACGCAGCGAGAGTGTCTGGCCGCGCACCACGCGTCCGATGTAGGGCCAGCCGAAGAAGCCGATGACGAGGATCATCACGAAGACGCGCACGCTCGAACCGGTGAGCCCCAGCATCTCGTTCGGCATGACGGAGACCAGCGCGATGATGAACAGCAGCTGCGGGAAGGCGAGCAGGCCGTCCATCACCCGGCTGATCACGGAGTCGAGCCAGCCGCCGAAGAACCCGGCGAGGATGCCCAGCACCGTGCCGAGGATCACGGCGACCACGGCGGACAGGAAGCCCACCAGCAGGGAGATCCGGGCGCCGTAGAGGATGCGGGCGAGGATGTCGCGGCCGTTGACCGGCTCGACGCCGAGCAGGTGTTCGCCGCTGATGCCGCCCAGGGAGCCCGTGGGCGTGCCGAAGAGCGGGTCGATGAGGTTCTCGTGGTACTCGTTCGGGTCCTGCCCCAGGAGGCTCGTGATGACCGGGGCGAGCAGCGCGATCACCACCAGGAAGAGCACCACGGCGCCGCCCGTGAGAGCCAGCTTGTCCCGCTTCAGGCGCTCCCAGGCGATCCGGCCCAGGGAACGCCCCTGTACGGCCTTCGCATCGGCGCTGACCAGCGCCGCTTCTTCGGCCGCACTCGGGGCCGCTTCCGCGGTCGGCTCGTGCAATGGTGCCGTCATCTGGCAGGGACCCCTCTCAACCGGCGGTAGCCGGCCCGCACTTGCCGCTGTGGCGGCATTGATTCAGTCCGTCGTACACAGGGACGAAAGGCCCCTGGTGCGGGAGTCTTCAACGCTTTGGCGATCTGTTGCCAGACTTGACGGTGAAAGGATGCATAAACGTGATGCGACCCAGAGGGTTCCGTTATCCGGACGCCGGGTAGCGCGGGGCGGACGCAGGCCAGTTGGGACATTGGGGACATGGAGGGATGATCCACCCAGTTCTACGCGCGAAGACGGGGAAGGCGGGTCCGGCCACCGGGGCCGGAGAGGAGTTCGGTCAGTAGCCGCCGCGGGCCGGCGGATAGCCGTAACCGGCCACTGGAGCCTGGGCCGAGGAGGGGGCGGGGGCCGGGGCGGACCCCGCATGGGCCTCGCGGTCGTAGAAGGGGCGGGCGCTCGCCCGCATCCACAGCGCCACCGGGTCGTACTCGTCGGACATCGCCACCGTCGACACCGGGAGCCCGTCCGGGACCGCGCCGATCGACTGCTGCATCATCGCGCGCACCGAGTCGACGGCCGGCGGGCTGGTGTCGTACACATCGAGTCCGATGGCGAGATACGGCGCCCCGAGCGCGGGCTGCACCCAGGCGCGGCGCAACGCGCGGACGGCCGGGGTGCGGTGGGCGTTCTGCGCGAGCAGGGCGTAGAACTGCGGGATCTCGATGCCGGGCTCGGACAGCCGCAGGGGTCCGGCGGGCTGGCGCTCCAGGCCGGTGGCGATGCGGCGCAGATCGAGCCAGGGGATGCCGACGCCGCCGCCGGGAGCGTGCGGATTCAGCCAGAGGCCGTAGTGGTCGGGGTACAGGGTGCGGGCGACGTCGATTCCGTCGACGACCTCATAGGAGCGGTTCCAGCCGCTGGCCGAGAGTTCCTGGGCCGAGGTGACGCACGGCGCGTAGCCGTACCCGTCGACCTCCATGTTTCCGTACTGGGCGTCCGGGGAGCCCGCCTGGCCGTGCCACAGCAGCATCCAGACCTGGCCGGAGGAGGGGGTCGCGAGCGCGCGCAGGAGTGCCTCGTAGGCGTCGTAGCGCCCGGGCGTCACCTGGCGCAGCATGTGCTCGACCTGCCCGGCCGCGATGCCGCTGGCGCTCACCTGTACCGCCCCTTCATGAAGTTGCCTCGGATATGAAACCAGCTTAGGCGCTGTGCTGGGCGGAGCCGTGAGAGCTCGGGGCTGCTCGCCGGTGGGCGGATGCGGGTTGTTCGTGGCTTGTCGCGCCCCCGCGGCGGAGCCGCATGTCGACACAGCCCCGCGCCCCTGGGGACGCCGCCCTTGCGGCGTTCTCTAGTAGCCGCTCGTGTAGAAGGGCCGGACCTGCTCACGCATCCAGTGGCCCACCGGGTCGTCGGCCACGTCCAGGAGGACCAGGTTGACCGGCCAGGGGGCCGGGGCGCGGCCCAGGGCCGCGGCCAGGGCGTCCATGGGGGCCGTGCGCAGGTCGGGGGCGTCCCAGTGGGAGAGCTCCACTCCCACGAACATCACCGGGTTCGCCGTCTCGATGGCGGCCAGGCAGCGGCGGGCCGTGAGGATGACGCCGGTGGCCGCGAACTCGGCCGAGGCCGCGGCGAGGAAGTCGACGGGGTCGTCCTGCCAGTCGGGCTCGTAGAGCTTGACGCGGCCGCCGCTCGCGGGGCCGTCCAGCGGGGTACGGCCGGTGCGGCAGAGGTCGGCCACGGCGGGCGGGGGCAGCGGGACGCCGACCGTGCCGTCCGGGTTCACGGCGATGCCGACCTGCGGGGGCAGCCCGCGGGCGAACTCCACCGCGGGCGCGATGGTGTACGACATGTGCGAGCCGACGACCTGGCGGAACTGCTCCTCGGAGCTGAACACCGGGACGTAGGCCTGACCGTCGATCTCCAGCGTGGGCAGGTCGAGCGGGCCGCTGTGCGGGCCGCCGCCGCTGGGCAGCGGGATCCACACGAAGCTGCGGCCGAGCACCTCGACGATCCGCCCGCCGGCCCCGGGGATGCCGAGGGAGGCGGAGAGCACCTCCTCCAGCTCGTTGCCGGGCCATCCGCCGTGCGAATGGGCGTGCGCCTGTGCCGGGAACTCCGAGAAGCCCGCTGGGAGATCCGCCGGGAAGTCCATCTGCTGTCTACCGCCTGCCGAGTACCGCTGCTGTGGCTGAAAAGGCTAACGGGTGCGGGCGGGCCGGGAGTCAGCCCGTCACAGCAATCCGGCCCCTGCACCCGTTCGGGCCGCGAAACCGACCCGCCTCAGCCCGTGAAGCCGATCCGCCTCAGCCCGTGAAGCCGATCCGCCTCAGGACGTTCGCCGCGTCCCGGTCGATCAGGACCGCCGAGCCGCAGCCCGGCGGCAGGTCGCCCTGCTCCACGGAGCTGATCAGGCGGGCGGCCGCGCCGCGGTGACGCAGGAACGCGTACCGCGAGACGCCGCGGCCGCGTTCGCGCTGGCCGGCCAGGGCCGTGTCGGGGGCGACGTCGAGCAGCATCAGGTGCAGGGTGCCGCCCCGGCGGCGGGCCTCGCGGGCCAGCCAGCCGCGCACCCAGGCCTGCGTACCGCAGTCGTGCACGACGACGCCCTCGCCGGAGCGCAGGGCGCGGCGCAGTCCGGCGTAGTGGGCGACGCGGACGAGCGGGCGGTAGACCGCGTACGGCAGGAAGCGGGACAGCCGGCCGTCCCAGCGGTCGCGGGTGTCCTGGGAGTCGATCCGCGTGCCCTTGACGGTGCGCCGCATCAGCGTGGACTTGCCGCTGCCGGGCAGGCCGGTGATCACGACGAGGTCGCGGGGCCCGAAGAGCAGTGCGTGCGGGCTGTGGCCCTCGCGCTCGCGCAGGTCGCGGAGGACGGGTGCCGGGCGCGCTCCACACGCGCCGCGGGCCGGGGCCGAGGGCTGCTCGGGCAGCGCTACGGCCGAGGTCGTGGCGTACGCAGTGGTCCTGTTCACCGTGATCGTCCTCCCCTGGGGTGGGTCACGAGTTTCCCTCCCCGTCGAGTGTAAAGAGAAGGTAATACGCGGTGTCTCGCGTTTTCATGCGCTTACTGCCACAGGCCGGTTACAGATGCGGCCTGCCACGCGCCGACGATGCGTGCAATGATGTGCGCGCCAACTGCATACCGGCCGCTTGAATCCGCGCGGGAGAGTCCCCAGCCGTACCTCGCTGGGGCGCCGAAGGAGCAAGTCCCTCCCTTGAATCTCTCAGGTCCCCGTTACCGCGCGGGCGAGGCACATCTGAAAAGCGGGCCGCTGCGACAGTGGCTCCACCCAAGGTGCAAGTCGTGACCACCGTTTCGCGGGGTCACGTCGAACCTCTCAGGTTCCGATGACAGATGGGGAGGAACGACCTCGCCGTCATGCCTTGGGAGACGACCGTCCGATGAGCAGCACCGCACCCCGTCACACCGCGCTCGATGCCCTGCATCGTTCGCTCGGCGCGACGATGACCGACTTCGCCGGCTGGGACATGCCCCTGCGCTACGGCTCCGAACGCGACGAGCACAACGCCGTACGCACCCGCGCCGGACTCTTCGACCTCTCGCACATGGGCGAGGTCACGGTGACCGGCCCGCAGGCCGCGCAGCTCCTGAACTACGCGCTGGTGGGCAACATCGCGTCCGTCGGTGTCGGCCGCGCCCGCTACACCATGATCTGCCGCGAAGACGGCGGCATTCTCGACGACCTGATCGTCTACCGGCTGGCCGACACCGAGGCCGGGTCTTCTCACTACATGGTCGTCGCCAACGCCTCCAACGCCCAGGTGGTGCTGGACGCGCTCGTGGAGCGTTCGTCCGGCTTCGACGCCGAGGTGCGCGACGACCGGGACGCGTACGCGCTGATCGCCGTGCAGGGTCCCCAGTCGCCGGGGGTGCTGAAGTCCCTCACCGACGCCGACCTGGACGGACTGAAGTACTACGCCGGCCTGCCCGGCACCGTCGCCGGCGTCCCGGCGCTGATCGCCCGCACCGGCTACACCGGCGAGGACGGCTTCGAGCTGTTCGTGGCGCCTTCCGACGCGGAGCAGCTGTGGCAGGCCCTGACCGAGGCGGGCAAGGGCGTCGGCCTGGTCCCCTGCGGGCTGTCGTGCCGCGACACGCTCCGCCTGGAGGCGGGCATGCCGCTGTACGGCCACGAGCTGTCGACGTCGTTGACCCCCTTCGACGCCGGCCTCGGGCGCGTCGTGAAGTTCGAGAAGGAGGGCGACTTCGTGGGGCGCGAGGCGCTCACCGAGGCCGCCGCCCGCGCGGAGACCAACCCCCCGCGCGTCCTCGTCGGCCTGGTCGCCGAGGGGCGTCGGGTCCCGCGCGCCGGGTACGCGGTCGTCGCCGGCGGCGAGGTGATCGGCGAGGTCACCTCCGGCGCGCCCTCCCCCACGCTGGGCAAGCCGATCGCGATGGCGTACGTCGACGCCGCGCACGCGGCTCCGGGCACGCCGGGTGTCGGGGTGGACATCCGGGGCAGCCACGAGCCGTACGAGGTCGTGGCGCTGCCGTTCTACAAGCGCCAGAAGTAGAGACTCAAACGCCAGAAGTACAGACTTGAGCGGTCCGTGCGCGTGACCCTGCGCACATTTCCGCTGCTCACGTGCGTTTCCAGCAGTCCCCCATTCACCAGCACTCCCCCGCGTACAGGAGAATTCAGGCCATGAGCAACCCCCAGCAGCTGCGTTACAGCAAGGAGCACGAGTGGCTGTCGGCCGCCGCGGACGGCGTCTCGACGGTCGGCATCACGGAGCACGCGGCCAACGCGCTCGGCGATGTCGTGTTCGTCCAGCTTCCGGAGGTCGGTGCCACGGTGACCGCGGGCGAGACCTGCGGCGAGCTGGAGTCGACCAAGTCGGTCAGCGACCTGTACGCCCCGGTGTCCGGTGAGGTCACCGAGGTCAACGAGGACGTGGTGAACGACCCGTCGCTGGTGAACTCCGCGCCCTTCGAGGGCGGCTGGCTGTTCAAGGTACGTGTCACGGACGAGCCGGCCGACCTGCTCTCCGCCGACGAGTACACCGCCTTTTCCGCCGGCTGAGGAGTCGTACACCCGATGTCCGTTCTGAACACGCCCCTGCACGAGCTCGACCCGGAGATCGCCGCCGCGGTCGACGCCGAGGTGAGCCGCCAGCAGTCCACCCTCGAGATGATCGCCTCCGAGAACTTCGCGCCGGTCGCGGTCATGGAGGCGCAGGGTTCGGTCCTCACCAACAAGTACGCGGAGGGCTACCCCGGCCGCCGCTACTACGGCGGCTGCGAGCACGTCGACGTCGCCGAGCAGATCGCGATCGACCGGGTCAAGGAGCTGTTCGGCGCCGAGTACGCCAACGTGCAGCCCCACTCCGGCGCCTCCGCCAACCAGGCCGCGCTGTTCGCGCTGGCCCAGCCCGGCGACACCATCCTCGGCCTGGACCTCGCCCACGGCGGCCATCTGACCCACGGGATGCGGCTGAACTTCTCCGGCAAGCAGTTCAACGTGGTCGCGTACCACGTCGACGACGCCGGCCTGGTCGACATGGCCGAGGTCGAGCAGCTCGCCAAGGAGCACCGGCCGAAGGTGATCATCGCGGGCTGGTCGGCGTACCCGCGGCAGCTGGACTTCGCCGAGTTCCGCCGGATCGCCGACGAGGTCGAGGCGTACCTGTGGGTCGACATGGCGCACTTCGCGGGTCTGGTCGCGGCGGGTCTGCACCCGAACCCGGTCGAGTACGCCGATGTCGTCACCTCCACCACCCACAAGACGCTGGGCGGCCCGCGCGGCGGCATCATCCTCGCCAGGAAGGACTTCGCGAAGAAGCTCAACTCGTCCGTCTTCCCGGGCTTCCAGGGCGGCCCCCTGGAGCACGTGATCGCGGCCAAGGCGGTGTCCTTCAAGGTCGCGGCGAGCGAGGACTTCAAGGAGCGCCAGCGCCGTACGGTCGAGGGCGCGCGGATCCTCGCCGAGCGGCTGACGGCGCCGGACGCCCGCGAGGCCGGCGTCAACGTCCTGTCCGGCGGCACCGACGTGCACCTGATCCTGGTCGACCTGCGCGAGTCCGAGCTGGACGGGCAGCAGGCCGAGGACCGCCTCCACGAGGTCGGCATCACGGTCAACCGCAACGCCGTCCCGAACGACCCGCGTCCGCCGATGGTCACCTCGGGCCTGCGGATCGGTACGCCCGCCCTCGCCACCCGCGGCTTCACGGCCGAGGACTTCGCGGAGGTCGCGGATGTCATCGCCGAGGCGCTCAAGCCGTCCTACGACGTCGAAGCCCTCAAGACCCGGGTGAAGGCCCTTGCCGACAAGCACCCGCTGTACCCCGGTCTGAACAAGTAGTTCCTTTTTGTGGCGTGCCCCGCACACTCGACAGTGCGGGGCGCCCGCCCCCTGCACCACCCGTATTGAGGAGTACCCGTGGCCATCTCGGTCTTCGACCTGTTCTCGATCGGCATCGGCCCGTCCAGCTCCCACACGGTCGGCCCGATGCGCGCGGCCCGCATGTTCGCCCGCCGCCTGCGCAACGAGGCCCTGCTGGAGTCGGTCGCGTCCATACGGACCGAGCTCTACGGCTCCCTCGGCGCGACCGGCCACGGGCACGGCACCCCCAAGGCGGTGCTGCTCGGCCTGGAGGGCGACTCGCCGCGCACGGTGGACGTGGAGAAGGCCGACCAACGGGTGGAGGACATCAAGGCGGCGAGGCTGCTGCGGCTCCTCGGCGAGCACGAGATCGCCTTCGACTTCGACAAGGACCTCGTCCTCCACCGCCGTAAAACCCTGCCCTACCACGCGAATGGCATGACCCTGTGGGCGTACGACGCCTCCGGGGCGGAGCTGCTCACCAAGACGTACTACTCGGTGGGCGGCGGCTTCGTCGTCGACGAGGACGCGATGGGCGCGGACCGCATCAAACTCGACGACACGGTCCTCAAGTACCCCTTCCGCACCGGCGACGAACTGCTGCGCCTGACGCAGGAGACCGGCCTGTCGATCTCCGCGCTGATGCTGGAGAACGAGCGGGCCTGGCGCACGGAGGAGGAGATCCGCGCGGGTCTCCTGGAGATCTGGCGGGTGATGCAGGCGTGCGTCTCGCGCGGCATGGCCCGCGAGGGCATCCTGCCGGGCGGGCTGAAGGTCCGCCGCAGGGCGGCCATGTCGGCCCGTCAACTCCGGGCGGAGGGCGACCCGTTGGCGCACGCGATGGAGTGGATCACGCTCTACGCGATGGCGGTGAACGAGGAGAACGCGGCGGGCGGGCGCGTGGTGACCGCGCCGACGAACGGAGCGGCGGGCATCATCCCCGCGGTGCTCCACTACTACATCAACTTCGTGCCGGGTGCGGACGAGGAGGGTGTGGTCCGCTTCATGCTCGCCGCCGGCGCGATCGGCATGCTCTTCAAGGAGAACGCCTCCATCTCCGGCGCCGAGGTCGGCTGCCAGGGCGAGGTCGGCTCGGCCTGCTCGATGGCGGCGGGCGCCCTCGCCGAAGTACTCGGCGGCTCCCCTGAACAGGTCGAGAACGCCGCCGAGATCGGCATGGAACACAACCTCGGCCTCACCTGCGACCCGGTCGGCGGCCTGGTCCAGATCCCGTGCATCGAGCGCAACGGCATGGCCGCGGTGAAGGCGGTCACGGCGGCACGGATGGCGATGCGCGGGGACGGCACGCACAAGGTGTCCCTGGACAAGGTCATCAAGACGATGAAGGAGACCGGGGCGGACATGTCGGTGAAGTACAAGGAGACGGCGCGGGGCGGGCTGGCGGTCAACATCATCGAGTGCTGAGGCCGGTCAGACGACGATGCAGGTCATGGCCGCCCACAGCAGGGGCGAGTGCTCGATGCGGCCGCCGGCTCGCCAGTGGTCGAGTTGCTCGCGCTGCCAGCGGCCGAGCCGGTGCACGGGGTCGCGGTGTTCGTGGGCGGTGTCGACGGCGACGATCGCCTCCGACAGCGGGCGTACGGACTCGGGCAGACCTGCGAGCCCGTGGAAGGCGAAGCTGGTCGGCAGCACCCAGCGGGTGGCGGTGACCAGCTCGGCACCGTTGTGGATCATCGCCGTCGCCAGACCGAACGACTCGGCGAACCGCAGATCGCCGCCGCTCTCGCAGCCGATCAGTGCGACCCGCGGCGGCGCGGGCCAGATCCGCGCACCCGGCTCGCCGTCCGCGCGCAGGGGAAGCGTGCCCAGCAGGAGGTCCTTGGCCGACAGCGGCCGATGGGTGCGGACCGCCTCGGCCAGGCCGACGGTCCCCGGTCCGCAGCACAGATGGAGCGTGCCGTCCTCGCTCTGCCCGCCCTCGACCGGCGCGCTGCTCACGTGGCCGACGTACATCAGCCTGCGTGCCCCCTGGCGGAGCACGCCGCTCAGCCAGTCCCGGTCCAGGTCAGTGCGGCGGAAGGCCTCCGCCGGGGTGGCGACGGACGGCACGACGGCACCCGCGTCGAGACGCCTCCGGACGAACGACAACAGCTCCGGGTCCGAGCCGGGCGGTCCCAGGACCGAGCCGAGCGGGGAGTCGGCCCGGAATCCGGGCACCCGGGGGTCGAGGGCGAGAACGACCGCGCCGGCGTCGGCGTTCGCCGCGGTGTCCGCGTCCGGCGTCGGACGTACCGCGCGGTCCTGCCGTCGCAACCACGCCGGCGCCGTGGTCACGACGTCCGCCAGTTCTATGAGCCGTACGTCGGTCGCGTCGTCGACGGCAAGCAGTTCCCAGGGGACCTGGGCGACCCGGGGAGACGGCTGGATCCGCACCAGCGGGCGGCCCGCGCGCGCCGCCACCTGACGTATCTGCGCCGTCAGCCCCTCCGGCCACAGCGCCTCGGCCAGCGTCCGCGCGAGCCGCTGCTCGGCCCGGTGATCCGCCAACGCGCCCGAGTCGAACGCACGCCGCATCCCCTCCGCTCCGCCGCCCGCCCCCGGCAGCGCCGCGGCCAGCTCGCGCACCGCCCGGTCGACTTCGTCACCGGGCCCCTGACCGGTGCCGAACCCGTGGGCCCCGCCGGCCCAGGTCCAGGTCATGAACAGGTCTCCGGCGTCGGCCAGCCGGATCTGGACCACCGGGCGGTCCGTCAGGTCGTCGGTGATCCAGAACGGCGTCTCCTCCTCGTTCACGATCCGTCGGTGATAGCGGAACTCGGCCGCCGCGATGTACTCCTGGAGCGCGACGCGGCCGGATTCCGGCGACATCCGCACCTTCGGCGGCGGCGCGACGCGCAGACCGGCGGAGGCGGCGGCCTCCGCCGCCGCACCGCCGAGCGCCATCCGGCCGTCGACGTGCCCGTACGCCTTCATGGCCGCAGTCGGGAAGACCGCCCCGGCGTCTTCGGCGGACTCCGAGGGCCCTGAGGGCGGGGCAGGCGGCGTCGACGGCGTACGGTCCAGTGCCAAGGAGGCGCCCGCGCAGCGGTGTTCCACCAGTTCGAAGAGCAGTCCCTGGTCCTGTCGGCGTACCGCGAGACGGAAGACCAACCGCATGGCGTCGTCCGCCAGTTGCAGCCACTGACTGCGCGCGTGGGCCGTGACGAAGTCGTAGCGCGCCGCCTCCAGAGCCAGTGCGGCGGGCAGGGCGAGGGAGAGCGCGGTACCGATGGACTCCGTCTCGTGGGCGCCGTGGTCCGTCAGGTTCAGGTTGTCCTCAAGGGTTCTCGCGAGCATGAGGTCGACCTGTGCGCACCGCTCGTACACCTCCCGCGCCTGGTACACGTCGCGGGCTTCCTGGGCCAGCCGCTTCATCTGCGGGATGTCGCCCCGGTCGTACGCGTGTTGGGCGCCCAGCAGCATCGTGTCGGCAGCGGCGATCGAGGCGCCGAGCCGTTCGAACCGGGCCAGGCTCGCCTCCGTCAGGTCGCCCGCGCGGGCGCTGTCGCCCCGCTGACCGGCGAGAAAGCCACGGGCCTGTTCACAGACCGCCAGATCACCGAACTGCCGCTGCCGCTCGAAGATCTCGGACGCCTCGGCGTACCACCGCTCCGCGAGGTCGAGGTCGCCCCGGTGCATCGCGGCGTAGGCCCGGTGCGCGAGCAGCGCCTGCTGCTCGACGGTGTCCCCCGTCGCCCGGAAGCCTTCCTCCGCGCGGACGAACCAGTCCTCGGCCGGGTCGAACCGCCCGGTCGAGGCGCAGATCAGGCCGAGGGCCGTCAGCAGCCGCGGCACGGTCTGCGCCGCGGTCTCCGGCACGGTGGACAGCAGCGCCGAGGCCAGCTCCTCGGCCACTCCCCACTCGCCCCGCTCCATCAGCAGGTGCACCCGGTTCAGGCCGAGTTCGGCGGCGCGCAGCCCTTCGGGGTCGTGGAACTCGGGCAGCACGGCAGCCGCCTCGTCGAGACTTGCCAGCGCCTCGTCCAGGTCCCCGGTCCTGCGCAGCAGGTCGGCCCTCGCGAGCAGTGTCTTCAGCAGGACCTCCAGCCACAGCTGACGCCCGTTCGGCCCCATCGGCACCGATGCGATGCCGTCCAGCAGCACGCGGGCCCGCTCGACGGCATCCGCCGCCCCGGCCAGGTCTGTGGCGGTGAGCCGGACACTCGCGAGGTCCGACAGCAGGTGCGCCCGCAGGAACCGTACGTCGGGCGAGTCGTCGAAGGACCCGGCCACGGTGAGCAGCTCCTCGTAGACGGCGCACGCGGCGGCGAGATCAGCGGTCAGCTGATGTTCCTCGGCCAGGGCGAAACCGCTGTCGAAGGGCTCTCCGTACAGCCGCACGACCGAGTCGTCCACCTCGTCGTTCACCGAGTCGTTCACCGAGCCGTCCATCCCGTGGTCCACCGCGTCGACCATCCCGTCGTCCTCCGCGTCCGCCGTCCGTCAGTAGTCCTCACCGGTGGCAGCCGCGGCGATCTCCGCCAGGAACAGCCCCCAGGGAGCGTCGTGCGGCGGCGCGTCGTGGGCCAGGGCCTGTGCCGCGGTTGTCAGCCGCCGCCGGACCAGAGCGCGGATCGCGTCGCGGTCGGCGCGGCCTTCGACGTCGCCGGAGGCGTCGGGGCCCTCGGCTTCGCCGGACGTACCGGAACCGAGGCCCGGGTCGAAGCCGGGCAGCAGCACTCCGACCTCGATCCGCGGCGGCATCGCCGCGGCCGGCAGGTCCAGGTCCGCCCGGCCGGTCCACACGTCGTCCCGCCTGACTAGCGGCACCCGGTTCCGGCGGCCGCCGTTCACCCGGACCTCCGCGACGAGGGGCGTCCCGACGGCGGGTGCCGCGATGTGCGCGACGACGTCGACCTCGATCTGCCGTCGCGCACCGAGAGCGCGAGCGGTCCAGGACACCGCGGTCTCGGAGGCGTCGACGAAGCCTGGCGGGTAGCGGCGCCAGTCGTTGGTCCCCGAGCCCCGGGCGATCACCCGGCCGCCCGCGACGAGCGGATCTCCCGCCGCGAGGGCGTAGCCGTCGTGCCGTGCGAACAGCACGCCGGGGTCGACCGGCGTACCGGCCGGACGTCGCTGGTCCAGGGACGACCCAAGGTGCCGCAGAGCCTGCCCGTCCAGGCCGGCACTGTCCGCCGCGTCGTCGATCAACCGCAGTACGCTCTCCAGGTGCCGTGCCGTGTCCGTCGGCCGCGGTGCCGCGCGCCACCACTGGATCAGCGGGTCGAGGGCGGCCTGGTGATCCTCGATCAGTTCGGCCACGCAGTCGTCGGGCTGGTCACCGAAGTCGTCGAACAACTGCTGGCACCCGTGGGTGAGCGCGGCCAACTCCAGGCCGAGTACGTCCGGTTCGAGCGCCGGAATCCCGTCCAGGTACGACGCCGGCCACCACCGGGCCGTCCAGTGTCCGAAGCCGAGCCGGGCGGCGCTGCCCGCGAGCGCCGTCAGGTCCGCCGTCACCCGTACGCCGGCCTGCTCCCCTGCCGCGCAGGCGTCCACGGCGGCGGCGGTCCGCTCACCGTAGACCGCCCACAGCCACTGCTGCGCCCGCCCCACGTCATGCACCTGAGCCACCGGCGGCCCCGGATCCCCGAGGACGGGCCAGGCCAGCACCGCTCCCGCGACGTCGAGAACGGCCCGCGCGAAGTCGGGGGCCACGACGCCCTCGCCACTGCCGTCCTGGGCCCGGTCATCAGCCCGGCTGAAGCCCGGGTCGGCGGCGACCCGGATCGTGCCGTCCTCGGCCCGCGCCACCCGGACCTCCATGGGGGCCCCGGCCATCAGGCGCTCCTCGGGGCGGCGGCCCGCTCGGCCGTTTCCGCCCGGGTCACCGACAGTGTGCGCAGTGCCGACCGGACCCTGGCCCGGTGGTCCATCATCACCGAGCGGGCGACCCCGTCGAGGACCGCCCAGGCCGAGGCGACGTCCCCCAGCGGTGCGTCGCGGACGTCCCGCCCGTGCAGCCGCACCCACAGCCGCCGCATGTAGGCGGCCCAGGGGGTACGGAGGTCCTGAGCGAGGGCGTTCAGCACGCCGCCGTCCGGGTCGGGGCGAGGAGAGACGGTCATCCTGCGGGCCCGAAGGACCGAAGCCTCCCGTCGCCAGCGGCTGTTGACGGCCCGGTGTGCCGCGGTCCGCCCCGGCGCGGTCTCTCCGGTGCCCAGCGGGTCCAGGCCGGCCGCGAGGCGGCCGCCGAGCACCACGGCGACGCGCAGGCTCTCGTCGTACAGGCCGAGCGGTGCGCAACTGCGGCCGGCCTCCCGCCCGACGAGCTCCGGCACCGTCGGCAACTCCTCCCGCCGGGCCGACGACTGCAGCACGACGAAGAGCCGTTCGAAGAGCGTGCGGTCCAGCGGCGCGGGAAGCGTGGCCGTCGAGGCGCTCCGGCCGACCTCCGGACGCGGTGGCACCTGCCGCTCGGTCAGCCCCAGATGCGCCGGCAGATCGTCGCGGCCCCAGACACCGCCCGCGTGCGCCCACAGGGCCCGGCCGAGCAGGCCTCCGTGTCCCGCCTCGACCATGGACACGTACTCCGGTGAGTCGCTCGCCCCACCCGTCCCGCAGGCTTCCAGAACCTCGGCCGCCAGGGCGACTGCGGCAGCCGTGTCGGCGGCCGGGGCCGGCTGACGGCTGTCCCACGCGGTGGCCAGCTCCTCGTCGAGCCGGGCGCGCCGGACGGCGTCCGCCAGGTGGTCCTTCAGGACTTCCACCGTGCGCCCGCCGACCGCGTCCGCCACGTCCTCGACCACGGCCCTGGCCAACGCGTCCGCACCGGCCGAGGGCGCGCCGTGCTCGGTGGCCAGCTCGAAGCACCTCTGGAAATACAGATCCTGGGGGTTGCCCGCCACGACGCCCAGCGCCCGCCGGGCCCTCTTGAGCAGAGTGAACCACTGTGCCGTCGCCTCAAGACGCGTACCGGACTCCCGGATCAGCGCGTCGAGGCGTGCGGCCTGCGCCGGTCCGAGGAAGTCCACGGCGAGTTCGGGGTGCAGCGCCGGCCTGACGATCAGGGGCAGCACGATCAGCTTGACCGTCCGGGTCAACGGCGCGCCACCGGGACCGCTCAGCGATTCCAGCCCCGCGCCGAGGCCACGCCAGGCCCTGTCGATGACCATGGCGCGCGGTCGGCGCTCGCCGGTCGGCTGGCTCGGAGGCGGCATGTCAGGAGCGTACGTCGTCCGGAGACGGGCGGGCGAACCTGGGATCGGTAGGCAACCGCGGCCGCCTAGCGTCCACTCCGTCAGGCAGGGCCGACGGCGCGGAGGGACCCCATGAGCAGGACGGTCGTCCGAACCGCACCGCACGTCACCACGAAGGAGAACCTCATGGGAATCTTCAGGAAGCGTCGCGAGAGCCGCGAGGAGCGGGCCACCGAGATCGCCGGCAAGGTGGCCAGTGGCAAGGGTTTCTACGGTCGCGCCACGCGCGCGTTCCTCGGCGACGAGGACTTCGCCAAGGTGCAGCAGCCGATCGGCGCGTACAACTCCGGCCTCGACGTCCGGCAGTTGCTCACCATGGGGGCGCCGACCATACCTGCCGCCGTCGTGTCGATCAGCGACACCGGCAAACTGGTCAACTTCGACCCGGTCGTCGACCTGGTTCTCCAGCCGTCCGGGGCCGCCGACCGGATCACGCTCCAGACCATCGTCTCGAAGCTGCGGATTCCCCGCGCCGGCGACCAGGTACTGCTGGTCGCCGACCCTGCCCGGCCGGGCGGCTACCTGTACGCCGGGGACGGTGTGACGCCGTGACGGCAGCGCCGTACGAAGTGCTGGTGACCGATGCCGTCCTGCTCTCCTTCGACGGCCGGGTGCTGGAGGTGTTCGGCTTCTCCGACACCCACCGCATCCACATCCGGCAGGAGCCCCGGCTGGAGTTCGGCAAGGGCCGGAACCCCAGGATGGCGATCGTCACCGGACGGGGCGTGCGCCACTCGTTCCCCTACGACCCGCATCGGCTGGACGGCCTGCGCGCCCTGGCGGACCGGCTGGCGCAGAGCCTGCCCGAGAGGCCGGAGCCCTGAGACGGCCGACAGCGAGCACGGCCGGCGCGCCTGGCGCGGGCGCGCGACCGAAGCGACCCGCGGGCTGCCTTCCGCGGAGAAGGGTAAGGGCTCGATGAGCGGTCACGAGGTGCTGGGGCTGTGGTGGGTGGTGCCCGCGGGGCTGGCGCTGTTCGGCTACGGGCTCTCGCTCGCCGGGCTGACCCGCGCCCAGCGAGCGGTATGGGTGAAGGCACGGATCGTAGAGGTGGGGCAGCCGGCGCACGGCGCCTCCAAGTGGCCCGGCATACCGGTGACGATCGCGTTCCAGGACCCGGCCACCGGGCGGGAGTTCGTCCTGCCGAACACCGGCAAGCACGGCGAGGCGGTCGAGGAAGCCTGGGTGGGCCGGGAGTTCGAGGTGCGCTACCCGCCCGGGCAGCCGCACCGGTTCCGCATCGTGCTGGACACGGTGGGCGAAAAAAGCGGACGCGGCGGACCCCACTGCGCGGTCGTCCTGCTCCTCATCGGACTGGTGATCCATGCGACCGTCATCTGGGGCTACCAGTACGCACTGCTCGGCTTCGGGGCCCTGCTCACCGCCTTCGCCGCGGCCAGTCCGGACATCCGCCTGGCGCGTACCCGCGACGGCCTGCTGGCCTCGGCCGTCGCCGTCCCGGCGCGTGTCGTGGCCGTCACGAAGGACGTCTACACCGACGGAGAAGGCGACGAGATCGTCAACCACGCCCCCGTTGTCACGTTCACCACCCGAGAGGGCATCCCCGTCACCGTCCTGTCCCGGGACGGCATCCCCTCCCCGGGCCTCTCCCTCGGCCGCGACCTCACCATCCACTACGCTCCCTCCGACCCGACCGTCTACACCCCCGACCTCGCGGCGGACCGCCGGGACAACAAGAGGTCCGTCGGCCTGATCATCATCCTGCTGATCACCGGACTGGCGGCGGTCGTGACCGGCGCGGCCATGCTGTGACACGACCGCAGGTCGGCGTTTCCGTGCCAGGCGCGGATCTCCCGTGTCAAGGTGGAACAGCAGTCACCAACCAACTCCTGTTCCCCCACAGGCAGTTCAGGGAGTCCCCATGCTGCGCGGCATAGACGTGAGCGCCTACCAGTCCTCCTCCTACAGCACGGACGGCCTCTCCTTCGTCTTCATCAAGGCGACCGAGGGCCGTTCGTACGTCAACTCGAAACTCGCCGCCCAGACGAAGCGGGCCCGCGACGCCGGCCTGGTCGTCGGCTTCTACCACTTCCTCTGGCCGGGCAACCTCACAGCCCAGGCCGAGTACTTCGTCAAGCACGCTCCCGAGAAGGCAGGCGACATCCTCGCGGTCGACTGGGAAACGACCGGGGACGGGACGCACGCGAGCAATGCAGAGAAGGATCGGTTCATACGGAAGGTGAAGGAGCTACGGCCGAATAATCAGGTCGTTCTCTACACGAACAGGAACTACTGGCTCACTGTCGACACCACGTCCTATGCGGGTGACGGCCTCTGGATCGCCGACTACGTGACGGCGGGAAAGCCCCGCATCAAGGCGAAGTGGCGCTTTCACCAATACACCGACGACCCGCTGGACAAGAACGTGGCGGACTTCGCGAGCAAGGCGGCGCTGCGCGAGTGGGCCGAGGGCGCCTGACGGCCGGCGCCTGCTACTCGGGGTCGCGTGACCTATCCGCGGAGCTCCGGCTTGCGCTCCGGGCTCGCCTCGGCCAGGGCCTTCGTGACGCCGTCGATGCCGGCCCGCAGCCCGTACACCGGGGTGTCCGGCTGCTGGCGCCAGGAGTCGTCGAGGCCGCCCGCGTCGACCGTGTCGAAGCCGAGTTCGTCGATGAGGGCCCGCACCTTGCGCTTCGCCGCCTCGTCGTCGCCCGCGACCGGCAGTGCCAGGCGGTCGGGGGCGCCGGCCGGGCGCGGGCGGTCCAGGATGTCCTGGGCGTAGGTGCCGTTGAAGGCCTTGATCACGGGGTGGCCGAGCTGCCGCTGAGTCCAGCGGCTCTCCGTGAGGCCCTCGTCGTCGATCTCCGCGATCTTGCCGTCGCGGTGGGGATAGTAGTTGCCGGTGTCGACCACCGCGACGCCGTCCGCCGCCTCGTCGAGCAGGCCGGCGGGCAGGTCCGGTACCGCCTTCACGGGGATCGCGACGATGACGATCTCGGCGCCGCGGGCCGCCGCCTCCACCGGTACGGGGGTCGCGCCCGTCTCCTCGGCGAGTGCGGTGAGGGTGTGCGGGCCGCGGGAGTTGGCCACGAAGACGTCGTGGCCGAGGGCGGTGAGCCGCTGGGTGAGGTTGCCGCCGATGTTGCCCGCGCCGATGACGCCGATCTTCATGCCGTGCCTCGCCTTTCGCAGGTGTGCCGCGGAGCCTTCGGCTCCGTTTATCCGGTTCTCACGGACACCAACCTCCGGGAAGGGCGAGCTGTTCCACACCGCGCCGAACGGGTGGCGGGCGGCGGGTGGCCTCAGACCCGTACGACGATCTTGCCCGTGTGCCGGTTCGACTCCATCAGCCGGTGGGCGTCCTGGATCCGGTCGAGGCCGTCGAAGACCTCGGCCACGACCGGGCGGAAGCCGCCGTCGGCCAGTCCGGCGTTGAGGAACGCGGTGGAGCGGCGGCGGCCGCCCGGGGTGGCGGTGAGGGTCATGTTCGCGTACGTGTGGAGGGTGAACGGCCAGTTCCAGGGGATCTCGGCGGGGCGGCGGTCCAGCCAGCCGTAGACCAGCACGGATCCGCCCTCGGCGAGTGCGTCGGCGAGCGGGCGGAAGGCTGGGCCGCCGATCGCGTCGAAGATCACCTGGGCGCCGTGGCCGCCGGTGAGTCGCCGGACCTCCTTCGCGACGGCCTCCGAGCCGCCGTCCGGCTCCCCCGAGACGATCACTTCCGCCGCGCCCAGGTCGAGGAGTTGCCGCCGCTTCTCCTCGGTGCGTGTCGTGGCGAGCGGGATCGCGCCGATGCGGCGGGCCACCTGGATCGCGGCGGTGCCGACCCCGCTGGACGCGCCGGTGATGAGGACGTGGTCGCCGGGCTTCAGGCCCGCGGTTTCCAGCAGGGCTCCGTACGCCGTCGTGTACGTCAGCCAGGCCGCGGCCCCGGTGACCCCGTCCACGGACGCGGGCCGTCGTACGACCGCGGTCTCGGGGAGGACGACCCGCTCCGCATACACGCCCTGCGCGCTCATCTCGATCCCGGGGCCCGTCATCACGGGGTCGCCGACGGCGAGTTCGGTGACTCCCTCGCCGACCGCCTCGACGACGCCGGAGGCCTCGTAGCCGAGGCGGGAGGCCGGAAGCGCGGGCTGGTAGTAGTAAGTCCCGGCTCGGAAAAGAGCTTCGGCTCGATTCAGTCCCAACGCCTCTATGCGTAGAGCCACTTGGCGGGGACCGGGTTCGGGGACGGGCACGTCCTCGATCTTCAGTACCTCGGGTCCGCCGATCTCATGAAAAAGCACGGTGCGTGCGGTAGTTGGCATACCGAAGACGCTAGGACCCGAGGGCGAGACGATCCATGTCCACCGATCTCGCTTTCCTGTCCGTACGTCTTCCTCCTCGACCTCGCGGCTACGGTGAGGACATGGACGTACTCAGTGACGCCGTCGCCGCGATGCGCTCCGGGCGGCCGCACTCCGGGCGCCGGGACTACCACGCCCCCTGGGGCACCCGCTTCGAGCCCTCGGACGGTGCCGGGTTCCATGTCGTGCTGCGCGGGTCGGCGTGGCTGATCCCGGCGGAGGGCGACCCGGTCGCGCTCGGGCCGGGTGACGTGGCCTTCCTGGCGCACGGGCGCGGGCACGCGCTCGCCAGTGGTCCCGACGTGGAGATGGACGTCGTACGGCTGGATCCGGACGGGGCGTGGCCCGAACTGCCGTCCCCTGAACGGGACGCACCCCCGGACACGGTCACGCTCTGCGGCGCCTACCTGCTGGACCGCAGCCGCGCCCACCCCCTGCTCACCGAGCTGCCGGAGGTGGTGCACCTGCCCGCCCGGGTCGGCGCCCATCGCTCGCTGCGGGCGGCGGTGGAGCTGCTGGGCGCGGAGTTGGAGGAGGCGCAGCCGGGAGCGGACACTGTCGTCGCCTCGCTCCTCGACACCCTGCTGCTGTACATCCTGCGGGCGTGGTGGCAGGGCGAGCGGCACGGCACCGGGCACCCGACCGGCTGGGCGGCCGCGCTCGCCGACCCGGCCGTCGCGGCGGCGCTGCGCGCGATCCACGGCGACCCGGCCCACCCCTGGACGGTGGAGGAGCTCGGCGCCCGAGGCGGCCTGTCCCGCGCGGCCTTCGCGCGCCGGTTCGCCGCGCTGGTGGGCGAGCCGCCGCTGGCTTACCTCACCTGGTGGCGCATGACGACGGCCGGCCGGCTGCTGCGCACGGACGACCTCCCGCTCCGCCAGGTCGCCCAACGCACCGGCTATGCCTCGGAGTTCGCCTTCGCCAAGGCCTTCAAGCGGGAGTACGGGGTGGCCCCGGGGCAGTACCGCAGGCGGGCCTCATAACCCGGCAGGAAGAAACAGGAAGAAAAAGGGGGGGCACCCGTGGGCGCCCCCTCCACCGCTCGCGTCACTTGCTCAGGTAGGTCCAGAACTCGTCGAACGACAGGACCTTGTCCCCGTCGAGGTCACGGGACTTGATGATGACCTCGGCGACCGACTCGGTGACATTCCAGTCGCCCTGCTGGGCCAGGGCGGTCTTGAACTCGGCGGCGGTGACGAAGCCGTCACCGTCAGTGTCGATCCGCTGGAAATGCTTGCGTGCTTCTTCGATGTCCGCCACCGATTCGCCCCTTTGTCTCGTACCTTGCAGTCTTGCTGACGAAGGTCAGATTAACGGTCCGGGTGAGCGCGCAGAGCGGCGACCACCCACGCGAACTCCTCCTCGTACGCCGGCTGACGACCGAGCCCGTTCACGACGGCCGACAACTGACGGTAGCGAGCGACCCGTTCGTTCGATGCCGCGGTCAGCCGCTCCAGTACGGCGGCCCGGTCGGCATCTCCGAGGAGCCCGCGCAGGACCTCGTCGGCCTCCGGGGCGCCGGGGGCGACGCCCTCGCGCAGGGCTTCCCCCGCGAGCTGCACCAGGCGGCTGATGAACCACATGGAGGTGCCCGCCGGGACGTCCGGCCCTCGGTCGGCCGCGTTGAACTCGACCATCCTGCGCATCAGCGCCCGGAACTCCGAGTCCTGCATGAGCTCGGCCAGCTCCACCCAGGCGTCGACCTGCTCGGGGGTGGGGTCGTCCGGCAGTTCGGCGGCGTGGAACCGCAGGCGGGTGCGGATGTCGGGGTCGGCGGTGTCGAGACCGTCGAAGATCTCCGCCAGGAACTCCTCGACGATCCGCCTCCGCTCGGCCGCCGACAGCCGTGCCAGCTTGTTCATCAACGTCATCTCCTCTGCGGTCGAACCGCGTCGCGCCACGGTCGACAGCACCGCACGGGTCACCTTGAGCGAGCGGATCTGCGCGTCCAGCGCCGCCACGTGCGCGGCCGCCACCTGCGCGACCGTGGTCTCGCCGGCCAGCACCTTGCGTACGTCCTCCAGGCCGAGGCCTAGCTCACGCAGGGTGCGGATCAGCTCCAGGCGGGCGACGGACGCGGCGTCGTACAGCCGGTATCCGCCCGTCGACCGGGTCACCGGGGGCAGGGCGCCCTCGTCCGACCAGTAGCGGATGGTGCGCACGGTCAGCCCGGTCGCCCGGGCCAGCTCGCCGATGGTGAAAAGTCCGGTGCCGTCGTCGATCATGTCTGCGAGTCTGGGCCTTCCAGTGGGTGGAGACTCAAGGGCGCGATGAGCGCGATGGGGGCGGTCGTGGCGGAGACCTTGCGGGACATTCTCGACGCGGCGGCGCGGGGCGTCTTCCCGCCGGCGGACGGCCGTACGACGGTCGTGGCCCAGGCGTCCCACCGGGACGCGGGCGTCCTGTCCTTCACCGCGCACTCCGTCGTCTTCACGGACGAGGATCCGCAATGGGTGTACGACACGCTGGACGCCGTGCCGTGCGACGCCCTCGCGGCGACGATGAACGCGCGGTTCCTGGCGGCCTTCATGGAGCGGACGGGGCGTACGAGCGAGACGATCGACGCGCTGCTGGTCGGCTCGCCCCTGCCGGGTGAGCCGCCGCTCGCGGTCGAGGAGATCGCGGACACCGGGCATCCGCGGATCGAGTACGCCCGCGGGCGGCGCGACGACGTGCGCGCGTGGACGGCGGACGGCGGTGTGCTGGTGATCGGGCGAGGGGTCGCCGGGCGGGCGGAGGTCTCCGTCGAGGTGGACGAACGGGCCCGCCACCGGGGACTGGGCCGGGCCCTGGTGACGGCGGCCCGGCATCTCGTCACGGAGCCGCTGTGGGCGCAGGTGGCGCCGGGGAACGCCCGCAGCACGCGGGCGTTCCAGGCGGCCGGCTACCGGCCCGTGGGCGCGGAGGCGCTGCTGCTCAGTGCCAGGGCTCGTAGTGCGGGTTGCTCTCGCAGTCGCTCATGATCTCGACCTTGGCCTTCTTGTCGACCGGACAGACCCCGATGACGTACTTCCGCGCGATACCGCCGGGGAAGGCGACCTCGACCTGGTCGGCCCACTTGTGGGTGTCGCCGATGGTCTTGTTGACGTCCACGCCGCCGGGGGCGTCGATGTAGTAGTTGTAGCCGGCCTTCCACCACGTCTTGTACAGGTCGTGGTCGTACGTCGTGGAGACGTACGGGGAGGGCTGGTTGACCAGGACGTACTTCTCGATGTCGTACTGGCCGTTGACGACGTCCTTCGGGTGGAAGCCCTGCTCGAAGACGATGTCGGGGCCGCGGCCGTCGCTGCGGTAGAGCGTGCCGCAGGTCTTGCGCCAGACCGGGTCGGGGGTGATCCGGTCGACGTCGACGCGGTGGTCGACGGCGGCCTCGACCGGGTCGTCGAACTGGGGGCAGGCGGGGGCGGCAGCCGCGGTGGAGGCAGTGGAGGCAGTTGCGGCGGGCTGCTGGGGAGTGGTCGCGGCCGTCGTCGCGAGGACGGCCGCGAGGGACAGGGCGGCGGCAGCGGCGCGCCGCCGCAGGCGAGTTGTGATCATGGGAGCACGATCCCGGCTCCGCGGTGGCGCGTCGGGGATCTTCACTCGTGCGGCGGCGTGTCAGCTGACCACAGGTCAATTCCCCTTGGCTCAGCGGAAGATGCCCGTGTGGCCCAGTGAGTAGCGGCCCGGCTGCGGGTAGACCGCGAGGCCGTGCGGGCCGCTGCCGACGGGGACGCGGGCGAGCTGGGTGCCGGTGCGGGTGTCGATGGCGTACACCTCGGAGTCGTAACGCCCCGACAGCCACAGGACCTTGCCGTCTGCGGAGACACCGCCCATGTCGGGGCTGCCGCCGTCGGGCAGGTGCCACTTCTTGGTGAGCTTGTTCTGGGTGAAGTCGAAGACGGAGACGGTGCCTTCGCCGCGGTTGGAGACGTACATCTCGCGGGAGTCGCGGCTGACGTAGAGGCCGTGGGTGCCCTTGCCGGTGGGCAGGAGCTTGGGCTCGGTGAACTTGTCGCCGTCCAGGACCCACATGCCGTCGGCCATCATGTCCGCGATGTAGAACCGCTTGCCGTCCGGCGAGATCTTCACGTCCTGCGGCATGGCGCCGTCGAACGGGAGCTTCTGCTGTCCGACGACCTTCATCTTCTCCGTGTCGACCTTGAGGAGTTCGCCGCTGAACTCGCAGGAGACGATGAAGTACCTGCCGTCGAGGGAAAAGTCGGCGTGGTTGACGCCGTAGCAGGTCACCGGCTCCGTCTTGATCGTCTTCATGGTGTGCGGGTCGCGGAAGACGAGTTCGCGGTCGAGGGAGGCCATCACGACGGCGTACTTGCCGTTGGGCGTGAAGTAGAGGTTGTACGGGTCGTGGACCTCGACCGGCTTGCCCGCCTTCCCGGTCTTCGGGTCGATCGGGGTGAGGGTGTGGCCGCGGTTGTTGTTGACCCAGAGGGTCTTCAGGTCCCAGGAGGGGACGACGTGTTGGGGCTGCCGTCCGACCGGGATCGTCTCGATGATCTCGTACGTCTTCGGATCGATCACCGAGACGGTGTCGGACTCGGTGTTGGGGACGTAGACCCGGGACGGGAAGTCCTTGACCACCGGGGAGAGCTTGTTCGGGCGGTCGGCCGCGTACACGTCCTCCGGGTCGAGGACGGGCGGCATGCCGGGCAGGCCCTGCACCGGCTTCCTCTTCGGCGGGGCGGGTACGGCTGCCTCGGTGACCCCGGTTTCGCCGGTACGGTCCCTGGTCGTCTCGGTGCCGCAGGCGGCGAGCGCGCTGAGGGCGGTGAGGGCGGTCAAGGCGGCGAGGGTGCTCGTGGTGAGGTTGCGGTTGCGGTGCATCAGCTCAGCAGCTCCGTGGTGGTGACCGCGCGCAGTGAGCGGCGGTCGAGTTCTTCCAGTACGGCGGGGAGTGCGGCGACCGTGTCCGCGTACCCGAAGTGCAGGCTCACCACGGACCCGTTGCGGATCTCACCGAGGACCTTGCGGGTGACGGCTCCGGCGCCGGGCGAGGTGAAGTCGAGGGAGTCGACGTCGTAGGAGAGGACGTGCGGGTAGCCCGCGGTGTGCGCCAGGCGCTCGACGAGAGGGGAGGCGCGGGCGGCGCGGGAGGGGCGGAACCAGGTGCCGATGGATCCGGTGAGGCGCTGGAGGCGCTCGGCGCAGCCGGTGATCTCCGCCTGGGCGGCTGCCTCGGACATGGTGTTGATGTCGAGGTGGTGGAGGGTGTGGTTGCCCAGGTCGTGGCCGCCGTCGAGGATGCGGCGGGCGAGGGCGGGGTGTTCGTCGAGCCAGGTGCCGACGGCGAGGACGGTGACCCGGGCGTCGTGTCGTTCGGCTTCGGCGAGGAGGGCCCGGGCGGTGGTGGGGTCGCCGCCGCCGTGGAAGGTGAGGGCGATGCGGGGGTGGGTGCGGGGGCCGTGGGTGAGCTGGGTGGGGTGGGTCGGGAAGTGGCGGGGGGCGGGAGCTTCGGATGTGGCTTTGGCTTTGACTTTGGCTTTGGGGGAGGACCTTTCGGTGGCGGGGGCGGGGTGGGCGACTGCGCCGTGGGTCGCGCATCCGGCGGCGAGGGCACCTGCGGTGACGAAGGTGGCGCCTGCGCGGAGTGCCGTACGGCGGTCGGTCGTGGTCACCCGCACCATTTAAGGGGGGTTACGGTGGAAAGTGGGCGATTCGTCCGAACGGCGGCCGGTGCGGGTCGCGCCGCACCAGGGGGCTCCGCCCACTGGACCGCGACCGGCATCCACACCGGCGCGGGGCGCCGCCGACCTCAGCGGTCCGCCACCCTCATCTCGAACCAGGTCGTCTTGCCTCGCGGGAGCAGATCCACGCCCCAGCGGTCGGAGAGCTTGTCCACCAGGAACAGGCCCCGCCCGCTGATGTCCATCTCCTGGACCGGCATCAGGCAGGGCAGGCCCCGGGACGGGTCGCGGACCTCGATGCGGATCCAGCCGCGGCGGCGGCGCATGCGGAGGCCGAAGACGCGGGCGCCGGTGTGGCGTACCGCGTTGCCGACGAGTTCGGAGACCAGTAAGACCGCGTCTTCCGTCATCTTGGGGGTGAGGCCCCACTGGCGGAGGACGACAACCTGGGCCAGCCGGCGGGCCGTGGCCGCGGACTCGGGGCGGGACGGCAGCGGAACCTCCGCCTCCGTGGGGTTGCCGAACAGTTCGAGCGCCTTGAGTGCGTGTTCGTCCTCGACCGTCGGAGACCAGCGCGCCGCGGTCGCACGGCTCTCTCCCCGCGGCTGTTCGATACCCTCCAGCCCCGCCATGCCCCCATCATGGCCGCCGAGAGTGCCCTCCGGGGCCGTTCCTGACGAATACGCCCCCCGGAATCCGTCATTCCGCGCGGGTCGTCCGGCATATGCCGTTGACGCTTCGGTGCCTGGAACAGCCCGGCCGACCTGCGGCGGAGGCTCTGTGGGCGGCAATCGACAGGCTCCCTCGACAAGGCAGACTTAAGGTTGCCTTAAGGCTCCCATAAACCGCCCCATCGAGGGACCCGCATCAGACGCGGCGTCAATTGCAAGCGGTTCAGAGAAACTTGGCCTTGCCGGGACCTTCGTCCACGAAGCTCTTCATCCCGCGTGCGCGGTCCTCCGTGGCGAACAGACCCGCGAACCAGTTCCGTTCGACGGCCAGGCCGGTCTCGATGTCCGTCTCCAGGCCGGTGTCGATCGACTCCTTCGCCGCGCGCAGGGCGATCGCCGGGCCCTGCGCCAGCTTCGCCGCCCATGCGTGGGCCTGCGTGTACACCTCGTCGGCGGGCACCACGCGGTCCACCAGGCCCAGGGTCAGCGCCTCGTCCGCCTTCACCATGCGGCCGGTGAAGATCAGGTCCTTCGCCTTGGAAGGGCCGATCAGCCGGGACAGGCGCTGCGTACCGCCCGCGCCCGGGATCAGGCCCAGCAGGATCTCGGGCTGGCCCAGCTTGGCGTTCTCGGCGGCGATACGGAAGTCCGCGCACAGCGCCAACTCACAGCCACCGCCCAGCGCGTAACCCGTCACCGCCGCCACCACCGGCTTGGGGATCCGGGCCACCGCCGTGAACGAGTCCTGCAGGTCGCGGGCGCGCAGGACCATCGCCATGTGGTCCATGGCCTGCATCTCCTTGATGTCCGCGCCGGCCGCGAACACCTTCTCCCCGCCGTAGATCACCACGGCCCGCACGTCGTCCCGGCGGGCCGCCTCCTCCGCCAACTCCTTGAGCCGGTCCTGCGTGGCGACGTCCAGCGCGTTCATGGGCGGGCGGTCGAGGCGGATCGTGCCGACGCCCTCGGCGACTTCGAGATTCACGGTCATGCAGGCAGGTTAACGGGGGCTAACGGCAAGTGGTTTGGTGCCGTGGGTCACACCCGGCCGGGGGTCTGGGGGTGGCGACTGCTCGTTGAGGAGCGTGCATAAGGTCGCTTTAGCTCGATCGTGTGATGGTCGTCTTCCGGGCTT
>NZ_JBWLKM010000076.1:0-38411 GCF_059026085.1 Streptomyces sp. a15 | reverse complement strand
ATCGGCATCATCCTCGGCAGTACCCGCCCCAACCGCAACGGCGAGCAGGTGGCCAAGTGGGTCTACGACATCGCCTCTCACCGCACCGACGCCGAGTACGAGCTCGTCGACCTCCTTGACTACCCGCTGCCGCACCTGGACGAGCCCCTGCCCCCGACCATGGGCCAGTACCAGGGCGACCACACCAAGAAGTGGGCGGAGAAAATAGCCTCGCCCTGTCACTGATGACCGAGTTCGAGAACTTCAGCGCCTTCAAGCCGGGCGAATACAACGTGCAGGCCGTCGACACGATGCTCGACCAGGTCGTCGCCTGGAGCGACGCCCTGGCACCACTACGCGCCGCCTGAGCAACCCGGCTGCAGCCCGTCCCGATGCCGGGCCGGCTGTTCCACCGGATGCGGTATCACCCAGAGCTCTCCGAGAACTCCGAGAGCTCTGGGCGCCCTCCGTGGCACACGGCACATCAGCTCCAAGCACGTGATCACGATCGGCGGCGACAGCGCCGGAGCCACGGCGTACCTGTACGCCTCGCCCACGGTCGACGCGCCTGCCGGAGTGGAGAACATGTAGACGCTGCGCGGCTCGTACGACACCTGCATGCGCCGCACGGAGGACGATTGGCGCATGCGTCGACGGTGCAAGCACGTGTGGGCGAGGCCGGCAACAAGGCCGTCTTCCGCGTCTTCCGACTCCGGACCTCGGAAACCGCAACTCCCTGCAGGTGACGGCGAACTGACCGCGTGCAGGGCGCAGGACGCTCGGCGAGCGGCAGGAGCAATGCGTCACGCCGGCGCCGTGGCCTCCCGGGTCGTGTCGCCCCCGATCCGTGCCGGTGCAGGGCCCTCGGCGAGGTCTTCGGCGAGCAACCGCTTGGCGATCGAGTCGAGGGCCGCGCGCAGTTCCGGGGTGGCGGGGCGGCCCTGGTCGCGTTCGAGGTGGTCCGCCAGCCAGTTCTCCCAGCCCTGCGCGATGGCATGAGCCTGCTCGTCCCCCTGCGCGGTGAGCGAGTAGAAGTTCCCTTCCCGGCTGACGTCACCGCTGCGGATCGCCGCGTCGAAGGCCGGCTGCAGGACCTGTTCGGGCATGTGGTGGCGGGAGGCGATCAGGCTGAGCTTGGAGTAGCCCACCAACCTCGTCCAGAGGGCGACCTGCATGACGGTCCACGCACGCCCCGGGTCCAGCCGGGAGCCGGTCAGGGCGAGTGCGTCCGCGTACGGCATGCGGCCCGCCTTTCGCAGCAGGGCGGAGACCTGACGCTCCAGGGGAACGCGGACGCCGTCGACCGGGGCTCCGAACGCGCCGTCGAGGTCGGTGGAGGCCATCCGGGCACTGTCGCGCAGGGTGACCTGGCGCAGGAAGAGCGCCACGACGAACCCGAGCAGGGCCACGGGCACCGTCCACAGGAAGATCCTGCCCATGGAGTGGGCGTAGGCGTCGATGACGGGAAGGGCGGCGGCATCCGGGAGTTGGTGCAGGGCCTGCGGGGACTGGGCCGCTCGGGCGATCTGTTCCGCAGGAGCCGCGCCGGTCGTGGCCGCCTGCCGGATGCCTTGCGCGAGATCCGACTCGAGGGAGTTGGCGTAGATGGTGCCGAAGACCGCGGTACCGAAGGCGCTGCCGAGCGTGCGCAGGAAGGTCACGCCGGATGTCGCGGTGCCGAGGTCCCTGTAGTCGACGGTGTTCTGCACGACGATCGTCAGAATCTGCATGCTCAGGCCGAGGCCGGCACCGAGGACCAGCATGAACACCGACTCCAGCCAGGTGGGGGTCGACCGGTCCATCAGCGACAGCAGGTACAGTCCGACCGCGGTCACCAGCGTGCCCACGATGGGAAACACGCGATACCGGCCGGTCTTGCCCACGACATTGCCGCTGTACAGCGACGTAGCCATCAGACCGATCACCATCGGCAGCGTGCGTATCCCGGAGAACGTCGCGTCGGCGCCGTCCACGTACTGCAGGAACGGCGGCAGATACGTCATCGCACCCAGCATCGCGAAACCCACGATGAAGGACAGGACGGCGCAGACCGCGAAGACGGGGTTCTTGAACAGGCGCATGGGAAGCATGGGTTCCGCGGCCTTGATCTCCACCAGGCAGAACAGCGCCAGCGACAGCAGCCCGCCCGCGAACAGGCCGATGATGAGGGGGGAGGACCACGCGTACTCGCTGCCGCCCCAACTGGTCGCCAGAATCAGGGCGCACGCGCCGAGCGCGACGAACGCGATCCCCAGGTAGTCGACTATCGGTTTCACGACCGCC
Organism: Streptomyces sp. a15; assembly: GCF_059026085.1. Classification (NCBI taxonomy): domain Bacteria; kingdom Bacillati; phylum Actinomycetota; class Actinomycetes; order Kitasatosporales; family Streptomycetaceae; genus Streptomyces; species Streptomyces sp. A15. Next base: position 36,149 of record NZ_JBWLKM010000076.1, on the reverse strand, counting down.
TTGACCTGCGGAATGTTCCTCATCGTCATGATGACGACGACGAAGGCGACCGGCACGTTGACGTAGAAACACCAGCGCCAGGACAGGTGATCGGTGAAGAAGCCGCCGAGCAGCGGGCCGAGCACGGTGGAGGCACCGAACACGGCACCCATCGCACCCTGGTACTTGCCGCGATCGCGCAGTGGGATGACGTCCGCGATGAGGGCCGTGGCGGTCACCATCAGTCCACCCGCCCCGATTCCCTGCACCGCCCGGGAGGCGATGAGCATCGTCATGCCGCCCGAGAGGCCGCACAAGAACGAGCCCGTGATGAAGACGATCGTCGACGCGGCGAAGACGGTCTTGCGACCGTACATGTCACCGAACTTGCCGACGAGCACGGTCGAGACGGTCTGCGCCAGCAGATAGGAGGTCACCACCCAGGACATGTGCGAACCGCCGCCCAGGTCCGCGACGATCGTCGGCAGGGCCGTGCCGACGATCGTCTGGTCGAGCGAGGCCAGCAGCATGCCCGCGGCGATGGTGGTGAAGATGACGGTGCGCTCGCGGGGGCTCAGAATCGGGGGTGCGGACTGGTCCGTTTCCGTTCCAGCCCGAGGCGAGGTGGTTGATGCAGTCATGGGAACCGTCTCGGTGGAAGAGGGGGGTTCGGTGCTCGAAGTCGACAACGCCATGGATGGCCGGCCATCGAAGTGGGCGTCCGAAGGACGTCACGGCCCAATGTCGATTGATGTGGCTGGTCATGACCTGTTTTTCGAGATGACTTTGTCTGGAGTTTGCCGACCGATGACGTACTGGGCGATCGCGCGTTGGGGGCGTGACGTGAATGCCTGCTTCACTGACCAGAATGTCCGGGCCGCCGCCGAGCTCGGCCGCAACCTGGACGGTCAGATCACGGACCGGTCAGCTACGGGATGTCCCGACCAGCTCTCGTACGGCGGGTGCGACCTCCTCGCCGAACTGCTGGATCGCGGTGGGATCGTCACCGCCCAGGATGTAGCCGGAGATGCCGTGTTCGATGGTGACCTCGGCGAGTTGTTCGGCCCACTGGGTGAGCGGTCCGCTGAGGGTTCCGGAGCCGCCGGATGGGGAGGGGGTGCCGATGTTGAGCAGTCGGCGCACGGAGGCGGGGCCACGCCCCGCCGCTTCGGCGCCTTCGTCGACGTGACGGCCGGCGCGGGCGAGTCCGGCGAGCCCGTCTTCGAAGGCGCTGAGGCTGGGCAGCCATCCGTCGGCGCTGCGGCCGACCAGCCGGAGGAGCCGTGGCCGGTACGCGCCGACCCAGATGCCGATGTCGTGGGCGGGTGCGGGGCCTCGCTTGGCGCCCGCGACGTGGTAGTGGGTGCCATCGATGCGCACTCCGCCACGCGTTTCGGTGTCCCAGATCTCACGGATGATCGTGATGGCCTCTTCGAGGGCGTCGACGGACTCGCCGGGTGCCAGCCGCCGGCCGCCGATCGCTTCGATGGCGTCCCAGAATGCGCCCGCTCCCAGCGCCAGTTCGACGCGTCCGCCACTGAGCAGGTCCAGTGTCGCGGCGCTGCGGGCAATGACCACGGGCTGGCGCATCGGCAGGTTCATCACGTTGGGCGCCAGCTTGATACGGCTCGTCGCAGCGGCGAGGTACGAGATCAGCGTCCAGGAGTCCAGCAACCGCGGTTGGTAGGGGTGGTCCTGGAACGTGGCGATGTCGAGCCCGGCCCGCTCCGAGAGCCGGGTGAGCGCCACAACCTGGTCGACCTGATCGGCACTCGGCGTGATGAAGCTTCCGAAGAGCAACTCGTGCGGCTGTGTGGGCATCTCTGACCTTCCTGAATAGCTGATGCCCTTTCGGGACCGGCTGCCGGTCGCCGATCTGGCCGGGAGGGCGGACTCATCGCACGTGACAGCTGCCCCCGATGTGGACCGACGGTTGCCTCATCACTTTCCGGCCACCCAGTCGGAGGGCATCTTCGCGGATCGACAGTTCTTGTTGACAGTTCTCGACGGATCACGCTTCACCGGCGAATCGGCCGTCGACCAGACCGGGGCGCTGTCAGGACAGGCCGAGTTCTCCAGTTCTGCCTGGCGCCAACCGTAGACGTCCCTCATGATCTGCCCTTGCGCGGACGCCCAGTCGAGGCCCGACTCGGCAATCGTGGCGAAGGTCGTGCTGGGCACGCTGCCGGCCTGGATCATGCGCTGGACCGCCAGGTCGTGTGCCTCCTTGCTCGTTCCGCCGACGGCGTCCGTGGGGACGGCGGTCTTGAGGCCTTCGGCCTGCATCTCCGCCACCGGGAAGGCCAGGCAGATCTCGGTCCACAGGCCCAGCATGATGAAACTGCTGCGGCCGGTCTCCCGGATAGCCTGGCGGAAGCCCTCGTCGTCCCAGGCGTTCATCGTGTTGCGGTCGATCTCGAGAACGTCGGGTATCTCCGCACGCAGTTCGGGAAGCGTGGGCTGGTTGACGCCTCCCTTGACCCCGACAGTGCTCAGGACGACCGGCATACCCATCTTGACCGCGAGGCGGCGCCAGCGTCGTCGCGTTGACGATCATCAGCGTCTGGTCCATGGACTGGACTGCGGCGAGCATCTCCGGCTGGTAGTCGACGAACACGATCGCGGAGTTGTCGAATCGGAACAAAGGGTCGTTCATGAAGCTCTCCTTGAAGAGGATCCGGAGCAGCCACCCTTGTGGCCGCGATCTCGCTCGCAGCCAGCCGGAGCCTAAAGTTGATGCGTCATCGACACTGACAGAAACGGCCATGACGTGTCAACTAAAATGAGATAGGTGCTGCCCTCCGAGGCTGGTGCCCCGGTGCCGGGCTCGGGTGTCTACTGGCCCGAGGCCTGCTGCGGTCGAGCGGGCAAGGCCATGTGCACAGCTGGCTGGTCGGGGCAGGATCCATGCCCCGCCGAACACTCAGATGGACGGCGACCGGCGCGACTACTGCACGGCGCCTCCCGAGAAACCACGCCTTCGCCCGAGCGTCAGCTCAGGCCCTGACAACGCTGTCGCCCGTCCGGCACATCCGTCAGATGGGCCAGGACCACGATGCGCAGGTGGCCATCGGGCGCGTCGGCGAGGCGGACGAGCACTGAGCAGTCGGTCGCGGAGGGGGAATTCCGGCTGCAAGGGGTGGGGCAACCGGCCACCGAGCCTCTCCTGCACCCGGATGAGGGCTACGCCAGGCACCCTGCTCAGCCGTGCTGCCAGCCCTGATTACCTGCGGAGATCAGCAGGGGCCAGGCGACGACAAGTCAGCCCAGGTGCACCTCCAGCCACCGCAAGACCTCGGGGGTCACGTGATCAGTGATGTCGGCGAACTCGTCATGTCTCTTCAGGAACTTGGCCACGTACGGGCAGACAGGCACGATTCGCTTCCCGGAAGTGCGCGTGTCGGTGAGTGCCTGCCGCACCAATTCCGCGGCAAGGCCCTGTCCGGCATAGGCGTCGCCGACCTCCGTATGGAAGAACACGCGCTGCTCACCGCGGTCGCGGTACTCGGTCACGCCGGCGCGCTTGCCGTCGACCACGATCTCGTACCGATGGTGTGCGTCCACCCGCTCGACGACCGGGACGGCAGAAGGCTGGCTCATGAGGGTGCCTTTCGGAGGGATCAGCGCCGGGGAGGGTTGCGGCGCGGTCTGATGGTGGCGTTGGGCAGGGCGGGCGCGGGAAGACGGCCCCCGGGAAATCCCTCCATGGTGCCGAAGCGGTCGGAGGAGGCCTCCCAGTCCTCGCGGGCCTTGACGATGTCCCCGTGAGTGCGGCCGATGAAGTTCCACCACATGACGATCTCTTCCTCGAACGGCGTGCCGCCGAGCAGAATCGTCCGCGCCGGACCGTCCGACTCGTTCGTCAGCGTCAACGCGTCGGCGCCCGGCGGGACATAGCCCAGTTCCGCCCGGTGCAGCAGTGTGCCGGCCACCCTGACGTCCCCGCTGTCCACGAGAACGCCGTGCTCGAAGTCGGTGTCCACGGTGAGGGTGACCGTCATGCGCGGTTCGAGGATGATCTCGGCGCCGAGCAGCGGCGTGAACGTCCGCACCGGAGAGACCTCACCGGCGAGCGAGCCGAGAAAGACCCTGATCTCGGCCCCTTTCATTCGCACGGGCTCGGGCACATGGTTCTGGAAGTCCCGTTGCGCGTTCCGGTGCTCCTCCGGCAGCGCCACCCACAGCTGAACGCCGTGGACGACGGTCGTGCGCGGGGTCGAGACCTCCGAGTGGGCGATTCCGTACCCGCCCGTCATGAGGTTGATCTCCCCGGGGCGTACCAAGGCGTGGGTACCGAGCGTGTCGCGGTGCTCGACCTCTCCGCCGAACAGCCAGGTCACCGTCTGCAGGCCGGTGTGCGGATGCGGGGGCAGCGCCATACCGCCCCTGTCGGTGACCTCGTCGGGACCGTAGTGGTCGGCGAAGCACCAGGCTCCGATCAGCGTCCGGTCCCGCTGCGGCAGCGTCCGCCGCACCGTCATCGAACGCGGTCCGCCCAGGGGTACGTCCCGTGCGGGGAGCACGTCGACCCGTGGCACGCCGGTCGGCCGTACGTCGTCGACCGGCGACCCACATCTCATCACTGCCGGTTCGGCTTCGACATTGCTCACCGAGACCACCTCCCATGGAATCTAGTTGTTGCATCAACTATGATGCCATGATCGTAGAGCGAAGGCCACAGCAAGTAGACAACGAGCGGGAGACATGCGGATCTTCATCGACAAACAGAGCCCCAAGGCCTTCCACGCCCTGGTGCAGACGGCAGAAGCGGTGCGCGCGGTTGCCGCCGAGGCGGAACTCGACCGCACCGTCGTGGAGCTGATCGACCTTCGTGTGTCACAGGTCAACGGCTGCGCCTACTGCCTCGACATTCACACCAAGGCGGCCGTACGCGCGGGTGAGTCGGCGCAGCGGCTGGGAGTGCTGGCCGCGTGGCGGGACACCGAGGTGTTCACGCCCGTGGAGCGTGCTGCCCTCGCACTGGCCGAGGCCACGACCGACCCCACCGATGCCGTGGCACAGGAATCGGCCTACGAGGCCGCTCGACACGTGCTCACCGATGATCAGATCTCCGCTGTCATCTGGGTGGCGGTCACCATCAACGCGTTCAACCGGGTCTCGATCATGAGCAAGCATCCGGTACGGGCGAATCGGAATACGTGAGACTTTCACCCAGCGAGAAGGGCAGTACCGTGTCCGCCCACCCCGCCGACCCCGATGCGCGCGAAGTCCTGGCTCGCCCGGCCCTCGCCGAGCAGGTCAAGCTGCTCACGGGGCGCGACTCTGGTCGACGCGGCCCCTGGAAAGGATCGGACTGCCGAGCATCCTCATGTCTGACGGCCCCTCCGGCGTACGCGGACCGGTCCGGGACGAACGCGAGCCCCCCTGAACCTGCCCAGCGCCACCTCCCTGTCGGCCTCCTGGGACCACGCCCTCGCCTGCCGCTACGGCGCGGTCGTCGAAGAGCGTCGGGGCCTCCTGCCGCGAGGTGGCGCACCGCGTCCCCCCTCACCCGCGGGACGGGGGCGCCGTCGTGGCGCGGAGGATGAGCTTGGTGGCCAGGCGGATGTCGTCGGTGGGAAGGGGTTGGCGCGCGATGAGAGACATCAGGGCTCGGGTGCCCGCTCGGCCCATCTCGTGCAGGGGTTGCCGCACGGTGGTCAGCGGTGGTGCGCTGTGCGCGGCCTGCGGCAGGTCGTCGAAGCCGACGATCGACAGGTCGCCAGGTACGGACAACCCGAGCGCTCGGGCGGTGTCGAGGGCGCCGAGGGCTACCAGGTCCGCGCCGGCGACGATGGCGGTGGGGCGCTGTGTGGTCAACAGATGCGTCGCCGCGTGTACGCCGCCTTGGTGGTTGAAGTTGGACGAGGCCACCAGGGCGGGATCCGGTTGTATGCCGGCCAGGCGCAGCGCGTCGGTGTGGCCGCGGTGGCGCGCGTCGGTGCTCTCGTGGTCGTCCTCGCCTCGGATGTAGGCGATACGCCGGTGACCGAGCTCGATCAGATGCTGGGTGCCGGCCCTTACACCGTCGTAGTTGTCGACCGTCACCCTGGGCAGGTCCAGGTCGAGGCGGCGCGGATCGATGACCACGACCGGAAGGTCGCCCGCCTGGATCGCCTGCTCCGTTTCCGGAGCGAGGACGGGAGCGATGAGCAGCAGCCCGTCGACGAGACCGCCCGCGAACAACGAGATGCGCTCGCGCTCGCGGGCGGCGTCGAGGGAGGCGTTCAAGAACAGTTCGCGTTCGTCGTCGGCGATTTCCTCAGCGATGCCACGCACGATTTCGAGGCTGTACTGCCCGGTGAGATCCAGGGTGAGAACGCCGATGAGACCGGTGCGTCCGCGCTTGCCGTTGCGGGCGCCGGGTGGGATGTAGCCGAGTCGTTTCGCGACTTCCAACACGCGCTGCCGGGTCGATTCCGACGCTCCGGGGCGTTCGTTGACGACATTGGAGACGGTCATGGCGGACACGCCGGCCTCTGCGGCGACCTGTGCGATCGTGACTCTCGGGGTGGGCATGACCCTCGTCCGGTTCGGACCTGTTCGGCGCCTGATTGTAGCGCCCGCTCCGGCGGGCTCCGGGGCGGCCACCGGCTTGCGCTTGTTGCCGGGTTGCCGGGTCATCCGGACAAGGGGATCTTGACGGCACCGAAGGCATGGGGCGGAGGCTGCACGTGCAGCACGCCGCGCGGTGCTCCCTTCGACACCGCCGATACGCCCGACGAGGACAGCACCCCGCAGGTCCCGCGCCCCCCAGGCCCCCAGCCGTACGGCGAAACGCGGATCGCGGACAGCAGTGCCCGACCATGCCATCCTCGCGGCACCGGCAGCCGGACGGCCAGTGAGTCGGCGTCCTGGTGGGCTCTACTCAGGGCTGAGACGCGGCATTTGGCGGCCAGGACGACTGCCTTGCCATCAGTCGGCAGCATGCTCTGGGGGACGTCGGCGGTCTGCCCGATCGTGGCCATGCCGCGGCTCGGCGTGCCGTCCCGCGTCGGTGCAGGCCACGGCCGCTGACGGAGAGTTGGCGGAGCGGACGACGCCTGCACAGCCGAGTGCATGAGGTACTCCTGGTCGCCGAGGGAACGCGGGCTGTCGAGAACTCTCGAAACTTTATAAAGCTCTGTAGATGGATTGACAGAGGCACTTTAGAGGGGCCAGCGTGACGCTGTCATGAGCTCGACACCTTCCGGATGCGGAGTATTCGGCAGGGGCGGCGCGGCATCACCGCGACGGAGCTTGCTCCCGGCCGGTCGCGCTTCCGAGGGCACCGTGACTGCCACCAACCCGTTCGTGTCGGCAACCCCGCCGTCGCCGGGTGGGGAAAGGAACGCGCTATGCCTGATGGACAAGCCCCGGCACCGGTCGGTCGCCGGCGCTTCCTGACCGGAACGGCCGCGCTGGCCTCGGGCGCGGCGGCCGCGCCACTGCTCGCCGGCTGCAACGCGAGCACGGGTGGCTCCGGCAGCGGCAAGACCACCCTCACCGTGATGTACGCCAGCAACGAGCTGACCAAGAAGCACATCGCGGAGTTCGAGCGCCTGCACCCCGACATCGGGATCCGGCTCATCGAGCCGGGCGGCGACGACGCCAAGCTCAACGCCATGCTCGCGTCCGGCAAGCCGCCGGACTTCGTCCGCGGGGCGGCCACCGGCAGCGCCAACAACAACGCGCGGGGCCTGGCCACCGACCTGGACCCGTACCTGGCCAAGAGCTCCGTCCTGAAGAAGAGCGATCTGCTGCCGGTCAACGACAACTGGCGGTGGGACGGCCACCGGATCGGCGCCGGCCCGTGCTACGGGATCACCAAGGACTGGAGCCAGGACTCCACGCTCTGGTACAACCGGGCGCTGTTCGAGCAGGCGAAGGTGGACGAACTGAGCACGACAGAGCCGGTCACCTATGACGAACTGCTCGACATCGCCCGCAAGCTGGCCGTGAAGAAGGACGGCAAGACCACCGTGTACGGGCTGGGCATCGAGTGGCAGTGGGGCCTGTCCGGACCGCTGTTCCAGATGGTCCTGTCCCAGGGCGGCCGTATCTACAACGACGACCTGACGCAGACCGACCTCACCACCCCCGAGGCCAAGCGGGCCCTGCAGTGGTTCGTCGACCTGGCGCGGTCCGGTGCGGCACCGTCCTCACTCAACCCCTTGCCGGACGGGGCCGACCTGTCCACCTTCATGGCCGGGCGGATGGCCGTCTCCCAGGACGGTTACTGGTACGGCGGCAACTTCGTCACGGCGGGCGGCGACCTCAGGGCGAACATCCGGATGGCTCCGGCACCGGTGATGGGCGGCAAGCGGGTCAGTCCGTGCTACGCCGGGCAGGGCGCCTGGATCCCGGCCCAGTCGAAGAACAAGGACGCGGCGTGGAAGCTCATGGAGTACTTCATGGCCGGGCCGCCGGCCGAGGAGCGGGCCAGGAGCGGCTGGGGCCTGCCCGCCCTGAAATCGCTGCTGCCGAAGCTGCCGCAGGAGCTGCCGTACCAGAAGGAGGCGTTCCGGACCTCACAGGCCGAGCTCGCCCACCAGGTACCGATGCCCGCCTCGCCGTACATCACCGCCGCCAACTGGATCTCCACGCTGAACCAGTACGTCGACCAGGCGGCACGCAAGAAGATCACCGTCGACACCGCGGCCCGGAAGATCACGGACGACATCAACAAGCTGCTCAAGCAGGGCAAGGACCGGATCGGATAGGTGGCCGACGTGGTGGTCCAGGAGACAAAGGGAACGGCTCCAACGGCTCCGGCGCGGCCTCGCTCCTCCCGACCGGTGCCACCGCGGCCACGCCGGCGGTGGTCGCGGTACTCCGGCCGGACCTTCTACCTGTTCGTCTCGCCCTGGGTGCTCGGATTCCTGCTGCTCACCGTCGTTCCGCTCGGGTACGCCTTCGCGATGAGCCTGACCAACTTCGACGGCAGCTCGTCGCTGTGGCGGTGGGTCGGCCTGAGCAACTACCGGGAACTGCTGCAAGACTCGGACGCCTGGGCCGGCCTGGTCCGGACGCTGGCCTACACGGCGATCGTCGTACCGCTCAGCGTGGCCCTCTCGCTGGGCCTGGCGGTGCTGCTGAACCGGCGGCTGCGAGCCGTCGGTCTGTTCCGGACCATCTTCTTCCTGCCGTCGGTGGTCCCGGTGGTGGCCACGGCGATCATGTGGAAGCTCGTCTTCAACCGCGACTCAGGTCTGCTCAACGCCTTCCTGGACCGGCTGGGGGTCCGCGCGGTCACCTGGCTGGTGGACCCGACCGCCTTCTACGCGCTGATCATCCTGACGCTGTGGGGACTGGGTACGGGGGTGGTGATCATGCTGGCCGCGCTCCAGGGCGTACCGGTCGAGCTGGAGGAGGCGGCGACCATCGACGGGGCCGGCCGCTGGCGGGTGTTCTGGCACGTGACCGTGCCGATCATCTCGCCGGTGATCTTCTTCCAGGTGGTCACCGGCGTGATCATGTCGTTCCAGGTGCTGGTGCAGCCGTTGCTGCTGGCGGAGACCAACAGCATCGGCGCCGCCGGCAATGTGCCGAGCAGCACCCACCTGTACATGGTGCAGGTGTACCAGGAGTACTTCGCCAACCAGCGGTTCGGATACGGCTCGGCGATGTTGTGGGTGTTCTTCGTGATCATTCTGGTCATCACGCTGCTGGTGCAGCGCTCCAGCCGGTTCTGGGTGTACTACGAGGTGGATCGTGACGAGAGCGACTGACCGGAACACCGCCCGCCGCCTCGACGCCGGCCGGACCTACCTCCTGCTCATGGTGCTGGCCGTGCTCTTCGCCGGACCGTTCCTCTGGCTGGTGCTAGCCGCGCTGAAGGAGCAGTCCGAGTGGGTCGCGATCCCCATCCGCTTCCTGCCCGGGACACCACAGTGGGACAACTTCACCGACGCGCTCACCCAGATCAACTTCCTTGCCTACACAGGCAATTCGCTGTTCCTGTCCGCCACCTACGCCGTCCTGGTCACCTTCTCCAGCGCCGCGGTCGGGTTCGGCTTCGCCCGGCTGAGAGGACCGGGCAAGCGTGCCCTGTTCGTCGTGCTGCTCGCCACGATGATGCTGCCCAGCATCCTCACGCTGATCCCGACCTACGTGCTGTACTCGCGGCTGGGCCTGGTGGACACCTACTGGCCGTGGGTGTTGTGGGGCCTGGCCGCCTCGCCCTTCCTGGTGTTCCTGTTCCGGCAGTTCTTCGCGGCGGTCCCGAAGGAGCTCGAGGAGGCCGCCATCATCGACGGCTGCGGGTACGGCCGTATCTTCTGGCGCATCTTTCTGCCCCTGTCCCGGCCGGTGCTGCTCACCTCGCTGCTGCTGTCGTTCACCTGGATGTGGGGCGACTATCTCGCGCCGTCCCTGCTGCTGGACATCGACCACACCACGCTCTCGGTGGCGATCACGCAGTCCTACCGCAACCCGCACGGGGACTACCTGCCGACCGTGCAAGCCGCGGCCGCGGTCCTCTACGTGTTGCCGGTCATGCTCGTCTTCCTGTTCACCCAGCGGTACTTCGTGCGCAGCGTCGCGACCTCGGGGATGAAGGGGTGAGCCGGCCCGGCAAAGAAATCTCGCACAGCAGACGCTTACGTCCCGAGCCGTGACGGACCGGGACGGACGCCCCCAACGAAGGGAACTCGCAATGACCGACAACAAACAAACCGAGCCTCAAAGCTTACGGCGACGCAGCGTGCTGCTCGGCGCGGCCGCCGGCGCCGGTGCGCTCGCCCTGGGCGCGGGCCCGCTGGCCACTCCGGCGGAAGCGGCGAGCTTCGTCAAGGGCGCGGATGTCAGCTGGCTGCCGCAGATGGAGGCGACCGGCTACTACTGGAACAACAGTGCCGGCGTGCGGCAGGACCTGTTCACCATCCTCAAGGGGTACGGCATCACCGCGATCCAGCTGCGGACCTGGGTCAACCCCTCCAGCGATCCGGCCAACGGGCACTGCAGCATCGAGGAGACCGCACAGCTCGCGAAGCGGGCCAAGGACGCCGGCATGCAAGTCCTGCTCGGCTTCCACTTCGGCGACACCTGGAACTCGGTCGGCGTGCAGAACCCGCCGGCGGCCTGGGCCGCCATGAACTACAGCCAGATGCTCGACGCCATGTACGACTACGTGTACCACTCGTGCAACATCATCAAGTACTACGGCGTGACGCCGGCCTGGGTGAAGATCGGCAACGAGACCAACTCCGGAATCTGCAAGCCGATCGGCAGCGTCACGCGCCCGGCTCAGATGACGGGCCTGCTGAACGCCGCGTACGACATGTCCAAGCACGTCTTCCCGAACACCCCGGTGATGGTGCACGTGGCCCAGCCGCAGAACCTGGCCAGCGTCCAGAACTTCCTCAACGCCTACCGGGACAACGGCGGGAAGTGGGACATCACCGGCCTGTCCTCCTACGCACAGGGCGGCAACGTGCCCGTCGTGCTGGCCAACATGCAGACCATCCAGTCCAGTTACGGCAAGCCGATCATGCAGGTGGAGTACGGCGGGCCGGTGGGCAAGCCCACCCAGGTACGCGACTCGCTGAAGGCGTTCATCACCGGTCTGAAGGGCTTCGGCGGCCTGGGCACCTTCTTCTGGGAGCCCGAGGGCTACCCGTCGTTCAACGCCTACAACAGCTCGGCCTGGGACGAGAGCACCCGGCGGCCGACCGCGGCGATGGACGGTTTCCTCGGCGTGTGAGCGTGGCGCGCGGGCGCGGCACCGACGCGCCCGCGCCCCTTCCGGGCGAGCAACGAGATCTGGAGCGAGTGATGAGACCTGTCAGGATCGTCGGACGTGCCCTGCTGATGTCGGCGTTCGCGGTGACCCCCTTCACCGTCCCCGCCGGTTCGACGGCCGCGGGCAACGCGGCGGCCGCGAACGTCTACTACGTCGCCCCGGGCGGCAGCGACAGCGCCGCGGGGACACAGGCCGCCCCCTGGGCGACGATCGCCCATGCGCAGGCCGTCGCCCAGCCGGGCGACACGGTGTACTTACGGGGCGGCACCTACAGCTACACCCACGGGATCAACAGCTGCAAGAGCCAGACCGACCGGGTCGACGCCATCACCCTGAACAGGAGCGGCAGTTCGGGCAGTCCGATCCGCTACTGGGCCTACCCCGGGGAGAAGCCCGTCTTCAACTTCTCGGGCATGAAGGACGACTGCCGCATCAAGGGCTTCGACGTCACCGGCAGCTGGATCCACCTCAAGGGGCTGGAAGTCACCGGGGTCCCGCAGAACAACAAACTCAACCACGAGTCCTGGGGAATCTGGATCTCGGGGAGCAACAACACCTTCGAGCAGATCAACACCCACCACCACATGGGACCCGGCCTGTTCATCCAGAACGGCGGCAACAACCTCGTCCTCAACACCGACTCGCACGACAACTACGACCTGAACTCCTCCAACGGGGCCGGGGAGAACGCCGACGGCTTCGGCGCGCACATCTCGGCGGGCAATCCGGGGAACGTGTTCCGGGGCTGCCGCGCGTGGTGGAACGCCGACGACGGCTTCGACCTCATCAGCGCCTACTCGTCCGTGACCATCGAGAACTCCTGGGCGTGGCGGAGCGGGTACATGCCCGGATCGACCACCGCGGCAGGCAACGGAACCGGCTTCAAGGCGGGCGGTTACGGCGGTGACTACGACGCCGGCGCCGTCAAGCACACCGTCCGCACGTCGGTGGCCTTCCTCAACAGGGCGTCGGGGTTCTACGCCAACCACCACCCGGTCGCCAACGACTACTTCAACAACACCAGTTACGGAAACCGCCCCGACTTCAACATGCTGGGAGTCGACTCCAGCGGCGCCGCCGTCGGCCGGGGCAACCTGCGCAACAACCTCGCCTACACCGGCACCCTGACGTCGAACATGACCGGCACAAACGCGGCGAACAACTCCTGGAACCTGGGCCTCACCCTGTCGGACGCACAGTTCCAGAGCGTGTCGACGTCCGGCTGGGACGCGGCACGCCAAGCCGACGGCAGTCTGCCCGTGCTGCCCAACCTCCGCCTCGCGGCGAACAGCGCCCTGATCGACAAGGGTGTCAACGTCGGCCTTCCGTACAAGGGACAGGCCCCGGATCTCGGCGCCTTCGAAGCCAACTGAGGCCCGGCACCGGCACCGCGGACCTGTCGCGACGCCGACACCCGAGGTGCTCCGGGCGAGGAGAGCGGTGTCACAGTGTCCCGTGGGTGATGTGGCCCCCGCTCATCGTGAGCCGGATCGGTGCGTCGGCGAGTTCGTCGGGCGCGGTGGTGAGGGGGTCGAGGGTGAAGGCGGTGAGGTCGGCCCGGAAGCCGGGCGCGATGCGTCCGGCGATGTCCTCCTCCCCCGCGGCCCGCGCTGCGTGGGTGGTGTAACCCTCCAGGGCGGCCAGCGGGGTGAGCGCCTGGTCGGGGCGCACGGGAGCGCTGCCGGGGTCGCCGGGGTGGCGGCGCAGTCGGGCGGCGGCGAGTACCCGGCGCGGGTCGTAGGGGGCGACGGGCCAGTCGGAGCCGAGGACCAGGGTGGCTCCGGCGGCGCGCAGGTCGCGACAGCGCCAGGCCCGGGCGGCGCGTTCGGGGCCGAGTCGGCGGGACCACTCGTCGCTGTGGTCCGCCCGGGCGTAGGTGGCGTGGGCGGGCTGCATGGAGGCGGCGACGCCGAGCCGGGCGAAGCGCGGGATCTGGTCGTCGGGCACGGTCTCCAGGTGCTCGGCACGGTGCCGGGCGTACGGGGTGCCGAGAGCCTGGACGGTGTCGAGAACGCGGCGGACCGCGGCGTCGCCGATGGCGTGAGTGGCGGTCGGCACGCCGGCGCGGTCGAGGGCGTGCACGGCGCGGGTGTACGCGGCGGGGTCGGGCCAGAACGGCTCGGTGCCGGCGCCGTGGCAGTCGGGGTGGTCGAGCCAGGCGGTGCCGCCCTCCACGGTGCCGTCGAGGAACAGCTTGACGCCCGCCACGCGCCAGTGCCGTCCGGCGCGCCCCTGGAGGGTGATCAGCCGGTGCAGTTCGTCGGGGCCGGCGCCGGGCTGGCACCAGGGTGCGATGCGCAGCCGCAGCGGCAGGACGCCCTCGTCCTCGATGGCGGTGAGCAGATCGAGCGCGTCGGGCGTCTCCAGGTCCATGACATGGGCACCGGTGAGGCCGGTGGCGGCCATGTCGGCCAGCAGGGCGAGCAGGTGCTTGCGGCGCTCGGCGGGAGAGGGCTGCGGGATGAGGGCCGCGACGGTCTCCATGGCGGCCCGCTCGACGAGGTGACCGGCGGGGCGCCCGTCGGGGTCGCAGACGATGGAGGCACCCTGGTCGAAGCGACGTGGCCCGTCGACGCCGGCGGCACGCAGGGCCGCGGAGCCGGCGAGCGCGGAGTGAGCGTCGTACAGCCGTAGGAAGGCGGGGATGTCGCCCACGACGTCGTCGATGAGGTGGCGGCTGATGGGGCCGCCCTCGAAGGTGTTGTGGTCGAGGTTCCAGCCGGTGATCCACGACCCGGGGGCGGCCCGCCGGGCGGCCTCGCGCAACGCAGCGCGCAGCTGCTCCAGGGTTCTACAGCCGGAAAGGTCGATGCCCTGGGCGAGTTCGAGGCCCTTGACCGCGTGGGTGTGGCCGTCAGTGAGGCCGGGGGTGAGGGTGGCGCCGCCGAGATCGACGACCTGGGTACGGGGGCCGCGCCAGGGGCGTACGTCGCCTTCCTCCCCGACCTCCGCGATACGGCCGTCCCTTACGGCGACGGCGGTCGCCAGGGGACGCTGCGGGTCCAGGGTGCGGACGTGGCGCCGACCAGCACGGTGTCGACGTTGGTGAAGGGCACGTGGATCGCCTTTCGTGGCGGCTCGTTACGGGGGTGACGGCCCTGGACAACCTCGTCCTCGGTTCCGCGCTCGACCTGGCCGCGCCCGAGCCCATGTGGGAACCCGACGCCGACGGCAGAACCCCGCTGCTCGCTCAGGCGCTGGCCGCCGTCGGCCCCGACCGCGCCGACGCCGCGTTCGATCTGGCGCTGGACGGCTTCCTGGCCCACTGTCGGTCCCTGATCGCCTCCTGACGGCAGCGGAAGCGGTCACTCTCCGGCGGCGCCGGGAAGCGACCACCGGCGGAACTCCCTCGGTGAGACACCGAACGCGGCCTTGAAGACTCTGCCGAAGTAACTCGGGTCGGTGAGGCCCCAGCGGGCCGCCACGGCGTAGGCCGGAAGGTGGGCCAGGCCGGGGTCGGCCAGTTCCTGGCGGATCCGGTCCAGTCGCCGTCGCCGGATGTGGTCGCCGAGTGTCTCGCCCCGCTCCTGGAACAGGGCGTGCAGGGAGCGGACCGAGATGTGGTGCGCGGCGGCGATCCGGGCGGGCGGGAGTTCCTCGGCCAGGTGCCGGTCGATGTGCTCCAGGACATGCTTCAGCCGGTCCGCGTGAACAGGGGGCAGGTGCCGGCCGGCGTACTCGCGGACGAGGGTCCTGAGGATGCCGGTCACATGCTCGCCCATCTCCCCTTTCGACACCGGTCCGAGGCGATGGCCGCGGTGGGCGAGTTCGACGAGCATCGCGGAGAGGATCCGGCCGCCGGGGGAACCGGTGAGCTCCTGGGCGACCATCGCGTCGGGGGTGTGCTGCAAGAAGGTGCTCGTGCTCGGGTCGAGTCTCATCAGCAACCAGCGGTAGTCGCGGCCGAGGTCGAGGCGGAACGGACGCCCGCCGCCGTAGAGGACGAAGTCGCCCGGGGACAGGGCGCATTGGCGGCCGCTCTGTTCGATCGTCACCTCTCCGGCCAGGAGCACTCCCAGCAAGGTGTCGATTCCCTCGGTCGCGACCGACGCGTGCGGCACGACCTGCGCTCGCTGCTCGCCGGCGATGTCGCACGTGGTGATTGCGCCGAACCGCTCCGGGCGCATCTCGGCGGCGTACGGCGTCGCCGTCTTGACCAGCACGGCGTCGAACGCCTTGGCGCGCTCTGAGGACACGGTGTCCAGGTAGCCGAAGACGAGCGTGCCGTCCATACGGGCTTCGAGGGGCATCGGCTCCTCCTCTGCACTCCAGCACCAGAAGCCTGCGCTCTGGTGCCAACGCCATGGCCTGAATTGGCCGATAGTCCCACTCATCCGCAGTCCGCGGAAGTGGAGGGATATCACCACGTGGACGTACTCCTGGCAATTCTCACTCTCTTCGGCCTCTACGGGCTCACCACCCTGGGCATGGCCGTGACCTTCGCGGCGACCCGGGTGGTGAACCTCGCGCAGGGCGACCTCATCATGGTGGGGGCCTACACGGCGGCGGTCCTCACAGGTCCGGCGTTCGGCTGGCGCGTGACACTCGCCCTGCTGGCGAGCGCGCCGCTGTTGCTGCTGGTCGAACGGCTGCTGCTGCGGCGTCCTTTCGCGGACGGGCCGGCGACCATGCTCGTCACCTGGGGTGTCGGCATGGCTCTGCGGCAGGCGGCGGAGCTGCTGTTCACCTCGACCTCCCGGTCGGTGGACGCGCCGGTCGGCGGGACGGTGTCGGTCCTGGGCACGCCCTATCCGGCGTACCGGCTGGTCTGCGGTCTGATCGCGGTCGCGGTCATCGGGCTGGTGCTGCTCGCCGCCTACCGCACGGACTGGGGACTGACCCTGCGCGCGGTGGCCGACAACCCGACCATGGCGGCACTGCTGGGCACCGATCCGCGCCGGCTGCGCACTCTGGCGTTCCTGCTCGGCGGGCTGCTGGCCGTGCTGGCCGGGGCGCTGTACAGCCCTCTGCTCGCGGTGAATCCGACCATGGGCTTCAGCCTCCTGGTGCCCGTCTTCTTCGGCCTGCTGCTCAGCCGCCCCGGCGCACTCGCGACAGCGGCGGGGGCCGCCCTGGCCATCGCCGCACTGTCGGTGCTGCTGCGCACGTGGCTGACCGACGTACTGGCCGAGGTCTTCTTCTACCTGATCATCGTCGCGATCGCGGTACTGCGCTCGCGTCCCTGGATTCGGAGGTACATGTCATGGCTCACCCGTATACGCGTGCCGGCGCGGGCATCCTGACCGCCGCCGCTCTGCTGGCGGTGACCGGCTGCGGCGGTTCGGCGATCTCGGGCACCGGGAGCGACAAGGACAAGCCCTTGAAGGTCGGCCTGGTCGTGCCACTCACCGGGCCCGTCTCCTCGACCGGTAAGGCCCTGCGCAACGCCTTCGAACTGGGCGTGAAGAAGGTCAACGACGCCGGCGGGGTGAACGGCGCGAAGGTGAAGTACGTCGTCGTCGACGACGGGGGCGACCCGGCCACCTCGACGCAGCTGGCCCGCAGACTCGTCCAGCGGGACGAGGTGTCGATGCTGTTCGGCACGATCACCGGGGACACGGCCGAGGCCGTGGCCAAGGTCGCCGACGACGCGAAGGTCCCGTTCGGTACGGCGATCCTCGGCGACGGCGGGCAGTGTCGTCCTTACGCCTGGGGATTCGGCGAGAGCACGCGCCAGTTGCTCACGCCGACCGTCCCCACGCTGCTCGAGAAGTACGGGAAGAAGGTCGCGGTCGTCGGCTCGGACTACAACTTCCCTCACCACTATCTGGACGTCGCCAAGCAGCAGGTGAAACGCGCCGGGGGTTCGGTCGTCGCCGAGGAGTTCAGCCCGATCGGCCAGACCGACTGGCAGCCGGTCATCAAGCGGCTCAAGGCCGCCCGGCCGGATGTACTGCTGACCATGGTCGTCGGCTCCGACGCGGTGTCGTTCAGCCAGCAGGCCAAGCAGTTCGGCCTGCTCACCCCCAAGCTCGGCTACGACGGCGCACCCCTGGACAGCGACTACTACCCCGCGCTCAGTGCCCTGGTGAACGGCCGCACGCACACCGTGCGTTGGACCGACCGGCTGGACGACCCCGCCAGCCGCGCCTTCGTGGCCGACTACCGCAAGGCGCACAAGTTCGACGGCCCGATGCCCGAGGTGGCGGGCAACGCCTACTTCGGCATCCAGTTCTTCCTGGCCGCCGCCGAGAAGGCCGGCAAAGCCGATGGCGAGGCGATCAACACCCAGATCGGACAGCTGGCCTTCGACTCGCCGCTCGGCGAGAAGACCCGCTTCTCGGCGGCCAACCACCTCCTCCAGGCCGACATGCTCCAGGTGACGATCAAGCCGGGTGGGGCGTACGAGGTCAGCCGCACGCTCGGCCGCGTCGCCGACAGCACGCCCGCGCCGGGGTGCGCGTGATCAGCCCGGGAAAGAGCGCCGCCAAGCCGCTTCAAGTGCCGCCGACGCCGTCCGCGCGCGGCGTACGCCGTGGGCCACCGGCCGCACCCAGGGCTGGGAGGCATAGCGCCCGAGTAGGGGTGGTGGTGCGTTTCGCGTTGCTGCTGGTGCTGCTGACGGCGGCTCCGTTCGGGCTGAGCTCCTTCGCGGTGGCCACTCTGACGCTGGGCCTGTGCAACGGGCTGTTCGCCTACGGCCTGGACATCTCCTGGGGGCGGGCGGGGCTGCTCAGTGTGGGGCACGCATCCTTCTTCGGGCTCGGCGCCTACGCCGTCGCGCTCAGCCAGGGGCACGACTGGCCGCTCGCCGCGCTGCTGGCGGCGGCCCTGGCGACGGCCGTGGGTATCGCGGTACTGGTGGTCCGGATCGGACTGGCCTCCCGGGTGCCGGACGCGCCGCTCATCCTGCTGACGATCGGAGTGGGCCTGCTGCTCCAGCACGCGGCGACCAGCCTCACGGATCTGACCGGCGGCACCAACGGGCTGTCGGTGAGCAGCGGGGGCGTGGTCTCCGCCTACTACCTGACCCTCCTGGTGGTGGCCGCCGTGGTGGCCGTCACCAGCCTCACCGTGGTGCGCAGCCGGTTCGGGGCGCGTCTGATCGCCGCCTCCCGCAACCCCGAGCGCGCCGCCCAGGCCGGTATCGACCCGTTGCGCGTGAGGACCGCGGCGTTCGCCGTCGGCGCGGCCGTGTCGGCGGTCGCGGGCGCCTTGTACGCGCCTGCCGCCGGGTTGGTGTCGCCGCAGGTCTTCGGGCTCGCCATGTCGACGAGCGTGCTGGTCTGGCTCGCACTGGGCGGACGCGAGTCGACCGTGGGCCCGTTCCTCGGCGCGATCCTGATCACGGCGGGCGCGCAGACATTCGGCAGCACCTGGCAGGGCTGGTACGTGCTCGCGCTCGCCGCCCTGTTCGTTCTGGTCGTCCAGGTGGCCCCGGCGGGCCTGGCGGGACTGGCCCGGGTATGGACGCGCGGTCCGGCCGTGAAGCTGCCGCCGGCTGCGGCGGCGGCACGGTACCGCGCCCACGAGATCGCCGACGAGGCCGGTGAAGGACCGGCGCTCGCACTGACGGGGATCCGCAAGTCCTTCGGCCCGGTGGACGTACTGCGCGGCGTGGACCTGACGGTCGAGGACGGCAGGTGCGTCTGCCTGATCGGCCCCAACGGCGCGGGCAAGAGCACCCTGCTCGCCGTCGTCGCGGGCCAACTCGCCCCGGACGCGGGCGAGGTGCGGATCTTCGGCGCGGACGCCACCGCGCGGCCGGTCCATGAACGTGTACACCTGGGCGTGGGCCGGATGTTCCAGATCCCCAGCGTCCTGACGGCGCTGTCGCCGGCCGACAACATCAGGCTGGCCCGCCTGGACGCGCCGCTCCACGTCGAACTGCCCGCCGAATACGACGACCTGGCCGGCGACGAGACCCGTGAGGCCGGGGCCCTGCCGCTGGCCGACCGGCGCCGGCTGGAGCTGGCCATGGTGCTGGCCGGAGCGCCCAGGCTGATGCTGCTCGACGAACCGGCGGCCGGGCTGGGACCCGACGACGCCCGCGTGCTCGTCGACGAGCTGAAGCAGGTCTCACGGCGGACGGGGTGCGCACTGATCGTCGTCGAACACGACATGGCGATCGTCCGGGAACTGGCCGACGACGTCGTGGTCCTGCACGAGGGTCAGTTGATCGCCCACGGGACGATGGACGAGATCGCCGCCGATCCCACGGTGCGCCAGGCCTACCTGGGGGTGAACCGATGATGCTGGAACTCAACGCGCTGAGCGGCGGATACGGGCAGGCCGCCGTCGTCCGCGACGTGACCCTGCGGGTCGCCGAGGGCGAGCGGATCGCCCTGCTGGGGCGCAACGGCACCGGCAAGACCACTCTGCTGCGCACCGTCTTCGGGCTGGCCGACCGGCAGGGGGGCGAGGTACGCCTGGCCGGACGCCCCGTGCCACGCGGCCGCCCGGACCTGCTCGCCCGTTGGGGCGCGGCATTGATGCCCGAGGACCGGGGGGTGTTCCCCACCCTCACCGTCGCGGAGAACCTCCGCCTGGCCATGCGCGCGGGTTTCGTCCCCGCGGTCGATCCCCACGAGATCTTCCCGCTGCTGACCGAGCGGCGCCGGCAGCCTGCCGGAACGCTGTCCGGCGGCCAGAAACAGCAGCTCGGCATCGCCCGGTCGATGCTGTCCGGACAGTCGCTGATCGTCGTGGACGAACTCACCCAGGGTCTGCAGCCGTCGCTCGTCCAGCAGGTCCTGGAGGCGATGGCCCGTATCGCCTCCACCGGAGTGGCGGTGGTGATGGTCGACCAGCATGCCGGGCTCCTCCTCGAGCGCTGTGACCGGGCGATCGTCATGCAGGCCGGCCGGGTCGTCTTCGACGGCACGAGCAGCACCCAGAACCGCGAGGAGCTCGACCGGCTGCTCGCCGTCGGCTGACTCCCCATCCCCTGCAACTCCCCTGACATGGCTACAGACTGGAGCCCCCATGGACCCGTTCGACTCCGCCGTGCGCCTGGCAGAGGCGGTGCGCAAGCGCGAGCTGAGCCCCGTCGAGATCGTCGACACCTACCTGGAGCGCATCGACCGGTTCGATCCCGAGATCCTAGCGTTCGTCTGGCGCAACGACGATGACGTACGCGAGGCCGCCGTGAAGGCCGAACGGGCTGTCATGGAGGGTGGGGACCTGCCCGCCTTCCACGGCGTGCCCATTCCCATCAAGGACCTGAACCTGGTCGCCGGGCAGCCCGCCACGTTCGGCAGCCTCGCGTGCGACGACACGCCCCGCACGGTCACGGATCCCGTCGTGACCAGATTCCTGGACGCCGGGTTCCTGTTGATGGGCAGGACCAGCACCCCGGACATGGGCATGCTGACCGCTGCGGAGAGCTCCCGCTACGGGATCACCCGCAACCCCTGGAACACTGCGTACTCGCCGGGAGGCTCGAGCGGCGGTGCCGCGGCGGCCGTCGCCGCGGGGCTCGCTCCCGTCGCCCACGCCAACGACGGCGGCGGCTCGATCCGGATGCCGTCCTCGTGCTGCGGGCTGGTCGGGCTCAAACCCAGCCGCGGACGGGTGCCGCAGTACCTGGCGGCCTGGGAACACGCCACGGTCGAGGGAGCGATCACCCGGACGGTGCGGGACGCGGCCGCACTGCTGGACGTCATGAGCGTGCCGGACAGCCTCGTCATGTACGGCGCACCCGCGTCGGAGCGGCCCTTCTCCGAAGAAGTGGGGCGGGAGTCCGAGCCACTGCGGGTGGGCCTGCTGCTTCTGGCGCCCACCGGACTGCCGGTCGACCCGGTGTGCGTGGCGGCGGCCGAGCGGACCGGCAGGCTGCTGGAGTCGCTCGGGCACGCGGTGTTCCCGGTGTCGCCGCGCTTCTTCACCGAGGAGGCAGGCCTCGGGTACGCGCAGACCGCCTTGGACGCGGCACTGTGGACCGCGCCCTACGACCGTCCGGAACTGGCCGAGCCTCATCTGCGGTTCCGCATGGAGCGCGCCAGGACGCGCCACTCGGGCGAGTACACACGGACGGCCGCGCTCCTGCAGCAAGAGGCCGTGGACGTCCGGGCGCAGTGGGGCCGCGACTTCGACGTGCTGCTCACCCCGACCCTCGCCTGCCCTCCCCCTCCGGCCGGAACCTGCCTTGCAGAGGCCAACGCCGACCCGGGCGGATTGCGGATGACCGAGAACCGGATGATCTCGTTCACAGCCGTCTGCAACATCACCGGCCTGCCCGCCATTTCCTTGCCGCTCCACACCTCACCCGACGGGTTGCCCGTCGGAAGCCAGCTGATCGGCGGGCCCTGGGACGAAGCGACCCTCCTGCGGCTGGCCTCCGCCCTCGAAGAGCTGAGCGACTGGACCGTGCGCCGTCCTGCGCGCTTCGGGTGACTTCGGGGAGGAGTACGCCCGGTGACTGCACTTCACAACTGGCAACATCCGGGCGGACAACCACCAGCAGCCTCTACTGCAGAGCGGCCGCCGCCCGTTGCTACGGCGTGTAACGGCGGCCCTGTCGATGGCCAGGGCGCGCCCCGGGAGGCGATCTCCGTCAGCAGGTCCGCGTCTTCCCTTGTGAAGGGGGCCGGTTGCTTCGACCGGGACGCGGACCGCTTCCGCGTCCGTCGCATCGGCCGCGATGGCGACCGCCTTGCCGCCTTCGGACGGTTGGAGACCGCCGAACGGTTCGCACGCGGCGAGAAGACCGAGGCCATCGCGCGGGAGTTACGGGTGACGCCACGGTCGGTGCGGCGCTGGCGGCGGACATGGGGACAAGGCGGCGCGGATGCGCTGAGGTCGAAGGGACCGGTCTCCGTCGAGCGGCTGAGCCCTGCGCAGTGGGAGCGGCTGGAGCGGGAGCTGAGGCGCGGCCCGCTCGCCCACGGCTGGGACGACGGGTTCCAAGGCTGGACGCTGAAGCGGGTCAAGTTGCTGATCGAGCGGATCGGGGTCGCGCAGACACGCCCTCGGGACTCGTGGTCTGCGCTGCTCCACTTTTTGGGGTGTCTGATCGGACGTCAATCTTGCTGATGGGTGGGCGGCGACCGCGGACGGTCAGTTGTTCCCGGTCTGCGGCGAAGCTGCCGACCGCGCGGGCGAACGCGGCGAGGTCGAGGCCGGCCAGGTGGTCCATGACGTTGCTGCGCACGCTGGCCAACGCGTGCGGGTAAGCCTCCTCGAGCCGACGCAGTCCGGCGTCGGTAAGGGCGGCCATGAACCCACGACCGTCGGTCTCGGCGGGCCGGCGCACCACGAGTCCCTGCTTGGCCATACGTTCGACCAGGCGGGTCGTGCCGCTGGTGGACAGGACCGACTCGGCGGCGAGTTCGTTCATGCGCATGGCCCGTCCAGGAGCCTCGGAGAGGTTCACCAGGACGACGTACTCGACCAGGCTCAGCCCGCACCCGGCGAGCAGATCGGCCTCCAGGACCCGTGGCACGACGAGCACTGCCCGGGCGAAGGCTCGCCAGGCGGCCTCTTCGTCGGCATGGAGGGGTGTTGTCCGGTCCGGCAGCTTGGTCACCGTCTCATCCTACGGAAACCCAGAAATGGTTGACGTAACAACAGATTAGGGCCTAGTTTGTTGCTTCAGCAACAAACTAACTGTGAGTGACGCAGTGTGCGTCCCTCATGTCTGGCATCAGGAGGAAGTCATGGTCAGTCGACGTTCACTCCTCGGCACCGGCGCCGCCGTCGGCGCCGCATCGGTCGCCGGGGCCACAACCAGCCACGCCACCACGGCCCCCAAGCGCCACGGGAAGAGAACAGAGGCCAACAAGCAGCTCGTACGGGACTACACGACGCAGGTGTTCAACGGTCACCAGCCTGAACTGGCGGCCAAGTTCGTGACGCCGGACTTCGTCTGGCACGGCGGCTTCATGGGCACCGTCTCCGGGGCGGAGGGTCTGGTGGGCTTGATCAGTTCGTTCGTCGACTCGATGCCCGATCTGAACGCCGAGGAGCTCGACATCCTCGCCGAAGGTGATCTCGTCACGGTGCGGTACCTCGTGACCGCGACGGTACGTGGCTCCTTGTTGGGCGTACCCGCCGACGGCAAACAGTTGAGCTGGGAATCCGCAACCATCTGGCGGATCACCGACGGGAAGATCAGCGAGGAATGGGCCTTCGACGACACCGCCACGGCCCTGGTCCAGCTCGGCGTCCTCACCTCGCCCTCTGCCGGTTGATCCATCGGCGATCGTCGCCATCGCCTCTCGAACCACGTGACTGGCCCAGGGCGTCTGCGGCGGTGGGTAAGGATCACACGGCCGGCGCTCCTCTCATGCCGGGCAACCCGAGCGGCACGCGTCGCCACCCCTCCGACAAGCGAGGAGCCGAGACGTGGCACGCGTCCTGATCACTGGTGCGTCGGACGGGTGTGCCGCGGGGCGCGCCGGCGCTGGCCGAGCAGCAGGATTACCAGCTCTTCGTGCACACCCGTGATGCCAAACGCCGCGCCGAGGTCGTTCGGCGAACCGGCGGCCCCCGATACGCCGACTTGGCGTCGCTCGCCGAGGGGCGCCGACTCGCTGAGGAGGTACCGGGTCGTTTCGACGTGCTGGTGAACAATGCCGGCGTGGGTGTCGGTCCCCACCGTCGCCGGCGAGACGGCGAACAGCGGCGCGAGCTGCCGCATGGTCAGGTCTGTGCGGTAGTGGACCGTCACCACCAGTTCCGCAGCGGCAGGGACCATGGCCGCACGCCGCCAGGACCATTGCCGCACCGCTCCCGCACCACCCGTAACCAGCCTTCGACCTGCCGCATCCGCAGCTACGTCATCGGCGGTGGCGCACTCAAGGCCACCTCGCCCCCTCGCGACCTGGCCGCTTGCCGATCACGGCAACCGTCGACCAGGTCGAGCAGGGTAGTGGCTTGCCCCGGCGTTGGCCTGTACGCCGCCATCGCCCCCCCCTCAGCCGGCACGCGGCGTGGCCTGTCCCCGGCAGATTGCTGTCGACGTGCGCCGGAACCCCGGCGCATGCCAGTCCAACGTCAACGGAGTTGAATCCATGCACAACCGTCGAGCATTCCTGGCGAGCCTCGCAGGCGCCGGTGCGGCTCTGACCGCAGTCAGCGTCGGCACCTCGTCGGCAGCCGCCACACTCTCCCAGCCGCCGAAGGGTTCCAGGCTCTTTCCCGAGACCATCGCACTGCCGACCGGATTCTTCCCCGAGGGCATCGCGATCGGTAACGATCCCACCGCGTACGTCACCTCCCTGGCCAACGGCGATGTGTACCGGCTCAACCTGGCGACCGGCGCAGGTCGGGTCCTCACGCCCGGACCGGGGACGGGTGCGGTCGGCATCGCCTTCGACGCCTTCGGGCGCCTGTTCGTCGCGGGCGGGCAGGCAGGCACCGCCCGGGTGATCAACCCAGCCACGGGGCGAGTCGTCACCACTTACAGGCTCGGAGCCGAAGGCTCCTCGATGGTCAACGACATGGTCATCACCCGCGACGCGGCCTGGTTCACCGACTCGTTCAACCCCGTGCTGTACAAGATTCCCCTCGGCCGCCGAGGCGCCCTGCCCTCGCGGGCGGACGTGGTCCGCATGCCCCGACCCGCGCTTCGACACCCCGACCACCATCGCGCGCTTCGGCGACCGCTTCTATCTGCCCAACGCCCGCTTCACCGTCCCCTCGCCGGTGAACACCGAATACACCGTGGTGTCCATCCCGGCGTACTCCCAGCAAGTGTCGACATAGCCCCAGAGAGACACGGAGAGGGGCTCGCCGCCCTGAGAGGCGCGCAGAACGGCCGGCTGAGCCGGTCAACCGCAGGGTGCGGTAGCACTTCAGGTGCGCCCGCACGCTGCGCTGCGCTCTCGAAAACCTGCCCGAATGAGGAGTTCGGGGTTCGCCCACCAATCTGCAGGATCGGCAGGAAAACCAGATCTGGCGAGTCGGCGGTGGCAGATGTGGGTGCAGGCGATGGCCGTGAAGGCCAGGTACCAGAGCGCGGTAGTCGACCCGCAGGTGGGCCGCCATCACGCCGAGACGGCCCGCGAGAGCCAGCCGGTCATCAGGCGGGCCGGCCGGAGCGCCTGGACGGTCTCCAGACGCTCCGGCCGGCCCGCAGGTCTCGCTCACCGGTAGCGGCGTGCAATGTGCCGAGTAGCCGGTGCGGTGGCCGCCGCACCGCGTGTGTCACATCCAGACACGGCCGATGTTCACCCAGCGGTAATTACCGGTACCCGTGCCCGTGAACCAGCCCACGGGCTGCGAGTTCTGAGTGTTGCTCTCGCAGTGGTAGCCCGAGTAGGTCAGCGTGGTGGGAGACGTCTGGGAGGGGTCCACGGTCACTTGGGGGAAGTAGCGGTTCGTGATAGCCGTGCTGTCCGTGGTGAATGACGCGCACTGGCCGTTCACGCTGATGCTGTGGACCTGGCCTCTGGTTCCGTCGGTGACGGCCACGCAGGCGCCTGCGTCGGCCTGGCACTGGGGCGGCTGGCTCGCCGCCTGGGCCGGGCCGGTGGTCACGGCCAGTGCCGCGGCTGCCGCGCCGCCTGCGGCGATCATGCTGATGAGACGCTTCTTCATGAGATGTAGACGCCTTCCATCTTCGACTTCGTGGGCGCACGGAGACGTGCCGCCTACCCCAGGGGAAAAGTGAGTTGATGCATCATCAACTGCCGCGCCTCGGCGTCAAGCTCACCAGATTGACCAGCAAGTCGCTTGACGCCCCTCAAGTCCCTGCAGAAATCAGCTCATTCAGGCGGGTCGGTAGCCTGAGGTTCCGGGTGATGGTCAAGCGTCCGGTGCCGATGAACTGCGGGGACTCTTCCAGCGGGTGGTGCCTACCGCTCCGACCCGGCCAGGGCGACGGACTGCGCCGGCACGGCGATGCCGACCTTGCCGTCGAGCTGCCCACTCACGGGAGCGGTCGCGCCCAGTCAGTTCAACTCGAACTTCGAGGCGTTCTCGGCCAGCCAGTCGTCGAAGCTCTTCAGTGCCGGGTTGATCTCGCGCAGCCGGTTCAGATCACGGGCGCCGGTGAACTCCTGATCGAAGTCGCCGTAGTACTGGAACATGTTGCCGAGCTCCTCGGCCAACGGAATCTCGAGGGTGCGGAAGAAGTCGTAGGGCACGGACTGGAAGCGCACCGGCTCGCCCAGCGCCGCCGCGAGCTTCTCCGCGTACTGCGCACCGGTCAGATGGTCGCCGGCCAGGCCGACGGTCTGGCCGATGAACTGCTCGCCGCCCTTGAGGATGGCGAAGGCCGTCCTGCCGATGTCCGCCACGTCCACTCCGGCCAGGAGCTTGCCGTCCTCCATCGGCAGGCTCAGCGCCAGTACCCCGTCTGCGCCGCGCTGGGGGCCGAGGCCCTGCAGGAAGCCCTGGAAGTAGAAGGTCGTGTTGAGGAAGGTGGTCGGCACCCCGGCCTGCCTGAACAGCTCATTGCCCTCACCCTTGATATCGAAGTGTGGCACGTTGTACTTCTCCTGCAGGACCGGCATCCGGCCGTCCTCCAGAGGCAGCAGCTCGCGGGTGTCCTCCAGCGTCGACCAGACCACGTGACGCAGACCGGCGGCCGCGGCGGCCCGGGCCAGAACCTGGATCTCCTCCAGCTCCTTCGCCGCCGAACCGTGCGCCCAGAAGTTGGTGACGAGGAAAGCGCCGTAGGCACCCTCGAACGCCCTGTGCACCGTCGGCTCGTCGTCGAAGTCCGCCTGAACAACCTCGGCCCCGAGCGCCGCGAGCTCCCTGGCCGCTGGCGAGTCGGGATTCCGGGTGAGCGCGCGCACCGTGAAGCCCGACTCCGGATCTGCCAGGATCGCCCGAGCGGCACCGCCACCCTGCGCACCCGTTGCTCCGGCGACTGCGATGACCTTCTTGTCACTCATAACAGTTCCCCTTGTCAGAAGTTTCTTCCGGTTGATGCATCAACAACATACAGCGAATCGGTTGACCTATCAACCTCATGGATGTCATGAAGTCGTGATCGTTCGCGGTGCCACAGCAGTGGTCGCGGAGCGTGATCGACGAGACGCCGCCTCTTCTGACCTGCCCGGGCAACGGTTTGGCCCAGCGCCCGGAACGCCAAGAGCACCAGCCGAGCGGGCCCGTGTCGAAGGGCAGGCCTCGCTGCCCGTGCTGAGCGACGAACTGTTCGCGATGCTGGAACTGGAGTTGAACACGGGCCCTCTCGCCCATGGCTGGCCGGCCCAGACCTGGACCCTGTCGCGGATCAGTCCCGGAAGCAGCCATGCGTCCGGCCCGAAATCGGTGACGGTGGCGTTCTCCGGAGGGACCGCTCCTGTGAAGATCTGCCCGGCTTTGAGTACCTGAAGGGCGCTCTGCATCACGGCATCCTTGGAGAGTTCGCGATTGGTCATCCCGACGACGCCGCTGCGGCAGCAGAAGTGCCCACGACGCGACAGGTGGGACGATCAAACCACGATGATGCATCAACATTGATGTGTCAATGGACAGTTGGCCGCCCGTCACGGACGGGCGGCCAGCGGGCGAGACCTCAGGGTGGATCCGCCTCCAACCGGCCAAGGATGCCTTCGCAGAGATGGGTAAGCATGTCGAGCTCTTCAGGACCGAGGGGGTCGATGACCAGCCGACGCACGGTGGCGACGTGCCCGGGGGCGGCCTCTTCCATGGCCGCGCGGCCTGTGGGCGTGACGATCACGTGAACCCCGCGTGCGTCCTTGGGGCAGTCTTCACGTATCACCAGGCCGCGTTTGTTCATGCGACTGAGATGGTGGGACATACGACTGCGCTCCCAGCCCACCGCTTGGGCCAGCTCCTGGAAGTGCTGCCGCCCGTGGGGCGCATCGGTGAGGGCCACGAGTACGACGTAGTCGGCGATGGACAGGTTCCCCATAGCCTGCAGTTTGCGCGCCAGTGCGCTGGGGAGTTTCTGATGTACGCCGATGAAGGCGCGCCAGGCGCGCTGTTCGGTCAGGGTGAGCCAGCGTGTTTCCTCTTCCATGCAAACCCACTCTAGCTGATGGTTGACACATCACCCAGGTCGCGTGATAGTTGGCGCGGCACAACAACGTGACACATCAGATTCTTGCCCCACGGTCGTGGAAGAGCGCGGTGGCCTCATCATCCAGCCCCTCCAGCACGTCTTCCCCGACCAGAAGCCGATCAACCGAACGGTCATCAACACCTGGGAGGACCAGTGCGTGGTGGACGCCGTCAGGCCACCGGACGCAAGAAGCTGATCATCGTCGGCCCGTACACCGAGATCTGCGTGACCATACCCACCCTTCAGGCGGTCGGGAGGGCTACAGGTCTACGTCGTCACCGACGCCTCAGGCGGCGTGTCGGCCGAGGCCCACGACATGGCCGTGCGCCGCATGGTCCAGGCCGGGGTCGTCCCGATCACTTGGCAGGTCGCCCTGGCCGAGTGGCAGCGCGACTGGGCCCGCACCGACATCATCTCCCCCGAGGACCAGGGCGCGGTTGTCGCGCATACCGGGGCGCCGGTGTAGCGTTCGCCCGGGAGATGCAGTTCCTCAACACCCCGTCTCCAACGTGACCACCGGAGCGTGAAGACAGACCGAGTACCGGGCGGCACCAGCGTCGCCCAGTACTCGAGCGATGCGGAGACTTTCGCGCCTCCCTCCCAGCACGGCTCCGTCGATGGCGCGGTGCCAGGCGGCCATCGATCGGAGTGAGGCACCCGTGTCCGCAGGGCACCGAACCACACCCGTTCAGTCCGTCGATCCAGAAGGGTGCCGCCATGACAACCACCCCCGGCGTGCCTCTCGTTGTCCCTCTCGTCCCTCCGAAACTGATCGCGACGGACCTTGACGGCACGCTGCTCCGCAGCGACGGAACGCTGTCGGACCGCACCCGGGCCGCCTTGACGGCAGCCGAGCAGGCCGGGATCCGCGTAGTGCTGGTCACAGGCCGCCTCCCGCGCTCCGTACCGGAGTTGCTGGCCACCATCGGATCGCATTTCGTCATCGCCGCCAACGGCGCGGCCGTCTACGCCCCTGACGGAACCCTGGCGCACGTGTCCCCGATCCGGCCCCTGGCAGCCACCCGGCTCATCACCCGCGTGCGCAAGGCGCTGCCCGGCACCGCCTTCGCCCTCGAGTACGAAGGGGACTTCGGCCACGAACCGGCCTACCCGACCTGGTCGTTCGGTGAGGAGGCCGCCCAACCGGTCGGCACCGGCACCGCCGGGGAACTCCTCACCCGTATCCCGGGCAGGCCGGTGCTGAAGATCCTCGCCTACCACCCGACTCTGCCTCTCGACGACTTCTACGAGCGAGCTCGGCTCACTGCGGGCAGCAACGCCGAGACCACCTACTCCACCGGACTGTCGCTGGTGGAGTTCAGCGCACCCGGCGTCACCAAGGCCACCACCCTGCTCGCGTGGAGCGGACGACTCGGCGTCGGTAGCGACGAGATCGCCGCCTTCGGCGACATGCCCAACGACCTGCCCATGCTCACCGCGGTGGGTCACTCGTACGCCACGGCCAACGCCCATCCGGACGTCCTGCGGACCGCACGCCATCGTGCCCCCGCCAACGACGAGGACGGCGTCGCCCAGGTACTGGAACGGTTCGTCGACACAGTCGTACGCCGACCGGACCGGCACATCCCCGTGGCGACCGTCCGGGAGTTCGGCCGGCCGTAGCGATGGCCCGGGCGATCGCCGGCCCGACACCGCGCGAAGCGCCGGTGATGACGGCGATGCGACCGGTGACATCGAGTCCCGCCGTCTCAGCTCACCGCTGCCGTTTGCCGCGCCGCGGTTCTGCCGCAGTTCCTGTTTGGCGATGGCCCGCTTGTGGACCTCGTCGGGACCGTCAGCCAGCCGCAACGACCGCCGCCTCCAGGACGACGGCCGCAAGCACCTCTTCCTTGTTGACGAAGGAGGTGTAGAAAGATCCCGCCGCGCACCGAGCCTCTTCGGTGATGTCGGTCAGGCGGGTGACGGGATAGCCTTCCCGTTCGAACACCTTCCGCGCGGCCTTCACCAAAGCAGCCCGTGTCCGCGCTCGACGCTGAGTCTTGGGCGGCTCGCGAAGTCGGTGCGGGGACCCGTTCGCAGATGTCGATCAGCCGGTCCGCGTACTGCCCGGCACTTCGTTCCGCACCCTGCAACGGCACCAGGCCGGCGGCGAACTCGGTCACCCGATGCCCGCACAGCCTGCGCTGCTCAGCGGTCATCGACTCCACGACCCACTGCGGACGGGCCCTCGCCTTCGCGGGCCCGCTACCGCGTGCGCTGCCTGCCCGGACCACGACGAAGTCGCCCGCGAACGACTCGTGCCCACCGCTAGGCCGAGAGGTGGACAATGCGGCCCCGTGTGGGCGCAGTGCGGGCTGGAAGCCGTTGATGACCCGCAGCGCGCCCAGCACGTTGACCTCGACGTGGTGCCGGATCACGTCGGGCGGTAGCACCTCCAGCGGGCCTGGCGTGAGGCTGCCGGCGTGCTGACGAGGACGTCGAGGCCACCGCCACCCAGCGCGTCCGACACCTTCGCGACCCATGACCTGACCGCACCTTCGTCGGTGATGCCGCCAACCGTCGCGGTGATCGCTCCGCCGCCGGCGCTGTTCAGTTCCGTGGCCGCACGCTGCGACAGCGGGATGCCGTGGACCCGGTAAGCCCTGGCGGCCAGCTTCAGGGCGGTTTCCCGACCCAGGCCGCCGCCGATTCCGGTGATCCGATTCCGGTGATCACAGCCACCTTACGACCGGTCACCGAGCTCGCCGCGTTCTGGCTCCGCCGATGCTGGTACGCACCGTGATGACGGTCTTGACCTCGGTCGCCCCCCGTACGGTGCCGTTCACGACCGCCGGTGCCTCCTCCAGCGGGACCCGGGTGATCGGCGGCGGGGCGACATATCCGATGACGACGGCTTCGGCGACATGGTCGAGGAGGCGGCCCGAGGCCGACAGCACGAAGTTGATCTCAGTGACGCCCATGGCCTCAAGTGCGCCCGCATCGGCCACGAACCTCGTCGTGACCGCCGAGCCGCCCGGGCGTACGAGCTTGGCCAGCGAGGCGAAGCGGTCCGTGTCGCTCACGAGGTCGATCAGCGCGTCGATGCCGTCGGGGTGCGCCCGCTGCACCGCCTCCGGCAGGGAGACCGCCGTAGGGTCGATGATCTCGGCGGCGCCGTAGCGGTGCATCCGTTCGGCGGCGATGCCTGGAGCGACAGCGATCACGTGCGCGCCCGCTCTGACCGCGAACTGGGTCGCCATGGAGCCGACTCCGCCCCGGGCGCCCACGATCAGGACCGTCCTGCCGTTGAGCGGTGAGAGCATGGTCGTCAGAGCGAGACCGGTCATGCCGATCGTCGGCAGTGCCGCCGCCACGTCGAGGTCCATGGCGTCCGGGACTCGCGTGAGCGGCGCGTCCTCGTCGACGGCGACGTACTCCGCGTACGTTCCCGTCGACCCGATCGGAGGGATCATCAGCTGCCCGAAGACCACGTCCCCCGGAGCGAACCTGGTCGTGCCCTCGCCGACGGTCTCGACGATGCCCGCGCCATCGGTGCCCAGCACCATCGGGAACGTGCCGGGGAACATGATGCGCCAGTCGCCGCGCGCGAGCCTGCGGTCGATGGGGTTGACGGCGGCTGTCCGCAGCCGGATCAGCAGCTGGTGGGGTCCTGGTCGTGGGGTGGGCACCTCACCCAGGACCGGCGTCTGTCCGTAGTCGTTCACGATCACCGCGCGCATGGCTCTCCTCGCAGACGGGTGGGGGGCCGTCTTCGCGGGGAAGTCTTGTCCCGGCAGCGGGGCACTCGTATCAGCCTGTGCACAGTGCGGATGGCCAGTCATGATCGATGGACTGCCGCTGGGCCCCCTCCGGCCGACCAGGCGCCGGGTCCGGGTCCGGGTCCGGCTCCGGCTCCGGCTCCGGCTCCGGCTCCGGCTCCGGCTCCGGCTCCGGCTCCGGGTCCGGGTCCGGGTCCGGGTCCGGGTCCGGGTCCGGGTCCGGCCGAGAGTCGCGGCTGGGCCTCAGGGCGGCCGGCATCAGGTGTTCGCGAAGTCGCGGTCCCAGCCTGTGCGCCGGCATGAAGATGCAGGCGCTGACCGACGACATGCGGCCTGCGGTGCCGGATCGTGCGGGAGCGCAACCGGCGCTTCGAGCAAGGACGTTGCCTCCCGGCTCGGTATCGAGGCACACGCTAAGGGCGCCCCGCATGCCAAAGGCCCCCACCTGGATCAAGACCTGGCAACGAGTACCTGAGCCCTTCGTCCGGGCGAAGACCGAACCGGGGGCCTGGACCGCCTCGCCGGACATCCGAACCGAATCAACGACTCAGGACACTAGTTCCCGTCATCCGGCAGTACGGCGTCGAGCTGACCGCGTGCACTGATGCCGAGCTTCATGAAGACCTTGCGCAGGTGGTACTGCACCGTACGCGCGCTGATGAACAACCGCGCACCGATCTCCGCGTTCGACAGCCCCGCACGGGCGAGTCGGGTGATCTGGGCCTCCTGCGGCGTGAGTTCTTTACTGGTGTCGTCGGTGCGCTTGCGAGCGGTAGCCCCGGTGGCGAGCAACTCGCGCCGTGCGCGGTTGGCATAGGCATCGGCGCCCATCGTCGCCAGCATGTCGTGCGCGGTGGACAGTTGCTCCCGCGCATCGGCCCGCCGCTTCTCTCGGCGCAGCCATTCGCCGTACAGCAGGTGTGCCCGGGCGAGTTCCACCCGAACGCGGGTACGGCCGAGGCGCTCGATCGATTCCTGGTAGAAGCCCTCGGCGTCGCTCCCGTGCGCGAGGAAGGCGCGTAGCCGGGCCTCCATCCCGAGCGACCAGTCCGTCGGCGCCGTACGCGTGCGCTCGGACAGCCACTCGAGTACGTCTTCGACGGCCCCCCGGTCACCGGTGCGGGCCGCCGCCTCCGCCAGCTCGGGCACGACGAGCGGTCCCAGTCCGCAGTCGTCGTGCTCGAACACCTCCCTGGCGGCGGCGAGCGCCTCACGGTGGCGACCGATACCGTTGTGGAGCACCGCACTCGCACAGCCCGCGTACGGCACGAACGCGCCGACACCCCGCCCGGGCGCCGCCCGTCGGCTCGCCTCGACCAGCTCCCGCACCCGTGTCTCCTGCCCGCGCCACGCCGCCAGCATCATCTCGGTGGCCGGGAGATACGGGTTACCCGTCGCCGCGGTGAGAATGCGGTACTCCGCGATCAACTCCCCCGCGCTCGCGAACTCCCCGGCGAGAACCTGCCCCAGAGCCAGAAAGCTGAGTGCGACCCGCAACTGCCCCATCGCACCCGTCCCGCGAGCGACCTGGGCCTGGCGCGTGGCGAGCGTGAACGACGCCTCCGCGTCCCACAGCTCCATGGCGAGGACGACAGCTGACCTGCCGCCCACGAGTCGGCCCGAGTCGCCGTCCGGGCCGCTGATCATGCGCAGTGCCTCGGCGAGCATCGGCCCTGCGACCGCGTACCCCTTCGTCGCCAGCGCCACCCACGCGTCGAGCAGCACGTCCACCGCACGCGGCGGCTCGGGAGCGGGAGGTGCGTCGCGCGCGGCCTCCGCGACCGTACGCATGCTGTTCGAGTCGGCCAGACTGGCGCCCAGCGCGGCAGCCGCGAAGGCGTCCAGGTAGATCTCGCGCGTCAGGGCGGGATCGAGCGGTTCTGTGCGCCGGGCGGCACCGAGGAGGATCCGGGCCGCTTCGGGCATGCGCTGCTGCTCCAGCGCGATCCGGCCGCGCAGGTGCTCCGCCCGGGCCGTCCGCAGGGCGTCTTCCGGACCCGCCTCGGCCACCTCCAGCAGGCCCAGCGCGTCGTCGAGGGCGTCGGCGTCGAGCTTGGCGTAGGCCGCCGTGAGCATGCGCTGCGCGCGGCGCGCGGGATCCGGCGTCAGGATCGCGGCGCGTTCGAGGAATGCCGCCGTCGCGGTGAGGCCACCGCGTGCCAGTGCGCGGTCGGCGGAGCGCTCGAGTTCCTCGGCTATGTCCTCGTCGGGCCCCGTCGCGGCCAGGGCGCGATGCCAGGCGCGGCGGTCGGGATCCTGCTTGGGATCGGTGGCTTCCGCCAGTGCGCGGTGTGCGTCCCGGATTTCCTGCGGTGAGGAGGAGTTGGTCAGGGCCGAGCGGACCAGCGGGTGCCGGAACCGTACATGGGGGCTCACCTCGATCAGGCCGGTCTCCAGCGCTGCGGTCACGGTCTCGCATGGGATGCCGAGCAGGGCAGCCGTCCGGTTCAGCAGCGTCAGATCACCGACGGGGTCGACAGCCGCGAGAAGCAGCAGACGCCGGGACTCGGCCGGGAGCGCGTCGATCCGACGCCGGAAGCTCTCCTCGATCTTCTTCGACAGGGGCCTGGCACCGCGCCGTATCCCCAGACCGCCGGCGATCTCCGCCGGCGACATTCCGCGCAGCAGCTCCAGCAGGGCCAGGGGATTGCCGCGGGTCTCGCTGATGACCTGGTCGCGGATCCGTTCGTCCAGCGGCCCGGTACCCACCGACTCGAGCAGCGCACGGGCATCCTCGTCCCCCAGGCCCTCGACGACGAGTTGGGGCAGACCCGTAAGGTCCCGGCTCGGCCGACGCGTGGCGAAGACGAGCCCGACGGACTCTCTCTCCAGGCGGCGGGCGACGAACGCGAGCACCTGCGCCGAGGCGCGATCGAGCCATTGCTCGTCGTCGATGACGCAGATCAGCGGCTGCTGCTCGGCGACATCGGCAAGCAGGCCCAGGACAGCCAACCCCCCGAAGAAGCGATTCGGCGCCTTCCCCGGGCTGATACCGAAGAACGTACGCAGGGCGTCGCGCTGCGGAACCGGCAGGCGGTCCAGCCGATCCAGCATGGGCGCCAACAGTTGATGCAGCGCGGCGAACGGCAGATCCATCTCCGCCTGGACACCGGTGGCGCGCACGATGCGGACACCCGATGTCTCGTCAACCAGCCAGTCCAGCAGTGCCGTCTTGCCGACGCCCGGCTCACCACTGACGACGAGGGCCCGGCTCTCCCCCGCACGAACGGCGGTCACGAGGGCGTTGAGGGCCTCGCGTTCACGGCGTCGGCCTCTCAGCCGCGCACCACTGCCGCCCGTAGCCGGACGGAAGTCCCCTGACCATGTTGACCGGGCGTCTCCCATGCGGCCCAACAATACCTTGGGCCAAGGCATGTTCCGGATGCCGTTCCATCCCTCATGACCAGGTAGGACTTGTCCAGGACAGGCAGGGCAGGACGGTCGCGCGGGCAGCGGCCGACGCCGGGCGTGCGGTGCGGCGCAGCACCTCCGCTCATGGGCAGAGGCGTTGACATACATCCGACCTGTTGCCGCGTCAGGAACCCCCGAGAAAGCCCAGTCGCACCCGTGCTCGCTGCTCCGCACGCATGCCCGGAATTGATGACGCGTCAAGCAAGAAGGGGGACGAGGCGCACATCCGCAGGACAATCCGCAGCGCCTGCCCCCTGGGGCGACTCTGTCGCCGGTCTCGAGCGGCTCGCGCAGCACTTCCCCGTGCTTGGACTCTCTACTGACTTCGGCTCGTCAGGGTGAATCATCGCGAAGTCCCTGAAGGGCTTCGGGTGGTGGCTGTATTCCGTGGTGT
>NZ_JBWLKM010000075.1:0-39112 GCF_059026085.1 Streptomyces sp. a15 | reverse complement strand
GAACCCGCGCCCGCGCCGGTGTTCTTGTACTCGGCGAAGCGGTCGTCCTTCCAGGAGAAGCCGCTCATGTCGGTCCAGGGGGTGGACCTGATCGCGGCGCTGAGGGTGGTGTTGCGGACCGTGGTCTGCGGGTCGAGGGTGGCGTCGCCGCCGGCGTGCCAGGGGCGGCCCAGGTAGAAGGACGCCGAGGAGACGTCGCCGTTCACGGTGGAGTTGGCGATCAGGATGCCCTTGCGGTTGGCGGCGGTGCTCGGGGCTGTGATGTAGCCCGCCGAGGTGCCGTTCCAGCGCTTCTTCAGGGTGATGACCGACTTGTCGATCACTGCCGTCGCCCGGCCGAAGATGAAGTCGACGTTGCCGGTGACGTAGGAGTTCGAGACGTAGACGCGGCCGAGCTTGTCCTTGGCGGCCGTGTCCAGCAGCAGTGTGTCCTGGTCGCCGTTGACGATGACCGAGTCCAGGAAGACCTTGTCGGCTGCCGTGCGCAGGGCGACCGCCTGGTGGCCGGAGAGGGACTGGTTCGCGGCCTCGTCGAAGTCGTTGGTGATGGTCAGGTTCCGGGCCTGGAAGTCGTCGGCCTCGACGGCGACGGTGGCGCTGCCGCCGGTGCCGTAGGTGCCGGAGCCGTCGGGCTTCTGCGTCCCCGACGCGTTGTTGTAGACGATCACCGTGTCCTTGCGGCTGCCGCCCGTCCCCTGGATCGTGACGTGCGGCTTGTTGGAGGGAACCTTCACCAGCTCGCGGTACGTCCCCGGCTTCACCGCGATGACGACCCGCGAGGCGTTGTTCGCCGGTACGGCGTTCACCGCGGCCTGCACGGTCGAGTACTGGCCGCTGCCGTCCTTGGCGACGGTGAGGGTGGTGGCAGCGGCCGCCTTGGTGGTCGCCGTCGTACCGATGGAACTGCGCGGTCCCGCCCCCGACTTGAGCAGTGCAGGCACATCCGCCGTCTTGTCCGCCGTGTACGCGTAGTACGTCTTCGGGTCGAAGGCCGTACCGCCGCTCTCGTTGCGCCCGGTCGTGGAGACGAACGTGTTGCCCTTCTGGACGATGCTCGCGGTGCTGTCCTTGATGACCGGGTTGTTCATGCCCTGGAAGTAGGAGTTCTCCAGGAGCATCTTCGTCGCGCCGCGCGAGTAGTTGCCGTAGGAGGACTTGATCGTGGTCCCGGCCACGTCCTCCAGGAAGTTGTTGTAGAGGTGCGCGTGGGCGGCGTTGTCCGTCGACGGGTTGCGCTGCTCGGTCTCGCGGATCCAGTTGTGGTGGATCGTGATGTCGGTGACGACGTTCGTGGTCCAGCCGATGCCGAAGGCCTTGTTGTCGTTGCTCAGCTTGTTCCAGGAGACGGTGACGTACGTGCTGTCCTTGCGGACGTCGATGAGACCGTCGGCCATGTTCCGCAGGTCGTTGTGGTCGATCCAGACGTGGTGGGCGCCGTCCATCTGGATCGCGTCGAAGTCGTGGTCCTTGTCGTTCCAGATGCCCTGGTACGCGTCCCGGATCGTCAGGTTCCGGATGATCACGTTGTGGACGCCGGAGCCGAGGAAGAACCCGCCGCCGACGATGTGCCCGGAGGTCCCGGACCCGACGATCGTCTTGTCGGAGGCGACCTTGATCTCCTTGCCGACCGGGTTCATGTTGATCGTCGCGGCCACGACGATGACGTACGGCTCGGCGGCGGTGGCGTACTTCTCCAGGTCGGCGAGGGTCTTCACCGTGACCGTCTTGCCGTCCCGGCCGCCGTACGTCCCGTTCTGGCCCAGGGCGTTGACGGACGCGAAGCCGTCGGCGGTGGCGGTAGCCCAGGCGGGGGCGGCGGTGGCCGCGGAGGCCGTGCGCTGAGCGTCCTCGCCGAAGACGCCGAAGTCGGTGCCGTAGGCGAGGGTGCCGGCGGCGGTCAGCGCCAGGGGGACGCCGACCGCCAGCGCGGTCTTCCTTCTGCGGTGGCGGGGCTTGCTGCGGGTTTCACTCACGGCGGTTTCCGATCGAGTCAAGTGACAGGGGGATCACGTCACTTGCTTGTCGGAGCCGGTGAGGAAAAGGTTGCCGCGCCGGTCGGGATCAGTGGGCTCGGGCCCGGATCAGGCGCAGGTCTTCGGGTCCAGCTTCTCCTCGACCTTGTCCTCACGGCCGTCGGGCTGGCCGTTGGGCAGGAGCTTGTCGGAGGTGCCGTCGATGTAGTAGCCGTACGAGTAGATCGTGTTGTAGCCCCGGTCGCGCCAACTGTGCACGGTCCGCATGTTGTCCCTGCTGGAGGGGTCCTTGTTCCACTGGTAGTCCTCGACGTAGAAGATCGGATTCACCCGGACCACGCGCTGGTACGGCGTCCACGTCACGGCGACCTGGGTGCACGGCGGGATGGTCTTCTCGCTGCGGCGCTCGAAGGACGAGGTCTTCTCCCAGCCCCACTCGTAGCCGGCGCTGCCGCCCGCGGTGCCCGAGAAGATGCTCTTCGCTATGGAGAGGCTGATCGAGGCGCCGACGCTCTTCTTGGCGAAGGTCTTGGTGCTGTAGCTGTTGACGAAGGTCTCCTTGTCGTCCTTCGATCCCCGGTTGCCGATCCACGGTGAGGTGCGGACCGGCTCGCCCTTGATGGACCAGGTCGAGGCCTCCGCGTAGCCGCACCAGCCGCGGAAGGTCTCCCAGGGCCCGACGGGCTCCCAGAGGGGGAACACGTCGTCCAGGTACTCGTCCCGGGTCTTGAACTCGCCGGTGTCGACGTTGAGGGCGCCGTAGACGCCCGTCAGGCTCCCCTCCTGCTCACAGAGCCGCTCGATCATCAGGTCGGTGTTGCCGGGGTCCGTGCCCCGGATGTTCGTCGCGCCGCCCGGGCCGTTGCCGGCCGCCTGCGCGGAGCCGGTGCTGACCAGCAGGCCGGTCAGGGCGAGGGCGGTGGAGGCGGTGATCAGGGCGCTCTTCTTGACGCTCTTCTTGAGCGTCGATTTGCGAATGAGTCGCATGGGGGTGGCTCACTCCTGAGTGCTGTGCTCGGGTGCCGACGGCACCTGTCTGACAACCAGGAACGTCGCAGAGTACTCACGGGTAGGGTCAGAAACTCGATAAGGATGACAGGACATCGACAGCCAGCGGGGATGTCTGTCGCCCTATGTCCGTTTCCGCTTCACGCAAGCAACTGCGCCAATTCTTCGGCGAATTGGACGAGCCAGTCCCGCCCCCGGCCTCCCCGGGCGACCCGGAACCCGTGCCGGCGCCCGTGGAACGCCGTCTCGACCGCATGGAACTGCGCCCAGCGCCGGACGCGTTCGCGGTCGAGTTCCGCGGACTCGGCGAAGACGTCCAGGGCACGGTGGACGGCCTTGGACAGGTCGTCCGCCTCGAGGAGGGCCAGGAAGCGTGACTTGAGCAGGGTGCCGCCGTCGTAGGCGGGGTCTCCCACGTACCCCTTGGGGTCGACGGCCAGCCACGGCTCGCGGTCGGCGCGCAGGATGTTGCGGGCGTGGAGGTCGCCGTGGACGAGGGTCTCCGGCTGTAGGCGACCCAGCTCGCGGACGGTGGCGAGGGCGGCGTCCAGCACCCGGCTCGACATGGTGTGCGCCAGCTCCCGGGCATCGGTGCACAGTTCCCGCTCCCACGCGTCGACCCGATCCCGCAGCCGGGGCAGCTCCGGCGGCCCGCTCGGCGCGGGTACGGCCAGCCGACGGTTGAGCCGCCCCGCGACGGTCACGATCTCGTCCTCGTCGCCGGCCTCGGCCTCCGCCAGCGTCTGCGGCCGCGCCCGCTCCAACAGCATCGCGAACCGCAGGTCGTCGCGCGCGTGGAGCCGTACGGCACCGCGCCCGTCCCACACGGCGAACGCGTCCGGCTCGTGGACGTTGCCGGGATGCGGGAACGACACCTTCAGCACGGCGTCCGCGCCGTCCTTCCGTCGCACGGGGACGATGAGGCCGACGCCGCCGTGCGTCACCTCACCGTCCGGCGCGCACGCC
The DNA here is from genome assembly GCF_059026085.1 of Streptomyces sp. a15. Classification (NCBI taxonomy): domain Bacteria; kingdom Bacillati; phylum Actinomycetota; class Actinomycetes; order Kitasatosporales; family Streptomycetaceae; genus Streptomyces; species Streptomyces sp. A15. The sequence continues at coordinate 35,165 of NZ_JBWLKM010000075.1, read as the reverse complement.
CAGCGCTCCAGCAACTCGTCCACGAGGCCCGGCAGTTCGGCGATCCAGGCCGCTCCCGCCGCTCCCTCGCGATCGACGGTGGTCCGTACGAACGTCTCCGGTACCGCAATCATCCGGGCACCCTACGCGAGAGTCACTCGACGGCGGGGGCTTCCGGCGGCGGCGTCGGCGCCCCCGGCAGTCGTACGGTCGCCACCGTGCCGCCGCCCTCCGCGCGGGCCAGGCTCACCTCGCCGCCGGCCTGCTGGACCGTACGGGCGACGATCGACAGGCCGAGACCGGAGCCGGGCAGGGCGCGGGCGCTGGGGGAGCGCCAGAAGCGGTCGAAGACGTGCGGGAGTTCCTCGGCGGGGATGCCGGGGCCGTGGTCGCGGACGGTGAGCACACCGTGGGCGAGCTGCACCTCGACGCTGCCGCCCTCGGGGCTGAACTTCACCGCGTTGTCCAGGATGTTGACGACCGCGCGCTCCAGGGCGGCCGGTTCCGCGCGGACGTACCAGGGCTGGAGGTCGACGGTGATCGTCAGCTCGGGACCGCGGAGCCGTGCCCGGCGGAGCGCCGACTCGACGGTGTCCTCCAGCGACACCACCTGAAGGCGTTCGCCCCGCTGCCCCTCCGAGCGGGACAGCTCCTGCAAGTCGCCGATGAGGGCGGCCAGCTCGGTCATCTGCGCCTTGACGGAGGCGAGGAGCGCCTTGCGGTCGGCCTCGGGGATGGGGCGGCCGGTCTCCTCGCTGCGGGTGAGGAGCTCGATGTTGGTGCGGAGGGAGGTGAGGGGGGTGCGGAGTTCGTGACCGGCGTCGGCGATGAGCTGCTGCTGGAGCTCGCGGGAGTTGGCGAGGGACGAGGTCATCGAGTTGAAGGACCGGGAGAGGCGGGCGACCTCGTCCTCGCTGTCGTCCTCCACGGGGATGCGGATGTGCAGGTCGTCGGTGCGGGCCACGTGTTCGACGGCTTCGGTGAGCTTGTCGACGGGGCGGAGGCCGGCGCGGGCCACTGCGAGGCCGGCTGCTCCGGCGCCGACGACTCCGATGCCGGAGACGAGGAGGAGGATCAGGGCAAGTTCGTTGAGGGTGGACTGGGTTCCCTTGAGCGGGACGGCGACGAGGAAGGCGTAGTTGGCGACCACGCCCTGAGTGACAGGACCGTCCTTGATGACGAGTCCTGTGGTCATCACGCGTACGGCGTTGCCGTCGCTGTCGGTGCCGTTGCGGAAGGTGTCGGAGTTGGGGTCGGGATTCTTGGCCACGGCCTTGTCACCGCTGGTGATCTTCACCTGGGCCGTGGAGCCGCTCAGGAGACAGACCTTGCCGTCAGCACTGACGATCTGCGCGTAGCCCCTGAGGCGCCCTCCGCCGAACGGGTCCGACGAGGGTTCCTGGACGCAGGTCGTGGTGAGCTGAGCGAACTGTGCCGCCGACATACCGCGGAACGACGACTGCAAGTCGCTGTTCAGCTCCTCGTACAGCTTCCCCTGCACGATGAACCAACAGGTGACCGAAACCGCCGCCACCGCAAACGCCACCGCCGAAGCGACCAGCATCGACAGCCGCGCCCGAATGGGAAGCGTACGGAACCGCCGCACAACCCTGTTCACTCCGCCCCGCCCTGCCGCAACACATACCCCACACCCCGCACCGTGTGCACGAGCCGCGGCTCGCCGCCCGCCTCGGTCTTGCGGCGGAGGTACATGACGTACACGTCGAGGGAGTTGGAGGACGGCTCGAAGTCGAAGCCCCAGACCGCCTTGAGGATCTGCTCGCGCGTGAGGACCTGGCGCGGGTGGGCCATGAACATCTCGAGGAGCGTGAACTCGGTGCGGGTCAGCTCCACGGGCCGCCCGGCACGGGTGACCTCCCGCGTCGCGAGGTCCATGCGCAGGTCCGCGAAGGTGAGCGCCTCGTCGTCCGCCGCCGAACCCGCCCCGGCCGCCGCCGCATACGAGCTGCGGCGCAGCAGCGCGCGGACGCGGGCGAAGAGTTCGTCGAGTTCGAAGGGCTTGACCAGGTAGTCGTCGGCCCCGGCGTCCAGGCCCGTCACCCGGTCGCCGACCGTGTCGCGGGCCGTCAGCATCAGGATGGGGGTGGTGTCGCCCGCCCCGCGGATCCGGCGGGCGGCGGTGAGGCCGTCCATGCGGGGCATCTGGATGTCGAGGACGACCAGGTCGGGCTGGTACGCGGTCGCCTTCTCCAGGGCGTCCGCGCCGTCGACCGCGACCTCCGTGTCGTAGCCCTCGAAGGCGAGGCTGCGCTGGAGTGCTTCGCGCACCGCCGGCTCGTCGTCGACGATCAGGATGCGCTGGGTGTCACGGTCGCCTTCGGCGGGGCTCATGGGCTTCGGATTCCTCGGGTGCGGTGGGACAACAGGGGACAACAGAACTGGGGGCGCTGAACGCTTTCAGCCTCGCATGTTTCCCTGCTGCCGCTGAAGGAAGAGTCGGGTGGGATCAGCCGCGCACGGTACGGCGGCGGGCGGCGGCCTTCGCGCGGCGGCCCATGGCGTGGGCGACGGTGGCCACCTCGGGCGCCCGCGTCGTCACCGGCGCGTGCAGCTCGTACGCCACCTCAAGGGCCAGGGCGAAGCCGGCCGGGTCGGTGCCGGCCACCGTGTGCGAAACCTGCTTGAACATGACGTACTCCCTACGAAGCCGGTTCGGGTGGGGTTCAGCTGTCGGAACCGCCGGCCCGCAGTGTGGGCAGGTCGGACTTGACGGTGTTGATCGGGATGGCGAAGCCGAGGCCCACGCTGCCGGCGCTCGACGAGCTGGTGGCGTCGGCGGCCGAGTACATCGCGGAGTTGATGCCGATGATGTTGCCGTTCATGTCGATGAGCGCGCCGCCGGAGTTGCCGGGGTTCAGCGAGGCGTCCGTCTGGAGCGCCTTGTACGTGGTGGTCGAGGAACCGGTGTCGCCGTTGAACTGCTGGCCGCCGAACTCGAACGGCCACTGGCCGCTGCCGTCCTGCTGCTGGCCCTGGCTCTCGTCGGTCGAGACGGTCACGTCACGGTTGAGGGCGGAGACGATGCCGCTGGTGACGGTGCCGGTCAGACCCTCGGGGGAGCCGATCGCCACGACCGTGTCGCCGACCTGGACGCCGCTGGAGTCGCCGAGGGTGGCCACGGTCAGGCCGGAGGCGTTCTCCAGCTTGATCAGGGCGAGGTCCTTCTTGCTGTCGGTGCCGACGACCTTCGCGGTGTAGGTCTTGCCGTCGCTGGTGCTCACCTTGATCGAGGAGGCGCCGGACACGACGTGGTTGTTGGTGATGATCTCGCCGTCGCTCGTGATGATCACGCCGGAGCCGGTGGACTCGCCGGCGTTGGAGGTGGCGTTGATCTCGACGATGCTCGGACTGACCGCCTTGGCCACTCCGGCGACCGTGCCCTTGTCGGCGGACGGCACCACGGTGGTGCTGGTGCTGCTGGAGGCGACCGTGTCGTTGCCGGTCAGTTCCTGGATGCCGTACGCGGTACCGCCGCCTATCGCCGCGGCGACGATCGCCACGGCGGCGAGCAGGGCGATCGGGCCCCGGGTGCGCTTCTTGTGGGCCGGCGGCGCGGGCTCGGCGGGGACCGCCGTCATCACGGCCGTACCGCCGCCACCGTTGCCGTCACCGCCGCCGTAGGCACCCGAGGCCGCGAACCCGGACGGCGCGGACGCCTGCGAGGCCTGGCCCGGCCACACGGTGGTGCCCGGCTCGACGGTGACCGGCTGCACGGGCTCGTGCGCCGGCGGGGGCGGCCACTCGGGGTTCACGGGGGAGGCGGCCTGCTGCTGGGGGTACGCGGCCTGGTCGCCGTGACCCTGGGACTGCTCGGGGTTCTCGTACTCGCCGCTGCGGCGGAAGCTCTCGGTCATGACAAGCAGCTTGTCCGTCGACCATGAGAGCTCCCTGAGTGCTCCCTGAGAAGCCCGGCAGAACCTCGTACGTCCGATATAAAGACGCTTCTGGCAGCTTGGGGGACTCTCTCAGAAAACCCTCAGCGAGCCCGCCGGAGTCCTGCGGGACGCACCCGCAGCCGTCACACGCAGCCGCAGAACTGCCGTCACACGCAGCCGCAGAACTGCCGTCACACGCAGCCGCAGGAGTGCCGGACCACCAGCCGCGACGGGAACACCTTCAGCCGCTCCCGCCGGGACCCGGCCACCCGCAGCCCGTCGTCGAGGACGAGGTCGACCGCGGCCCGTGCCATCGCGGAGCGGTCCGATGCGATCGTTGTCAGCGGCGGGTCGGCGAGGGCCGCTTCCTTGATGTCGTCGAAGCCGGCCACCGCCAGCTCGCCGGGGACGTCGATGCGCAGCTCGCGCGCCGCGCGCAGCAGGCCGATCGCCTGGTCGTCGGTGGAGCAGAAGATCGCGGGCGGGCGATTGGGCCCGGAGAGGATCTTGAGGGCGGCCTGGTAGGCGTCGTAGCGGTTGTACAGGGCCTCGAAGAGCCGGCCCTCCGTGGACACCCCGGCCTCGGACATGGCGCGCCGCCAGCCCTCGACGTGGTCGGAGACCGGGTCGCCGACCGACGGGGTCTCCGCTATGCCGCCCATACAGGCGACGTACTCGTAGCCGTGCTCCAGCAGATGGGTCACGGCGAGGTGGGCGCCGCCCAGGTCGTCCGTGACGACGGCGACGTCGTCGATGGCCTCGGGCCGCTCGTGCAGCAGGACCACGCGGGCGTCCCAGGCATCGATCTCGGCGGCGGCGTTGTCGTTCAGCGCGTGGCTGACGAGGATCAGGCCCGAGACGCGCATCCCGAGGAAGGCCCGCAGATAGTGGACCTCGCGCTCGCCGATGTAGTCGGAGTTGCCGACGAGCACCATTTTTCCGCGCTCGGACGCGGCCTGTTCGACCGCGTGCGCCATCTCCCCGAAGAAGGGCTGGCGCGCGTCCGGCACGATCAGGCCTATGAGGTCCGTACGCCGGGACGCCATCGCCTGGGCGACCCGGTCGGGCCGGTAGCCCAGTTCCTTGATCGCGGCGAGGACACGCTCGCGCGTGGCCGGGGCAACCGGCCGGGGTCCGTTGTTGATGACATAGCTGACGACGGCGGTCGACGTACCCGCCAGTCGCGCCACATCATCCCTGGTTACCTTGGCCACGCGCGGAGTCTACGCGGATGGACCCGCTCTGGGCAGGGCGTCAAGGAGGCTACCGGTGCGTAGGCGAGCCCCGCCCGAGCGGCCGCTATGCCTCCGCCGGGATCTCCGTGCCGTCCAGAGCGGCCGCCTCGTCCGCATCCTCCGGCTTTGCGGGGCCCGCCTGGGCCGCCTTGGCCTTCGCCTCGTCCGAGGTGCGGTCGGCCTTCTCCGGCGTAACGAATCGATAACCGACGTTCCGGACGGTCCCGATCAGCGACTCGTGCTCGGGTCCGAGCTTGGCGCGCAGTCGTCGTACGTGCACGTCGACCGTGCGGGTGCCGCCGAAGTAGTCGTAGCCCCAGACCTCCTGCAGCAGCTGAGCGCGCGTGAAGACGCGGCCCGGGTGCTGGGCGAGGTACTTCAGGAGCTCGAACTCCTTGAAGGTGAGGTCAAGGACGCGGCCCTTGAGCTTGGCGGAGTAGGTCGCCTCGTCGACCGACAGGTCGCCGTTGCGGATCTCCATGGGGGAGTCGTCGTTGACGATCTGCTGGCGGCCCATGGCCAGGCGCAGGCGCGCCTCGACCTCCGCCGGTCCGGCGGTGTCCAGCAGGACGTCGTCGATGCCCCAGTCGGCGGTGACGGCCGCGAGGCCGCCCTCGGTCACTACGAGGATGAGTGGACAGCCGGGTCCGGTGGACCGCAGCAGCTGGCACAGGCTGCGGACCTGGGGGAGGTCGCGGCGTCCGTCGATGAGGATGACGTCGGCGCCCGGGGTGTCGACGAGGGCGGGGCCTTCGGCCGGAGCCACTCGCACGTTGTGCAGAAGCAGGCCGAGGGCGGGAAGCACCTCCGTCGACGGCTGGAGGGCATTGGTCAGGAGCAGCAGAGAACTCATACGTCTGGTTCCTCCTCGGTCCCTGCGAGGACGTTTGCGGCACTGCGGCACTGCGGACTGCTCTGCGATCCCGGGGCCCGTACACCTGCGGTTTTCCGCTTCGTATACATCGCGTCCGAAAGCACAAAAGGACCCGGGGGCTACGCTGCCCGAGTCCTCTGCCTAGGAGAATAGCCCACATGAGCACCGGAGCGGCAGGTCATGTGGCGCGTTCCACCGTTCGTCCGAACTCCGAGACGAGCAGACGCGCACCTTTGCGGACGTTTCTGTACACCGCCGATGGGATTTCCATTGATTCCGTATACGACCCGGGAGTGGTCGTATACGACGCCGGACGGCCACCTTCCCGTGACCTGGTGTTCGTCATCGCGCACGGTTTCACCGGCGACGTGGACCGCCCGCACGTCCGCCGCATCGCGCAGGCGTTCGCCCAGTACGGGGCCGTGGTCACCTTCTCCTTCCGCGGCCACGGCGCCTCCGGGGGGCGCTCGACGGTCGGCGACAAGGAGGTGCTCGATCTCGCCGCCGCGGTGGAGTGGGCGCGCTCCTTCGGGCACGCGCGCGTGGCCACCGTCGGCTTCTCCATGGGCGGCTCGGTGGTGCTGCGGCACGCGGCGCTGTTCCCGCCGGAAGGATCGGAGCGAGGATCGGAGCGAGCGGGGCGCGAGGGGCGCACGGAAGCGGGAACGGACGCGGTGGTTTCGGTGAGCGCTCCCGCCCGCTGGTACTACCGGGGCACGGCCCCTATGCGCCGCCTGCACTGGCTGGTAACGCGCCCCGAGGGCCGCCTGGTGGGCCGCTACGGGCTGCGGACGCGCATCCATCACCGGGACTGGGACCCGGTGCCGCTGTCCCCGGTGGAGGCGGTGCCGCGGATCGCGCCGACGCCCCTGCTCGTCGTCCACGGCGAGCAGGACGGCTACTTCCCGGTCGACCACCCCCGCATGCTGGCCACCGCCGCCGGTGACCACGGCGAACTCTGGCTGGAGCCCGGCATGGGCCACGCCGAGCACGCGGCCACCGACGAGCTGCTGGCCCGGATCGGGGACTGGGCGCTCTCACAGCCGGGCTAGCCTGACCGTGTACACCGCCGATTGATTGAGGAACCCGATGTCAAAGGTCACGGTGCGCTACTGGGCGGCCGCGAAGGCCGCGGCCGGGATCGCCGAGGAGCCGTTCGACGCGGTCACGCTCGCCGAGGCGCTCGACGCCGTGCGCGGGCGACACCCCGGCGAACTCGTGCGCGTCCTGCAGCGATGCTCGTTCCTCGTCGACGGTGACCCCGTGGGCACCCGCGGACATGAGACCGTACGGCTGGCCGACGGCGGCACGGTCGAGGTGCTGCCGCCGTTCGCAGGAGGGTGACGATGAGCGACCAGCCGTATGACGGCGGTACGGGCCCTGCCCCGTACCAACAGGGGTACGAGGGATACGAGGGGTACGACCCCTACTGGCAGCAGGCCTACGAGGATCCGCAGGCCGCCCAGCAGTACACCCAGCAGTGGCAGGGGCAGACCTGGGAGACGCAGGTCCAGCAGCCGGTGCAGGCCGTGCCGCCTGTCCAGTCGCCGACGCCGGCCGAGACGGCGTACATGCCGCAGCAGGCGCCCGTGCAGCCGGCGTACGCGTCCTACGGGGGGACGCAGCCCCAAGCGCAGGCGCCCCAAGCACCCCAAGCCCCCCGGACGCCCGCGACCGGGGAGACGACCTCCGGCTACGGCCCCGCCACCGTCGCCGGCAACGCCCGGATCACCGACGCGCAGCGGGCCCGCCTCGAGGGGCGTTCCCCGGTCATCGAGCCCGGCATGCAGCCCGCCGCGCTCACCGCGCTGCTCGGCCTGCTCCTGTCCGGTACGGCGGCCATCGGGTCGTACGCCCTCCTCGTACCGCTCGTCGTCCTCCAGGCCGTCACGGCGGCCGGCTGGTTCCGGCTCAACGGCATGTGGCCCGCCCGGCAGGGCATCGCGCTGGCGTTCCTGGGCGCGCTGGCGGCGGACGCCGTGCTCCTCGCGGCCGGCCGGGAGCACGGGCCCGCCGCGATCCTCGGCACGCTGGGCGTCTGGGTCCTGCTCTCCCTCGTCCTCCAGCTGCGCTCGCACGCCGGACCGGACGAGCGGATGCACGGCCTGATGGCGACGGTCGCCTCGGCGGCCCTGGCGATCATCGCGGCCGGCCACCTCGCGGCCGAACCGGACGCGGTCACGGTCGGCGCGGCCGCGGTGGCGGTGGCCGTCCTGGCCCGCGCGCTGCCGCTGCCGACCCCGGCCTCGGTGGCCGTCTCCCTGCTCGCCGCGGCGGGCGCGGGGATCGCGGTCGGCCAGCTGACGGGGCTCGGCGCGAAGGGCGCGCTGCTGGGCGGGGGCGCGGCGGTGTGCGCGCTGATCGGCCACCGGGTGGCGAGCTACGACTACCCGTCGAGGTTCGTGCACTTCACGGCGGGCGTGGCACTGCCGCTGGCGGCGGCCGCACCGGCGGTCTACGTGCTGGGGCGGGCGCTGGCCTGAACGCTGCCGGGCGGTCCGTCGCTCCTGTCGCTCCTGTCACAGCTGTCACAGCTGATCGACAATTCCCCGGCCCCTGTCCGGCACGGGGTTACTCTCACGCTCGACGGCCACCCGTCCGTCAACCGACCGTCGTCTGACCGCCGTCGTGGGGGACACACCGCATGCGCGCACTGCGAATACTTCTGATCCTCGTCGTGATCATCGGCGGCCTCTTCGTCCTCGCCGACCGTCTCGCGGTCAACTTCGCGGAGGACGAGGCGGCGGACAAGCTGAAGACGACCGAGGGCCTGGCCGTCACCCCCGACGTCTCCATCAAGGGCTTCCCCTTCCTCACCCAGGTCGTCGGCGGCGTGCTCGACGACGTCGAGGTCGGCATCAAGGACTACGAGGCGGACACCGGTACCACCGACGGGACGATCCGTATCGACGACCTCAAGGCGAACATGAAGGGCGTCGAGTTCTCCGGCGACTACAGCTCCGCCGTCGCCGACAGCGCCACCGGCACCGCGTCCATCACGTACGACGAGCTGCTCAAGACCGCCAAGGCCGAGCCCACGCAGGTCGCCCCCGGCGTCACCGCCGAGATCGTCGGCCTCTCCGACGGCGGCAACGGCAAGATCAAGGTCGAGATCGACGCGACGGTGCTCGGCACGAAGCTGCCGGAGCCGGTCTACGTGCTCAGCACGGTCACCGCCGAGGGCGACACCGTGAAGGTGCACGCCGACACGCTGCCCTCGTTCGCCGGCGTCGACCTCGTCGAGAACCGGGCCCGTACGGTCACCGACTTCGAGCAGAAGATCGACGGGCTGCCCGGCGGCATCCAGCTCGACAAGGTGCAGGCGGCGCAGAACGGTGTGGAGATCACGGTGAAGGGTTCGAACGTCCGGCTGGCCGGGTAACCAGCCTGACGAGGCTGTCCGACACGCGAGACGCCGCCGTCCGTACCGCAGCTGTGACGACGGATACATCCGCCCGGGAACCGTGTCCCCACGGCCCGGGCGGACTCCTTTTCTCACATCCCGGACGATCGCGTCTCAAAATACGACACGCCGGTGACACGCGCACCTGTCCGTCCCTACGATCGAGCCCATGCAGTGCACTTTGAGTGTCCTCCGGCCACGGGGACAGGCGGATCTCACGAAGCGGCGGGCAGTAGACCTGTGCCGCGTCTCCGCCATGCTCTGTCGCACCTTCTGAGCGGAAGCGTCGCCTTCCGCATCCCCCGCCGCCCTGCCCAGGGCATCCGCGCGCGTGCGCCGCTCACGGTCTGTCCGCGCGCCCCTCTCACTTGCACGCCCCGCCGTAACTGCCCCGGAGGAGAAAGAGCATGAGCCGCAGCGACGTCCTGGTCGACGCCGACTGGGTCGAGGCCAACCTCGACAACCCCAGCATCGCCGTCGTCGAGGTGGACGAGGACACGTCCGCCTACGAGAAGAACCACATCCGCAACGCGATCCGCATCGACTGGACCAAGGACCTCCAGGACCCGGTCCGCCGTGACTTCGTCGACCAGGAGGGCTTCGAGAAGCTCCTGTCGGCCAAGGGCATCGCCAACGACACGCTAGTGATCCTCTACGGCGGCAACAACAACTGGTTCGCGTCGTACGCCTACTGGTACTTCAAGCTGTACGGCCACGAGAACGTCAAGCTTCTCGACGGCGGCCGCAAGAAGTGGGAACTGGACGCCCGCGAGCTGGTCGAGGACGTGCCCGAGCGCCCCACGACCGAGTACAAGGCCAAGCCGCAGAACACCGCGATCCGCGCCTTCCGTGACGACGTCGTCGCCGCGATCGGTGCGCAGAACCTGGTCGACGTGCGTTCGCCCGACGAGTTCTCCGGCAAGCTGCTGGCCCCCGCCCACCTGCCGCAGGAGCAGTCGCAGCGCCCGGGTCACGTCCCGTCCGCCCGCAACATCCCGTGGTCGAAGAACGCCAACGACGACGGCACCTTCAAGTCGGACGAGGAGCTCAAGGAGCTCTACGCCGAGGAGCAGGTCGACCTCGCCAAGGACACCATCGCCTACTGCCGCATCGGTGAGCGCTCCGCGCTGACCTGGTTCGTCCTGCACGAGCTGCTCGGTGTGGAGAACGTCAAGAACTACGACGGCTCCTGGACCGAGTACGGCTCCCTCGTGGGCGTGCCGATCGAGCTCGGCGCCAACAAGTAACCCCGACCTGAACGACCTCTGGAGACAGACATGTGTGGAGCGAAGGCCGGCGGCCCGGACGCCTCGACGATCAAGCCCGGTGAGACCACGATCCAGGGTCAGGTGACCCGCGACGGCGAGCCGGTGACCGGTTACGTCCGTCTGCTGGACTCGACCGGCGAGTTCACCGCGGAGGTCCCGACGTCCGCGACGGGCCAGTTCCGCTTCTACGCGGCCGAGGGCACCTGGACCGTACGCGCCCTCGTGCCCGGCGGCACGGCCGACCGCACGGTCGTCGCGCAGCAGGGCGGTCTCGCCGAGGTCGCGATCGCGGTCTGAGGCAGAACCTGACGACTGAAGGGCCGCACCCCGGGGTTGGACACCGGGCTGCGGCCCTTCGGCATACCCGGCCACGGACCTACCCTGGAGCCATGTACGCACGGCGCCGACACGTCTACTTCGTCATGATGGGGACCTGTATCGGGCTCTTCGTCCTGGCCTGGGGAGTCGTGCGTCTCTGGTCGGTTCCCGTGGCGGTGGGGATGTGCGTGGTCGCCATGGTCATCCCTCCGGTCGCCGCCATGATCGCCAATCGTCGCGGCCCGGACGACCGCTGGTGGGACGACCCCTCCGGCGACCCGAAGTCCGACGACTGGTGGGACGAGCTGGACGGGAAGAGGCGGCGGCAGTAGGAAGGGCGCATGTCGCCCATCAGGCTCTCGACAGTCGTACTCGACGCCCCCGACGCACATCTGCTGGCCGGGTTCTACATGCGGCTGCTCGGCTACGTCGTCCGAGCCGAGGAGCCCGACTGGGTGCTCATCGGCCCGCCCGGCGGCGGCACGGGCCTGTCCTTCCAGACCGAGCCTGAGTACGTGCCGCCCGTCTGGCCCAGCCGCAAGCCCGGCGACCAACAGATGATGCTGCACCTCGACATCGAAGTCGACGACCTGCGGAACGAGACCGCGCGGGCCCTGGCGGAGGGGGCGCGGCTCGCCGAGTACCAGCCCCAGGACGACGTACGTGTGTTCTTCGACCCGGCGGGCCACCCGTTCTGCCTGTGGACGCAGGCGTCTCAGTAGACGAGCGCCTGCGTCTCGTCCCCCAACGCCTCCTGGACGAACACCTGGGCGCCCGCGATCCGTACGCCCTCGATGACGTCCTTCTCCGTGATGTCCCGGCGGGCCGCGCACTGGGTGCACAGGGTGACGCGGCCGGCCGCGAGGACCGAGCCGAGGAGGTCGGGCAGCGGGGCCGCGTGAGGCAGCTCGAACTCCGCCGCCCGGCCCGGGAGGGCGAACCACGCGGACTCGCCGGTCAGCCACAGGGAGACGTCGACGCCGCTGGCCACGGCCACCGCCGCCACCGTGAACGCCTGCGAGCACCGCTCGGGGGCATCCGCCCCCGCCGTCACCTTGATCACGAGCTTCTTCGCCATGCCGGAAGAGTAGTGCGTGCTCTACAGCAGTAGGTGGAGGCAGACGGTCGCCAGCAGCCCCATGACACTCACCGCCGTGAGCACGCCGCTCCAGAAGGCGTCGTCCCGATCGCGCCGGAGGCGAGGCGCCGGTGTGGGGTCGGGGACGGGGTCGGGGACGGGGTCGGTTCGCGGCGGGTGTGTCCCCAGGAGGGCCGGCGGCACCGCGAAGGCGGGCGGCACCCGCACGATCCGCTTGTTCACCGGCCGCTCGCACCGGCACTTCCCCGGCCCGGTCACGCGCCGTGCTCCTGCCGCTGGTGCTGCCGCAGCAGCACGTTCGCGTCCGTCTCGGCGCTGTGGTCGTACGCCGCCCGCGCGGCCTCGCGGTGCCCGTCCAGGTCCGCACAGACCTGGCAGCCCGGCACCGGTCGCGGGGGCCGGCTCAGGGCGTCGGAACCGGGCGGCGTGGCCCGCGTGCGGTCGTTGGCCGCGCGGACGCCGGCGCTCAGCCGCTCCCGGTCGGTGGCCGGGCGCAGAGCCGCGGGGTCCGCCTGCCACTCCCGGCCCCCGCCGACGGGACGCAGCAGCGCGTACGGCCCCGACCGGTCCTGGTAGGCGCCGACCTTGTCGGTGGCGGGGTCGTAAAACAGCGTTCCGGGTTCCATAAGGCCTCCTTTTGCGGAACTTCCTTACGCAATGCGACAGTTGCACTACTCTGCGTATTCCGAGGTGGTACGAGCATGACGCAGGGCGGAGAGGGGTCGCGACAGAAACGGCCGCAAATTCAACGCAGGGCGCTCCAAATTCCACAAATTCAACAGCAGGGGACGGAGGGACGGGATGCCGCCGAGGCGGGCGATCACGGGCAGGAGTCAGGAACCGAGGCTGCGGTTCGCGGAGGAAGTGCGGTTGTTGCGGGCCGAAAGGGGGCTGAGTCTGCGGGAGTTGGCGGACGCGGTGGGCTGGGACGCGTCGACGTTCAGCAAGCTGGAGAACGGGCACACGCTGGGCGGCCCCGAGATCGCCCAGGCGCTGGACCAGTTCTACGGGACGTCGGTGATGCTGCTGACCCTGTGGGAGTTGGCGATGGCGGACCCGACGCAGTTCAAGGAGCAGTACCGGCGGTACATGGTGCTGGAGGCGGAGGCGACAAGCCTGTGGCACTACGGCGTGATCATGCCTCCTGGCCTACTCCAGACCGTCGGGTTCGTGCGGGAGGCGCTCACGGCGGGCGGTCTCCAGAGCCCGGAGCTGGACCAGCAGGTCGATGCCCGCCTGGGGCGGCGGTTGGTGCTGGAGTCGGACGACCCGCCGCCGTTCCGCGTGGTTCTCGCCGAGGCGGTGCTGCACAACGCACTGCGCGACCCCGGTGACTGGCGTGAGCAGCTGGAGTACCTGGTGCGGATGTCGGAGCGCCCGAACATCACCCTCCAGGTGCTGCCGTTCGGCACCGGACTGCATGGCCTGGTGAACAGCGACGTGATGTTCCTGCGGCTGCTGGACGGCCGCACGGTGGCATACGCGGAGAACGACGTATGGGGCGAACTGGTCGAGGAAACAGGGAGGGTTGAACGCCTGCTCCGTGCCTATGATGCGGTACGCGACCTGGCGCTGAGCGCCGCCGAGTCGCGGACGTTCATCCTGCGGAAGTTGGAGGAATTGCCGTGCGAGCCATCGACCTGAACGGCGTGACGTGGCGCAAGAGCAGCTACAGCAACACGGACGGCGGCCAGTGCGTCGAGGTCTCCGACGACCTCCCCGCCCTCGTCCCCGTTCGTGACAGCAAGGACACCGCCCGTACGCCCCTCGTCTTCGGCGCCGCCGCCTGGGTCGCCTTCGTGGGCGGGGCCAAGAGGGGCTGAGGGCGGACAGCGGACCTCACAAGGAGTCCCGGGCTCCGGCCGCGTAAGCTGGGGCCCGGCTTTTGTGTACCGCCATCCCACTGTGTACTGCCATCCACGATCGTCCGAGGAGCACTCCGTGCTTGAGGTTTTCTTCGAAGTCCTGCTGGTCCTGGTCGCCGTCGGCGTGCTCGCCTTTGCCGGACTGACCGTGAAGAAGCTGTACCAGGGCCAGCGCTGACCCACGTAGGAACTGCTGCTAGGAACTGCTGCTCATGATCGAGATCCCGTCCGACCTCCACAAGGACCTGGTCCCCCTCGTCTTCCTGCTCGGCAACTGGGCTGGCGCGGGCGTGCACGACTTCCCCGGTTCCGAGAAGTGCAACTTCGGACAGGAGGTCACCTTCACGCACGACGGCCGGGACTTCCTGGAGTACCACTCCCACACCTGGGTGCTCGACAAGGACGGCAACAAGGTCCGCCCGCTGGAGTCCGAGTCCGGCTTCTGGCGGGTCGACGCCGACCGCAAGGTCGAGGTCACCATGGTCCGCGACGACGGTGTCGTCGAGATCTGGTACGGCGAGCTGGCCAAGCAGAAGCCGCAGATCGACCTGGTCACGGACGCGGTGGCCCGTACGGCCGCCTCCGGCCCGTACACCGGCGGCAAGCGGCTGTACGGCTACGTCAACAGCGACCTCATGTGGGTCGGCGAGAAGCAGACCCCCGAGGTCGAGCTGCGCCCCTACATGTCGGCCCACCTGAAGAAGGTCGTCACCCCCGAGGACGTCGAGCGCTGGGCCAGGGCCCTGCCCGACGACATGCCGGACGACGGCATCGCGTTCTTCAAGTAGTCCTAGACTCTCTGGTGTGGTGAGCACCGATTGGAAGAGCGACCTCAGGCAGCGCGGCTATCGGCTGACGCCGCAGCGTCAGCTTGTGCTCGAAGCCGTGGACACCCTGGAGCACGCGACCCCCGACGACATCCTCATCGAGGTGAGGAAGACCGCGTCGGGGGTCAACATTTCCACCGTGTACCGGACGCTGGAGCTCCTGGAGGAGCTCGGGCTGGTCAGCCATGCCCATCTGGGGCACGGTGCGCCGACGTACCACCTGGCCGACCGGCACCACCACATCCATCTGGTCTGCCGCGACTGCACGAACGTCATCGAGGCCGACATCTCGGTGGCCGCCGAGTTCACCGCCAAGCTCCGCAAGGAGTTCGGCTTCGAGACCGACATGAAGCACTTCGCGATCTTCGGCCGGTGCAAGGACTGTTCTCTGAAGGGTTCAACTACCGAGTCGTAGGCTTATACACATGAAGAGCCCCCTGCTGTCCCTGTCCGGCGCCGTCCCCGCCGAGGGTGTGGACGAAGGCGTCGCCGCCCACTACGGCGACCTGTTCCGTGAGCAGCGCGCCCTCGCCGACGGCACCGGTTTCGTCGATCTCTCGCACCGCGGGGTCGTCGCCGTCACCGGTGACGACCGGCTGAGCTGGCTGCACCTGCTCCTCACCCAGCACGTCAGCGACCTCCCCACGGGACAGGCCACCGAGGCCCTGATCCTGTCCGCGCACGGCCACATCGAGCACGCCCTGTACCTGGTGGACGACGGCGCGACGGTCTGGATCCACGTCGAGCCCGGCACCCAGGACGCGCTGATCGCCTACCTGGAGTCGATGAAGTTCTTCTACCGGGTGGAAGTCGCCGACCGTACCGCCGACATCGCGATCGTCCACCTGCCGGCCGGTTCCATCGCCGAGGTGCCCGAGGGCGTCGTCGTCCGCGAGACGGCGTACGGCCGTGATCTCTTCCTGCCGCGCGCGGACCTGGAGTCGTACGCCGAGAAGTCCGGCCCCGCGGCCGGGATCCTGGCGTACGAGGCGCTGCGCGTCGAGCACCACCGACCCCGCCTCGGCTTCGAGACCGACCACCGCACCATCCCGCACGAGCTGGGCTGGATCGACACGGCCGTGCACCTGCAGAAGGGCTGCTACCGGGGGCAGGAGACGGTCGCCCGGGTGCAGAACCTCGGCAAGCCGCCGCGCCGGCTCGTCTTCCTCCACCTCGACGGCAGCGAGGTCTACCTCCCGACCGCCGGCACGGACATCCGCCTCGCGGACGAGGGCGCCGACGGCCGCAAGATCGGCTTCATCACGACGTCCGTACGCCACCACGAGCTGGGGCCGGTCGCGCTGGCACTGGTGAAGCGGAACGTGCCTTTGGACGCGCGGCTGCTGGCCGACACGACGGCCGCCGCCCAGGAAGTCGTCGTAGAGCCTTAGGTTTTCCGGGCTCAGATCTCGATCAGTACGGTGAACGGGCCGTCGTTCGTCAGTGACACCCGCATCTTCGCGCCGAAGCGGCCCGTTTGAACCGTCGCCCCCAGCGAGCGCAGCTGGGCGACCACCTCGTCGACGAGGGGCTCGGCGACATCGCCGGGGGCGGCCGCGTTCCAGGTGGGGCGGCGGCCCTTGCGGGCGTCGCCGTAGAGCGTGAACTGGCTGATGACGAGGAGCGGGGCGTCGATGTCGCTGCACGACCGCTCGTCGGCCAGCATGCGGATCGACCAGAGTTTGCGGGCGAGCTGGGCCGCCTTCTCCTTGGTGTCCTCGTGGGTCACGCCGACCAGGACGCACAGTCCCTCGCCGCTGATCTCCCCGACTGTTTCCGGACCGTGTTCCCCGTCCACGACGACGCTCGCGCCGTCCACCCTCTGCACCACTGCACGCATACGACCATCATGCCGGGCCGCCGGCGGTGCTCCGCCCGTACCTATTTCTGATCCTTAACCGCCCATCTGGGGCCGATCAGGGGCACTCGGTCACATAGCGGCCACTTGGGGTGGCACGATGCTTCCACATCCGGTCGAGGGGACGGTAGAGACACATGAGCACACCGAGTACCGAGGGGCGGCTGGGCACCCAGCGGCCCCCCGTGCAGCGCACGGGCAGCCCGCTGCTGCCCGCCGACCCGACCGGGCCCGACCTGGCCGTGCTGAGCCTGCCCGAACTGCGCACCCTGCGCCGGGACGCCCAGCGGGACGAGGCCGACCTCAGCTACGTACGGCGGCTGCTCCAGGGCCGTATCGACATCCTGCGGGCGGAGCTGGTCCGGCGGTCCCCCGCGGGGGCGGCGGCCGTGGTCGACCGGCTGTCGGAGATCCTCACCGACGCCCCGGCCCGGATCCGTTCCTCCGCCCGCCATGTGACCTTGGGCACCCCGCACCGCGAGGAGTACCGGCTGCTGGCCGCGGAGATGCTCGCCGAGGTCGAGCTGTCGGACCTGGGGGCGCGGACCGACCTGGAGCTGAACACCGCGATGGGGCGGCTGGTGCGGTACGAGCAGCAGGTGTCCCGGCGCCGGCAGCGGCTGCAGCGCACGGCCGACGACTGCAGCGCGGAGATCGCCCGCAGGTACCGTGAAGGGGAAGCACAGGTCGCCGACCTGCTCACCTGAGGCGGCGGCCGTACCGGCGATCCCGGGCCTGCCGCGAGGGCGGGTCACCCGATCTCGTGATCTGCCGATTGCCGATCTGCCGATCTGCCGACTTCCGGAAGGCCACCGCCGATGCCCGAGTCACGTTCCGCCGCCCTGCCTGCCATACCGCCCGTCCTCGCCGAGGTCGTGCGCTCCGGGTTCGTCGAGGGGCGGCACCGGGGCAGTCTGGTCCTGCTGGACGCGGACGGGGCGGTGGAGCTGGCGCTCGGCGATGTGACGTCCCCGGTCTTCCCGCGGTCCTCCAACAAGCCGATGCAGGCGGCGGGCGTGCTGCGGGCGGGCCTGGACCTGGCGGGGGAGCGGCTGGCGCTGGCCGCGGCCAGCCTCCCCCAGCTCTCGGCTTCGCTCGAGCCGGGGGGACCCCCATCGGGGAGTCCTTCCACCGCGACCTGGTCCAGAAGATGCTGGACGAGCACGGGCTGGACGCCTCCCTGCTCCAGTGCCCGCCGGACCTGCCGCTGGACGCGGAGGAGCGGGAGACGTATCTGGCGTCCGGCGCGGTGCGCTCCCGCGTGACCATGAACTGCTCCGGCAAGCACACGGCGATGCTGGCGGTGAGCGCGCTGCGGGACTGGCCCCTGGAGACGTATCTCGCGGCCGACCATCCCTTGCAGCAGCTCATCCACAGGGGTGTGGAGGAAGCGGCCGGCGAGAAGGTGGCCGCGGTGGGCACGGACGGCTGCGGGGCGCCTCTGATGGCGATCAGCCTGACCGGCCTGGCCCGCGCCTACCGCACCTTCGTCCGCGCCGACCCCGGCACGGCCGAACGCCGGGTCGCGGACGCCATGCGCGCCCACCCCGAGTACGTCGCCGGCACCCGCCGCCCCGACACCTGGCTGATGCGTGAGGTCCCGGGCGCCCTGTCGAAGATGGGCGCCGAGGCGGTCCAGGCGGTCGCCCTGCCGGACGGGCGCGCGCTGGCCTTCAAGGTGGAGGACGGGGGCGGGCGTGCGCTGGGGCCGGTGCTGGGGCGGGCGCTGGAGCTGATGGGGGTGGATTCGCCGGTGGTGGAGCGGATCGGGCGGGCGCCGCTGGAGGGCGGGGGACGGGTGGTGGGGGAGATTCGGGCGGCGTTCTGAGGGGCGGGGCGGCTTTTCAAGGTGCACCCTTTTGTCCGACCGAGACGGGTGGTGGGTGGGCAAAGGTCCCGGGGGTCCAGGGGGCGGAGCCCCCTGGTACGGGGTCGAAGGGGCAGCGCCCCTGGAGGATGGGACGGGTAGGGGCGGCGGGGGCGAGGAAACCCCCGCGACACCACCCCGCCACCCGCCTACCGTGATCTCATGACCCATCCGAGCCGCCGCCCCGACATAGACGTCCGCCCCATCACCGAGTCCGAGTTCCCCGACTGGCTCCGCGCGGTGAACACCGGCTTCCTGCGCGAGCCCTTCCCATCCGAGACGGAACTCGAAGCCCGCCGCGCCCAGTTCGAGACCGGCGAACCCGGCCGCTACCTCGGCGCCTTCGACAAGGGCCGCTGCGTCGCCACCTTCAAGTCCTTCACGCAGGAACTCACGGCCGTCGGCGGCGCACCCGTCCCCGCCAGTGCCGTCAGCGCCGTCACTGTCACCGCCACCCACCGCCGCCGCGGCCTGCTCACCCGCATGATGGCCCAGGACCTGGCGGCCGCGAAGGACCGCGGCGACGTCGTCGCCACCCTGATCGCCGCCGAGTACCAGATCTACGGCCGCTACGGCTTCGGCCCCGCCACCTGGATGACCGAGTGGACGGTCGACGTCCCGCGCACCGGCCTCGACCCCCGCCGCTCCGGCAGCCCTGAGGACGGCGGCCGTATCGACCTCGTGGACGGCGAGGACGTCCGCAAGCTCGGCCCCGAACTCCACGAGCGGGTGCGCCGCGCCCAGCCCGGCGCGGTCAGCCGCGACGAGCAGTGGTGGCGGGTCAACACCGGTGCCGTACGGTTCGACCCGTCGTGGACCGAGCCGCACTACGCGGTGTACCGCTCGGCGGACGGCGAGGTCGAGGGCCTGGTCTCGTACGCGGCCGACGACAACTGGCACGGCAAGCAGCCGCACGACACGGTTTCCGTGAGGTGGCTGCTCGCGGCGACCCCGACCGCCGAGCGCGCCCTGTGGCGCTACCTCTGCTCGATCGACTGGGTCACGAAGGTGAAGAGCGGCTGGCGGGCCCCCGACGACCTGCTCCCGTTCCTCCTGCCGAACCCGAGGGCGGCCACGGCCACCACCCAGGGCGACTGGCTGTGGGTGCGGATCCTGGACGTCGTACGGGCGCTGGAGGCGCGGACGTACGCCGGTGAGGGCTCGCTGGTCCTCGAGGTGGCCGACCGGGACGGCCTGGCCGGCGGACGCTACCGGCTGGAGGCGTCGGCGGCGGGCGGATCCTGTACGCCGACGCAGCAGAACGCCGACCTCACGCTGGAGGCCGGCGAGCTGGCGACCCTGTGGCTGGGCGACGAGTCCGCGGTGCGGCTGGCGGCGCTGGGCCGGGTCCGGGAAGAACGAGCGGGCGCCGCCCGGTTGGCCGACGCCCTGCTGCGTACGTCCAGGCGACCTTGGTGCCCGGACATGTTCTGAGACCTCCCTTCGGCCGACGACGGTGCTGCTTGGTGATTGCTGCTCTGCTTACTGCTCTGCTTACTGCTCTGCATCCGTAGCGAGCTGTTCAGTTGTGGCTGTGCGGTATCCGTAGCGAGCTATGGAGTTGTGGCTGTGCGGTGGTGCCTGTCGTGACGATGTTGAGTTGTGACTGTGCTCGATGCTGACGATCTTCAGTTGTGACTGTGCAGACCGACCAGGCTCCCGGCTCCCCTCCGGAAGGGAGCCCGATCAGCCGGACTGGGCGAGCAGCATCACGAGGATGACCGCTCCGATGCCGCCGATCGCGACACTCTTGGCCTTGACGCCGACGGTCAGGGCGACGAAGGCGATGATGCCCATCGCCCCCCACTTCCACTGGACAAGCTGTTCGAAGCCGACGGCGAGGGCGGCGATGACGAGGGCGATGAGCGGCATGGCGGTCCCCCTTGTTCGGGCGGTGGCCAACCTTGTGAAAGTTTGACCATGTTGCTCAAGTTGGCGACCAACTTCACTGTACTTCTCTCCACTTGGAAGCGACTCATAACCACCTTCACTTGAACTGCCCAAAGATGGCGGGAAGTTGTAGTGTTTGGCCGTGGACCCGAAACACGCCGCCGTCAATGGGCGGAAGAGGGCACAACGGCCACTGAGGACACATCGCGAGGTGGCCGACGAGCTGCGTGCCCGGATCCGGTCCGGGGCACTGCGGCCTGGCCAGCGCATGCCCACGCAGGCCAGGCTGGCCGACGAGTTCGGGGTCGAGCGGGGGGTCGTACGGCAGGCGCTGTACATCCTGCAGTCGGAGCACCTGCTGACCAACGTTTCCAAGGGAAGCCCCGCGACCGTGGCCCCCGACCTGGGCCTGGGCGGGATGCCGGCCGGCCGCGGGGCCCCGCCGCAACCCACCACGGTGGCCCTCGCTCCCCGTATCGCGGCCGCCTTCGCGGCCCCGCACGTCGAGATCGACGCCCTGTGTCTGACCTCCGTCTCCCTCACGCTCGCCATCGGCGAACCGCTGCGCCAGATCCACGCCGGACAGCTGAAACCGGCCAAGATCGACGTCCGCGTCCTGCTGCCGAGCCGGGACATCGACCTCGCCTTCCCGGTCCCGGTCGAGGGGCACGGCGAGGGCGCCCCGGTCCACCAGCGCTGGCTGGCCCACCGCAACGCCCAGGGCCAGGTCCTGAAGCACAACCTGCTCGCCCTGCGCGCCACCCACGGCATCGACGTGCACGTCACGTTCCGCGCGCTGCCCTTCACCCCGCCGGTGAAGCTGTACCTGCTCAACGGCACGGAGGCGCTGTTCGCGTACTACCTGCTGATGCGGCGCGCGGAGGAGATCGACCACGAGCAGCTGGAGATGTACGACGCCGAGGGCACCCGGTCGATGCTGTTCGCCTTCGCGCAGGGCACCGACCTGCGGGACACGACCTTCGTCGAGCAGTCCCATCTGTGGTTCAACGCACTGTGGGAGACGATCAGTTCGGAGCTGCTGCTCACGAGCTGAGGTCTCCCACAGGGGCTGATCGGGGCGCCGTTCGGTCATAGGGAGGGCCTCGTGACCAGCAACGCGAGCATGACCGCCCCGACGGAGCTGACGGCCGGGCTCTTGGCCTTGATGCCTATGGTGAGCAGGAGCAGTCCGGCGATGCCGGCGAAACCGTACTTCCACTGGACGGTCTGCTCGATGCCGACGACGAACACTGCGGCGATGAGGGCGAGGACAGGCACGGTGGTTCCCCCTTCGGGCTTCCGGGGCGGGACGGAACAGGAGGCAAAACTTCCGCCAACTTGACCAAGTTGGCAACCAACTCTGGTTATGTTGTCCCCACTTGGCAGCTACTCATAAACAACTTCCAAACAACTCCCCATAGATGGATCGAAGTTGTAGCGTTTGGTCGTGACCCAGGAGAACGTGGCAGTGAACGGCAGCAGAAGGCTCTCCCCCCAGGAAATCGCCGACATCCTGCGCGAACGCATCCGGGCGGGTGACCTCAAGGCGGGCCAACGCCTCCCCACCCAGGCGGAACTCGCGGAGGAGTTCAACGTGGAGCGGGGCACTGTCCGGCAGGCCCTGCGGGTGCTCCAGGAGGACGGGCTGCTCAGCAACGTGAGCAAGGGAAGCCCGCCGCGGATCGCCGAGGTCGCCCCGAACAGCGAGGAGCCGCAGCCGACCATGGTCGGCCTGGCCTCCCGCCTCACGGCCGCCTTCTCCGCCCCCGAGGTGCGCATCGACGCGGCGTGCCTCACCGCCGAGTCGCTGATGCTGGCCCTGGGCGAGCCGATCCGCCACATCCATGAGGGCCGCATCCGCCCCCGCTCCATCGACGCCCGCATCCTCCTGCCCTCCCGTGACATCGCCCTGGCCTTCCCGGTCCAGGTCGACGGCAGCGGCGACGACGATCCGGTCCACCAGCGCTGGCTGGACATGCGCAACGCCCAGGGTCACGTCCTGCGCCACAACCTCCGCTCCCTGCGCTCCTCGCACGGCATCGACGTCTCGGTCACGTTCCGCGCCCTCCCCTTCACCCCACCGGTGAAGCTGTACCTGCTCAACGGCACGGAGGCGCTCATGGCGTACTACATGGTCACCCGCCGAGAGGAGCTCTCGGACAGCGGCACCCTCGACATGTACGACGTCCTCGGCACCGAATCCCTCCTCTTCTCCTTCGACAGCGCGGCCGGCCAGCGCGACGCCGCATTCGTGGAGGAATCCCAGAAGTGGTTCGACGCCCTCTGGGAAACCATCACGACGGACCTGACACTCTCCTAGTGACTTCTGATACGACGCAGACTGACCCTGTGGCAGCGGAGACCGAGGCACTGCAAGAACTGATCACGCGCGCGCGTGTCGTGCTCTGGGACTTCGACGGTCCGATCTGCCGCCTGTTCGCCGGCCACGCGGCGGCCAAGGTGGCGGACGACCTGGTGGACTGGCTCGAAGGGCAGGGGCTGCGCGGCTTGCTGAGCGAGGCCGAGCGGCGGTCCCTGGACCCGCACATAGTCCTGCGGGCCGTCGACCGCAGACACCCGGGCAGTGACCTGGTGGACGAGTTGGAGGAACGTCTCACCCAGGAAGAACTGCGGGCCACCTCGTCGGCCATGCCCACCCCGTATGCGGACCCGCTGATCCGCACCTGGACGGCGGTCGGGTCCCGGCTGGCGATCACCACCAACAACTCCCCCCGCGTGGTCCGCACCTACCTGGCCGGCCGCGGGCTCACCGCCTGCTTCACTCCCCACATCTACGGCCGCACCCAGGAACTCAGCCACCTCAAGCCCGACCCGCACTGTCTCAACCGGGCCCTGAACGCGATGGGTTCGGCACCGTCAGCCGCACTGATGATCGGCGACACCCCCTCGGACCTGTTCGCCGCCAATGAGGCCGGCGTCCCGTTTCTGGGCTACGCGCGTAATGACCACAAGGAAAAGCTTCTGAGGGACGCGGGCGCGACGGCGGTCGTCGCCTCGCTGGAGCCTGTGCTCAATCTGCTCCGCGCTCAGGCCTGAGTCATCAACAGCGCGAACACCACTGCGGCCCCGACGGCGAGACCGCCACGGCGCGCCCTTATGCCCACGCCGATCAGGAACAGGAGCACCACACCGAGCGCACCGAGCTTCGCCTGCGCCAGCAGGCCCAGGGAGAGCTCGCAGAGTCCCGTGAGTACATGGAACAGGAGCATGTCCATCCACCTCCCTTCCGCTTCCGGTGAAGTGCCCCAACAATCCGTCCAATTGGACTGACTTGCTTGAGACTGGTCTGCCCCGTCCAATTGATCGCTTAACCAACAGGCCAATGTGACCGTCCAGTTGGGTCGCGATTGGTTTGGTGGTGGACCGGAAGCGGTACGGTCCACACGTGGATGCACAGCAGACCGGCGAGGGTGGCGGCGGCAGGGAGTTCCAGCGGGTCGCCGACGAGTTGCGCGGGCGGATGACGGACGGGACGTATCCGCTGCGCTCCTTCCTGCCCTCACAGCGCGACCTCGCGGAGGAACTGGGGGTCTCCCGGGACACCGTGCAGCGGGCGCTGCGGGAACTGGCCGACGAGGGCTGGGTCGAGTCACGGCAGGGCAGCGGGTCACGGGTGATCAAGACCCAGCGCATACAGTCCTCGGCGGCCAAGGCAACCAGGTCGCGCCACGGCATGACGCTGGGACCGCTCATCAGTGAGGCCTTCGAACAGCCCGAAGTCACCTTGGACGTCTATACGTTGACGTCGGAATCCCTGGACGCGCACATCCGGCTCCAGGTGGAGCGCATCCGCGGCGGCGCCATCACGCCCCAGCACATCGCCCTGCGCATGCTCCTGCCGGACGTGACGCTGCCCCTGCCCTACCCGCGCGTCAAGGACGACAAGAACGACCCGCGCCTGCGGGAGCGCCTGCGCACCATCACCAAGCTGCACACGGAGTCGCTCGGGGGATTGCTGAGAGATCTGCAGACCGAAGGACTGGTGCCCTTCGTCGACGTACAGATCCGTCACGCGCCGTTGACCCCGGCCTTCAAGCTCTACCTGTTCAACGGCATCGAGGCACTGCACGGGCTGTATGAAGTGGTCGAGCGCAAAATCGTGCTGGAGTCCGGCGAGGAGGTCACCGCGCTCGATGTCCTGGGCTTCGGCGCCACTCTGACCCACCACCTGAAGGACCGGGACACGAACTCGCCGGGCACCGTCTTCGTGGACAGCATGCAGAAATGGTTCGACTCGGTCTGGCACCTGCTCTCCGAATAGCCGAACCGGGTCAAGGACGGGTCCGGCAGCTTGCTAGCATGCCCGCACACACTGAGCAAACGCTCGCCTTCGTCCGTATGAAATGGCCAACAGGCCAACCGCGAACGACGACGAACGGCTTCGCACGGACCTCGCGCAGAAGAGTGGCAGACCACCCATTGTGGCCACGTCGGCGTCGTTCCTCATGCGTGATTCCCGACGCGTGCTTACGGTTTGCCATAGCTTCCCCCTTCTCGTACCCGGAGCAGCCAGTGGGCGCACGTCCCGATCCCCGTCCTCTCGGGGAGCGCGCCACGCTCGACGACACCTACCAAGCGTTCGTGGGATGGGCCGCCGCGGAGGGCCAGTCGGCCAGCGGGTACCACAACCAGAACTACGTGCTCCCCCTGACGGAACCCATGGCGCGTGCGCTCCGGCGTCCGGTCGGCACGTCCGTCACCGTCCGGATCCGGCGCAGCGACGTGCTGCCTGTGGTGATCAGGACCTGGCAGGACGAGGGGGAGATCCTCGCCGCGATCAAGGGGGTCCTGCCGTACGTGCCGGAGTGCCTCGTCCAACGGGAACACTTCGCGATCCACAGCCATGTGGAAGGCGTACCGCTCTCCGCCGTCTGTGCGAACGGCAAACCGGTCGACACTCTGCTCATCAAGGCCCTGGCAGGCCTGCTCGCCCAGATGACGCAGGTGCGGCGCGGGGCGCTGCCGGCGCTGCCGTCCGTCTGGCCGCGCAACGACACGGACAGCCAGGGATTCCTGCGGACTCTGGCGCACCTCGCGGACCGGCAGATCAGGCGGCCCAACCGAGCGGTCTTCGGCGGGCTGTTCGCGTCGCTCGGCATTCCCGAGGACGCCCTGCTCCGGCTGGCCGAGCGTGTCCCCACCATGGCCCGGCGGCCGTACAGCCTGCTCCACGCCGACCTGCACCGCGACAATCTGATCGTGTCGTACGGCGGCGCTCCGCCGCTCATCTGCGTCGACTGGGAGCTGGCGACCTACGGCGACCCCCTGCACGACCTCGCGACCCATCTTGTGCGCATGCAGTACCCGCCGCACCAGTGGGACGAGGTGGTCGAGGCGTGGGCCGAGGCGATGCGGCGTACGCGTCCCGCAGCCGTGAACGGCCTGACCAGGGACCTGCGCCACTACGTCGCCTTCGAGCGGGCGCAGTCCGTCTACCCGGACGTGATGCGGGCCGCGCGGTTCCTGGAGGAGACCCGCACCCAGAAGAGCCTGAACGAGGCGACGGCGGAGGTGCGCCGCGCCCTCGAAGCGGCTGCGGAGCCGTTGCGGCTCACCAGTCTGCCGGGCGAGCTGGAGATCGAACGGGCTCTGTTCCGGTGGCTGACGTCCCGCAGCGGCGGTTCGTACGACGGCCAGGGGCGGCTCGTCCAGACCTTTCGTTGGGAGCCGGACCGGCGTCTTCCCGAGCATCCGGACTTTCCCGTCTCCGCCGTGCGGGAGGCCCTGGTGGCGGAGGGGGCCGCGCCTGCGGGCCGGGTGTTCAAGGGGACCGCGCACCTCAACACCGTGGTCCGGGTGCCGAGCATCGACTTTCCCGTGGTCGTGCGGCGCAAGCTGCCCGACGTCTGCCGCCGGGAGCGCAGCTTCCTCAGTGAACACGCCGTACTGAGGGCCATCGAGCAGGCCCACATCGCCGTGGCGGCGCCGAGGGCCCTGGCGCTGGGCGAGAGCTATCCGAACGACCGCTTCGCCATTCACACGTACGTCGGACCGTGGGACATCGACAAGCCCCTCCGCCATCCGGAGCACGGGCTGCTGCCGCACGAGGCGGACGCGCTCGTCGATCAGCTCTGCGCACTGACGCGCGTGAAGTACAAGCAGGTCGACCCGACATCCGGGGAAGGCAGCTTCCACCGCTGGCTGAGGGGTCAACTCGTCACGCTGGTGCGCGAGTTGCCGAAAGAGTCGCAGCAGCTCGCCCGGCTGCTCGGGCTGCCCGAAGCGGACCGTCTGCAGGAGATCCTGTCCCGGCACGAGGTGAGCCATCGGGAACCGGCGCTGCTGCACGGCGACCTGAACCCGTGGAACCTGGTACGGCGGGACGACCACCTGGCGCTGACCATCATCGACTGGGAGATGGCCGTGGTCGGCGATCCCCTCTACGACCTGGTGCGGCACATGCACCTCACTCCGACCCGGCCGGAGATCCGGGACCGGATGTTCCGTCGCTGGGAGAAGAAGCTGCCGCCCGAGTACACCCGCGACTGGCGCAAGGACTGGCGTGTGTACCGCTGGATCGAGATCGTCCGGTCCGCGTACATCGACCTCGACCGCATCGTGACGGGCGCGAGCCTGGACGCCCCCAACGTCAAGCGGGCGGTCGACTCCTACGCCGTGACACTGGCGGTCGCCACGGGCTCCCTCGGCCTGCCGGTCCGGCTGACGGCGAACCCCTACCTTGCCCGGGCCCTGGCCTAGGGAGGCCATGGCCCGGCCGAGCGCAGGGTGGTGCGTACCCTGCGTACCCTCACCCCATGGCTGAGAAAGGCGAGGCGGGCGCGGTCGGGCTGCGTGAGCGCAAGAAGCAGCGGATGTACGAGACCGTGTCGGAGATCGCGATCCGGCTGTTCCTGGAGAAGGGGTTCGACGCGGTGTCCGTCGCCGAGGTGGCGGCCGCGGCGGAGATCTCGAAGCCGACGCTGTTCCGGTACTTCCCGGCGAAGGAGGACCTGGTCCTGTACCGGTTCGCCGATCACGAGGGGGAGGCCGCGCGGGTGGTGGCGCGAGGGAAGGCGGCGCCGCTCGTGGCGCTGCGGCGGCACTTTCTCGACGGGCTGGAGCGGTGGGATCCCGTGACCGGGCTCAATGACCATCCCCAGGTGCTCGCCTTCCACGCCCTGCTCTACGGGACGCCCTCGCTGGTGGCACGTCTCTACGGGTTCCAGGAGCGGTCCGAGGCCGCGTTGGCCGAGGCGCTCGGCGGGGGGCTGGAGGCACGGCTGGCGGCCGGGCAGATCGTGGCCGTGCAGCGGATCCTGGCGCTGGAGAACTGGCGGCGGATCGCGGGCGGGGAGCGGGCGGCGGACGTACGGGGGGATGCGGTGGCGGCGGCGGAGCGGGCCTTCGGGATGTTGGAGGCGGGGTTGCCGCACCGGGCGTAAGCAAGTCAGCAGGTGGTACTGAGTAAAAAATTTAACTCGGTTACGTTATTCCGGTACGCTCGTTGGAATGACGTCACCCGACCCTTCCCTCCAGGACACCCTCCGCCACGAACGCGCCCATCACGACCGCTGCCGTGCCGCCCTCACCGCCATGGTCGACGGGGCCGGGGAACACGTCGTCACCGGCGAGGACGTCTCCGCCTCCGGTGCCGACGCCGAGGTGCTCGGGTACCGGCTGCGCAGCCGGGCCAAGGAGATGCGGGAACTGCCCGAAGGGCCGTTGTTCTTCGGGCGGCTGGACTTCTCGGGCGGGGAGCATGCCGGGCAGCGGTACCACCTCGGGCGGCTGCGGATCAGCGAGGACCCCGCCGCCCCGCCCCTCGTCGTCGACTGGCGCGCCCCCGTCTCCCGCGCCTTCTACCAGGCGAGCGCCGGTGACCCGCAGGGCGTCGCCGTCCGCCGCCGCTTCGGCTGGGCGCCCGGCAGCCGCGGCGACTCCGCCGATCTGACGGGGCTGGAGGACGAGCATCTCGGCGAAGGGGAGTCGCGGGTCAGCGACATCGTCGCCCGGGAGATCGAGCGGCCTCGGGTCGGGCCGATGCGGGACATCGCCGCGACCATCCAGCCCGAGCAGGACGATCTCGTACGCGGGGACCTGGCCGTGTCGGTGTGTGTGCAGGGCGCCCCGGGCACCGGCAAGACGGCCGTCGGGCTGCACCGGGCCGCCTACCTGCTCTACACCCACCCGCAGCGCATCCGCCGCGGTGGCCTGCTGATCCTCGGGCCCAACCGGACCTTCCTGTCGTACATCGCGGCGGTCCTGCCGGCCCTGGGCGAGAGGGGCGTGCGGCAGTCGACGCTCCTGGAGGAGATCGCCCGGCACCCGGTCACCGGTGCCGACGAGGAGCGGACGGCCGTCGTCAAGCACGACGTCCGGATGGCTCAGGTGCTGCGGCGGGCGCTGTACGCGCGGGTGTCGGGGGAGGGGGCGGCCGTGGATCTCGCGGTGCCCGACGGGTCGTACCGCTGGCGGGTGGCCGCCGGCGAGCTCGCGCGGATCGTGGCCGACGTACGGGCCGAGGAGCCGCCGTACGGTGTCGGGCGGGAGCGGGTGCGCAGCCGGGTCGTGCGGTGTGTGCAGCTGCGGGCCGAGCGGCGGGCGGGGCCGCGGAGCGCCGCCTGGGTGCAGCGGGTCTCGCGGTCGCGGGCGGTCGGGGGGTACGTCGATGCCGTCTGGCCGCGGGTCAGGGCGGAGGAGGTCGTCGCCGAACTCCTCACCGACCCGGCGGTGTTGGGGGCCGCTTCGGAAGGACTGCTGGACGCCGACGAGCGGAAGGCGCTGCTGTGGGCGCGGCCGCCACGGTCGTGGAAGTCGGCGCGCTGGTCGGCCGCCGACCTCGTCCTCCTCGACGAGGTCGCCGGGCTCGTCGAGCATCCGGAGGCGTACGGCCATCTCGTCGTCGACGAGGCGCAGGACCTGTCCCCTATGGAGTGCCGGGCGATCGCCCGCCGGGCGCCCTTCGGCTCGCTCACCGTCCTCGGCGACCTGGCGCAGGGGACCACCCCCTGGGCGGCCTGGTCCTGGGACACGACCCTGCGCCACCTGGGGAAACCGGACGCGGCCGTCGTACCGCTGACGACCGGCTTCCGGGTGCCGAAGGCCGTCGTGGCGTTCGCCAACCGACTGCTGGCGCGGCTGGACGTGGACGTCCCGGCGGGGCGGTCGCTGCGCGGAGACGGGGAGCTGAAGCTCCGGCCGGTCGCGGACGGTGAGCTGCTGGGGGCGGTCGTGGATGCCGTACGGGATGCGGCGGCGCGCGAAGGGTCCGTCGGGGTCGTCGCGGCCGACGCGGAGGTCGAACGGGTGCGGCGGGCGCTCGACGAGGCCGGGATCCCGGTGGCGGACCCGTCCGAACCGGCCGCGCGGGTGAGCGTCGTACCCGCGACCCTGGTCAAGGGCCTCGAGTACGACCATGTTGTCGCCGTCGAGCCCGCCGCGATCGCGGAGGCGGAGGAGCGGGGGCTGCACCGGCTGTACGTCGTGCTCACCCGGGCGGTGTCCCGGCTGGAGGTGGTGCACGGGCGGCCACTGCCGTTCTAGGGCGCCCGCGGGTTACGGCCTCACGCGTCGCGGGGCCCGTTGCGGAGCCCGTCGAGGAGCGGCACCAACTGCTCTTCCTCGTACGTCAGATGGGCCTCGAGTTCCGCCGTGAGCCGCTCGACCTCCGCCCGGGCGGCGGCCGGGTCCGCGTCCTCGGCGGTCACGACCCGGCGCAGGTCCTCGACGAGGGCGGCGATCCGCTCGTGCTCCTCGCGCAGTCGCGCCAGCGCGGGGGCGGACTCCGGGTGACGGTCGGCGAGGACCGGGAACATGCCGAGGTCCTCGCCGGTGTGGTGGTTGTGCAGGCCGTGGCAGAAGGTGAGGCAGTTGACGCGGAGTTGGGCGCCGAGGGTGCCTGCGCCTGCGCCTGTGTCTGCGCTTGTGTCTGTGCCTGTGTTGCTCGGGCCGCTCATCTCCTTCCGGATCTGGGCGAGTTCGCGACGAAAGGCATCGTGGACGACCTTGATCGCCTCGCCCATGGACCCGGCATTGATGTTCGGCGGTCCGCCCTGCGCGATCTCGTACAGGGCGACCACCGGGATCACCCGCTCCGTCTTCTCCTGATACGCCGCCCAGCCCGGCTCCGCCTCGACGGCCCGCGCGAAGGTCTGCTCCCGCTCCTCGTCCTCCAGTACGACGGCCCGCGCCTCGTACGTGAACGCGCCGCTCTCCACGGTGACCCGCGGTTGCGCGAGGAGGTTGCGATACCAGTGGGGATGCGTGGGCGCACCGCCCGCCGAGGCGATGACGAGGATGCGCTCACCGCCGTCGGGGAGGTAGGCGACGGGGGTGGTGTGCGGGGTGCCGGTGCGGGCGCCTGTGGTGGTGAGCAGGATCATCCGGGCGCCTTCGAAGTAGCCGCTCATACGGCCCTTGTTGGCGCGGAACTCGTCGATGACCTGTTGATTGAACTCGTTGGGCATTCTTTTGTGTACCTTCTCTGTCGCTGGTTTCCGTCCTGGGAAATTCCTGGGGAAATGCGCAGAGAAGAAGGCGGGCCCCTGGCCCACCCCGGCCTCACTCAGAGGCCGGGCACCCAACTCGCTCACGGCACAAGGCCGACCCGGCAGTCATGAGGGCACGGTAGCGTCCTTGTCGTGGTCGGTACCAGTGGGTTTCTCTCCGTCCTGACGAGGGCGTCGCGATGGAGGCGAGTGCCCTGACGCTTCTCTTCCTGGACGTCGACGGCACGCTCATCCCGTTCGGGGCACCGGGGCCGTACCCCGTGTTCGAGGCGCCCTTCGGGGCTCCGCCCGCCGAGGCCGTCGCCCATCCGCTGCTCGACCGGCTCGACCCTGCGCTCGGCCCGCGGCTGGCGGGGCTGGGGTGTGAACTCGTATGGGCCACGACCTGGATGCAAGACGCCAACGTGTGCCTCTCGCCATGGCTGGGGCTGCCGCGGTTGCCCCTGGTGGACTGGCCGGGCGAGGAGGACGACGGGGGCGGGCCTGCCGGTCTGCACTGGAAGACGCGGCCTCTGGTCGACTGGGCGGGAAACCGGCCCTTCGTCTGGCTCGACGACGAGATCACCGACGTCGACCGGGCGTGGGCGGCCGCCCACCACTCCGCCCCGGCCCTCCTGCACAGGGTGGACCACCGTTACGGGCTCACCGACGCGGACTTCGCGGCCGTGGCGGAATGGCTTCGGCTTCGGCTCAGCGGCGCCCCAGCAACTCCGTGACCCGCGTGAACCCGTCCTCGCCGTGGCCGAGGCCGACCACGCGGCGGGCGAGGCCCTCGGCCGCGCGCATCACGCTCGCGTCGATGCCGTGGGACTCGGAGGCGTGGACGATGTGGGACATCGAGGAGACGCCGGAGGTGATGGGGTTGCCCTCGCCGGAGTACGTGCCGCTGTCGACGTCGTCCGCCCACTCCGCGAAGAGCGGCGGGAGGATCGCGGCGATGCCCTGGGCGAAGGGGGCCAGTTCGCGGGCGGTGATGCCCTCGGCGCGGGCCATCGCGAGGGCGTGGACGTAGCCCGCCATCGACGTCCAGAAGATGTCGAGCAGGGCGATGTCGTGGGCGGCGGCCCGGCCGATGTCCTCGCCGAGGTGGGTGTGGGTGCCGCCCAGCGCGTCCAGTACGGGGCGGTGCTCCTGGTGCAGGTCCTCGGGGCCGCTGTACAGGAACACCCCGTGGGGCGTGCCGATCGTGGTGGTCGGCGTCATGATCGCGCCGTCCAGGTAGCGGATGCCGTGGGCGGCCGCCCAGTCCGCGGTCTGCCGGGCGCGGTCGGGGGTGTCGGCGGTCAGATTCACGACCGTACGGCCCTTGAGGGCGTCGGTGACGGCGGCGTCCCGCAGGATGCCGTCGGCCGCGTCGTAGTTCACCACGCAGACGACGGTCAGCCCGCTCGCGGCGACCGCCTCGGCGGCGGAGGCCGCGCCGGTCGCTCCGCGGGCGAGCAGCTCCTGGTCCTTGCCGGGTGTGCGGTTCCATACGGTGGTCCGCAAGCCGGCGTCCAGGAAGGCGCCGGCGAGGGCACGGCCCATCGGGCCCAGGCCGAGCACGGTGACGGTGGCGGTGAGGGCAGACTGGTCGGTGTCGGAATACGTGGGCATGCTTGAACTCCTGTTAAGGCAAAGGGAATTGCGACGGGAACCGCAACGGGAAATCCGCGAACCGGCGCAGGCAATGGATGGCGAGACGAGTGGGGACGAAGATGACGCGCGGACGTGCTCAGGACCTGAACGTCTGTGGAGTGACCGCCGCGATCGCCGTGATCGACGGCAAGTGGAAGACCTCACTGCTGTGGCAGCTGGAGTCCGGCCCGCACCGCCCGGCCGAGCTGCGCCGCCTGCTGCCCGGGCTCAGCGAGAAGGTGCTGACTCAGGCGCTGCGCGAGATGGAGGCGGACGGACTGGTGCACCGGGAGGTGCACGACGTACTCCCACTGAAAACCCTGTACTCCCTGACCGACTTCGGCCGAGAACTCTCCGAGGCCCTTGCCCCCCTCTCCGACTGGGGCCACCGCCGCCTGGAGAAACTGGCGACTCCTTGATGGCAGACACCAGCCTCGGTCGTGCGGCGGGCGCTGCCAAGTACCCACAAAAAAGTGGGTACGGCGGCCAGGCCGGCGTCAGCTGCCGGTGCCGCCGCCCGTCGGGTAGCCGATCCCGGCGATGTCGCGTGCCAGGGAGTCCAGGGAGATCTCGGGGGCGTCGGAGCCGCCGGGGGCCAGAGCCGTCACGACCTCGTCGGTGAGCGGCTTCAGCGCCCACACGTGCCGAACGGCCGCGAGGGACACGGGGACTTCGTGGCAGTCCTCGGCGAAGTCCCGGAACGCCTCCGGAGACCGGTCGACCAGCAGCCGGAACAGATACCCGGAGCCGTCCGGATCGTCGCCGCCCCCGTCAGGGAACTCGATCGTCCCCGCCCGCCACGCCACGTCACCGGCCTCCCGCCACGCGCAGGCGGTCACGACCGGCATCCCGTCCTCGTCCGAGAACGCGTCCTCCTCGACGTACGCACGGAAGACCTCCGGAACCTCGTCCACCACGCCGGGCCACGGCCCGTCACCGACGTAGGGACTCATGGGCGACTCGTGCGCAAAGCCGCGGAGGTACGCCCCCGCGGCCGAGGAGACGACGGAGAACTCGTCGCCCGATCCGTTCCGCATCGAGGCCACCTCCGCCCCGTCGGACCAGCGCGCGTCGAACGAGTAGTACCGGTTGTCCCAGTCCGGGCTGAGGATCGCTTCCAGCATCGCCATCGACCGGCAGTGATCGCGAAGCGTACGTATGCCGGGCAGGCGGCCGGCCACGTTGTGAATGGTCACGTGGGCATCCAACATCACGCGGGCATCGCACCTCATGCGTGGGTGCGGCCTCAAGGCTCAGTGCACCGAGAACCCGCCGTCGACGAAGATCGCCTGCCCGGTGACGTAGCCGGAGGCGGGGCCGGCCAGGAACACCGCCGCTCCGGCGAAGTCCTCGGCCAGGCCGTTGCGCCCGACCATCGTGCGTGCGGCCAGGGCCGCCACCTTCTCCGGGTCGGACGACAGCCGTGTGTTGAGCGGGGTCATGACGAAGCCGGGCACCAGCGTGTTGCAGGTGACGCCGTGGGGCGACCACGCCTCGGCCTGCGAGCGGGCCAGCGACTCCAGCGCCCCTTTGGAGACTCCGTAGGCGCCGCTCTGGACGAACGCCCGGTGCGCCTGCTGGGAGGTGATGTGGATGATCCGCCCGAAGCCGCGCTCGGCCATGCCGGGTCCGAAGCGCCGGCCCAACAGGTAGGGCGCCTCCAGGTTCACCGCCATCGTGGCGTCCCACACGTCCTCGTCCAGCTCGCTCATCGGCGGCCGCAGGCTGATCCCGGCACTGTTGACGAGAATGTCGGGCTCGCCGAACACCCCGGCCGCCTGCTCCGCCGCCGCGCGCACCCCGTCGCGGCTGCTCAGGTCGCCGCTCACCCAGGCCGCCCGGCAGCCGTCCGCCACCAACTCGTCGACCGTGGCGGCCAGTTCCGGCTCCTTGCGCGCGACGACCACCACGCTCGCCCCCGCCCGCGCGAGTGCCCCGGCGATGGCCCGGCCGATGCCGGAACTGCCACCCGTCACCACGGCGGTCCGGCCGTCCAGCGAGAACAGTTCGGAGAGGTAGGTCTGCGAGATCATGCCCGCACCCTAGACGGCACGTCCCCGGCGCTCTCCCATGGCCCTGTGCGCGCGGCACCGCGTCGGTCGGCGGCCCGTGCGCGGTGGCGGTGGGTGTCACATTCGTGCGCCCGGCGGGCCCGCGAGCATGTGGCGGCCCGGCGACCGCGGGTTCAGGTGAGCCGGTCGGAGCAGCAGGCCGTGGTGGAGCGGTTCCTGGCCGCGATGCGAACCGGGCGGTTGCAGGAGCTGCTGGAGGTCATGGCGCCGGACGTGGTCATGATCGCCGATGGTGGCGGACAGGTGGTCGCCGCTCTGACTCCGGTCCACGGGGTCGAGACAGTGGCGAAGCTGTTCGCGCGCGCGAACCAGGTGGTGGCCGCGTTCGAGACGGCGACCGTATGCCTCAACGGCGCGCCCGCGGGCCGGATCGAGATCGGCGGCGAGCCGGCGCGGTGAGCCTCGTGGTGGAGAACGGGAGGTCACCCGGATCTACCTCTGATCTTGGCCAGTGCTCCGCCCTTCAGGGCGGGGGTGAGGGCCATCTCTGCGCCTCCGGGGTGACGGTCAGACGGGGCGCTGCTGGTTTTCGATGTACTGCTTGACAACGCTCAGGGGTGCTCCGCCGCACGATCCGGCGAAGTAGGAGCCGGACCAGAAGTGTCCGCCCCACAGGTACCGGCGGACG
>NZ_JBWLKM010000074.1:0-41196 GCF_059026085.1 Streptomyces sp. a15 | reverse complement strand
CGGATCAGCATCCAGAAGGGCGACATCCACATCACCGAAGCCCTGCACGGCACCGTCGACCTGCGCACCGAGGCCGGTCGCATCACGGTCGGCGCCGCCCGCGGCGTCTCCGCCTCCCTGGACGCCGGCACCAGCCACGGCCGGATCCACAACGCCCTCAAGAACACCGACGGCGCCGACTCCGCCCTGACCATCCACGCCACCACCGCCTACGGCGACATCACCGCCCGCAGCCTCTAAAAGGAGCCCCTCATGACCAACCTGGCCATCGCGGCAACCGGGCTGCGCAAGTCCTACGCCGACAAGACCGTCCTCGACGGCATCGACCTGACCGTCCCCGAAGGAACGGTCTTCTCCCTGCTCGGCCCGAACGGCGCCGGCAAGACCACCGCCGTCAAGATCCTCTCCACCCTCATCACCGCCGACGCCGGCGACATCCGCATCGGCGGTCACCACCTGGCCACCGACCCGCAGGCGGTCCGCGCCGCGATCGGCGTCACCGGCCAGTTCTCCGCCGTCGACGGCCTGATCACCGGCGAGGAGAACATGCTCCTCATGGCCGACCTCCACCACCTGTCCAAGCAGGAGGGGCGCCGGGTCGCCGCCGAGCTCCTGGAGCGCTTCGACCTCACCGAGGCTGCGAAGAAGCCCGCCTCCACCTACTCCGGCGGCATGAAGCGCCGCCTCGACATCGCCATGACGCTGGTCGGCAACCCGCGGATCATCTTCCTCGACGAACCGACCACCGGCCTCGACCCGCGCAGCCGCCACAACATGTGGCAGATCATCCGCGAACTGGTCTCCGACGGCGTCACCGTCTTCCTCACCACCCAGTACCTGGAAGAGGCCGACGAACTCGCCGACCGCATCGCCGTGCTGAACGACGGCAAGATCGCCGCCCAGGGCACCGCCGAGGAGCTCAAGCGGCTCATCCCCGGCGGCCACGTCCGCCTCCGCTTCACCGACCCGGCCGCCTACCAGTCCGCTGCCTCAGCTCTCCTCGAGGTCACCCGGGACGACGAGGCACTCGCGCTTCAGATCTCCAGCGGCGGCAGCCAGCGCGAACTGCGTTCCCTCCTCGACCGGCTGGACGCGGCCGGCATCGAGGCCGACGAGCTGACCGTGCACACCCCCGACCTCGACGACGTGTTCTTCGCCCTCACCAGCCCGGCCCACGTCCCCACCCAGCCCAAGGAGACCGTCCGATGAGCACGCCCCTGACTCCCGCCCGCCCGACCCGGATCTCCCTCGCCGTGCGCGACTCGTCCACGATGCTGCGCCGCAACCTCCTGCACGCGCGCCGCTACCCGTCCCTCACCCTGAACCTGCTGCTCACGCCGATCATGCTGCTGCTGCTCTTCGTCTACATCTTCGGCGACGCGATGAGCGCCGGCATCGGGGGCGGCGGGGCGGACCGGTCCGCATACATCGCGTACGTCGTCCCGGGCCTGCTGCTGATGACCATCGGCAGCACCGTGGTCGGCACCGCGGTGTCCGTCTCCAACGACATGACCGAGGGCATCATCGCCCGCTTCCGCACGATGGCGATCCACCGTCCTTCGGTGCTCGTCGGGCACGTCGTCGGCAGCGTGCTGCAGTGCGTGATGAGCGTGGTCCTCGTCGGGGCCGTCGGCGTGGCCATCGGCTTCCGGTCGACGGACGCGACCGCCCTGGAGTGGCTGGCGGCGTTCGGGCTGCTCGTCCTCTTTGCCCTGGCGTTCACCTGGATCGCGGTCGGCATGGGCCTGATCAGCCCGAACGCCGAGGCGGCCAGCAACAACGCGCTGCCGCTGATCCTGCTGCCGCTCCTCTCCAGCGCCTTCACCCCGGTCGACTCCATGCCCGGCTGGTTCCAGCCGATCGCCGAGTACCAGCCCTTCACGCCGGCCATCGAGACCCTGCGCGGGCTCCTCCTCGGCAGCGAGATCGGCCACGACGGGTGGCTCGCCCTCGCCTGGTGCCTGGCCCTCACCGTGCTCGGCTACTTCTGGTCGACCTCGAAGTTCAACGCCGACCCGAAGTAACCGCCATGACAAAGCGGGCCACCTCCCGCAACCCGCCCCCGCCCCAGGGCGGCGTACTCCGACACCCCGTCGGTCTACGCCGCCCCGTCGGCGTCCTCGGACCCCCTCACCTCACATCCCCCAGTGACACAAGCAACGTACGCAACATCGAGTTGAACTGTTCGCAGTCCTCCACCCCCAGCCCCGCCAGCAGCTTGCGCTGGTTGCTCACGTGGCCCTCCACCACCTCGTCGACCCGGGCGGCGCCATCCTCCGTGAGAGCGATGTGGAGGCTGCGGCGGTCGCCGGGTACGGCCTCGCGGGTGACGAGGCCCTGGGCGACGAGGCGGTCGACGCGGTTGGTCAGGGCGGCGGAACCGATCATGACGCCGGCGGCCAGTTCCTTCGCGGTGAGCGGCCTGTTGCTCCGGCGCAGGGTGGCGAGGACGTCGAACTCCCACGTCTCCATGCCCTGTTCGGCGAAGTAGTCCTTGAGGCCGGCGCCGACGAGCCGTGAGAGCCGCATGATGCGCCCGACGGTGCCCATGGCGTCGAGGTCCAGGTCCGTGCGCAGGACGGCCCATTGGTCGAGGAAATCGTCGACGGAGTCGCGCATGACGGTCACCTCCCCTTCATTGATTCGATGTCAAACCGTTTGACTAAGTTCTAGCCTACTGCTTAGCTTCTCGATGTCAGATAGTTCGACGTCGAAAGGCTGAATCGTGAAGACCGCAGAGGCACCGGCAGAGGCAGATCATTCCACCGTGGCGCGGGTCATCCGCACGCGCCGCAGTGTCCGCCACTACCGGCCCGACCCGGTCCCCGCCCCGCTGCTGCGGGAGCTGACCGACCTGGCCCTGGAAGCGCCGTCCAGCTTCAACCTCCAGGCCCGCTCGATCGTGGTCGTGGCCGGCGAGGAGGGGCGTCAGGCCCTCACCCGGGCCACCGGAGGCCAGCCGCATCCCCAGGAAGCGCCGGTCATGCTGGTGTTCGTCGCCGAGTCCGCCGCCTGGCGCGAGGACCGCGGGGACATCTGGGAGACGGCGCTGGAGGGCGGCGCCTGGTCGGGCCGCTTCGCCGCCGCCTCGCCCGACGACGCCCGGGCCTTCTACGAGGACCCGAGCCGACGCGGCCTCGAGCGCGAGTACGCCGTCAAGGACGCCATGATCGCCGCCTCGTTCCTGATGATCGCCGCGCAGGCGGCCGGTCTCGCCACCAGTCCGATGAACGGCTGGGACGAGGAGGAGGTCAAGAAGGCCATCGGCGTCGACGGACGCGACGACGTGCACATCGCCCTGCTCATGCCGCTGGGCTACCCGGCCGAGACCCGGCTCCACCCGGGCCGCCGGGACCGCGCACTGACCTGCTTCGACGAGTCGTACGGCCGCTGAGGCGCTCCGCGAGAACACGTGCTGCGGCGTTTGATCCGCCGGACGGGCCCTAGCGGCCGGCGGAGGCCGCGGAGTCCGTGAGCTGCGTGGCGTGCCGCGCGGGGGGCTCCGCCGCCCTCGCCGGGCCCGCGTTCGCCGCCAGTACCAGGGCGACGACCGCGACGACGGCGGCGACGATGCCCCTGGTGTAACGCTCGGTGGCGCTGGTGCGATCAAGCACGACAACCTCGCAGCGGCGACAGGACGACAACAACAACCGCAACAACCGCAACAACCACAACGAAAACAAACAGAAGCAGCGGCGTATTAAGCATGGTTAATACGCCGTTTAACCTAGGGGCTGTCGGAGTCGAACGGCAAGAGGCACTAGGGGAGTTGGGCATGTCGGAGCGCGACGACCCGGTGACCATCGGGCGCAGGGTGCAGCAGCTGCGGATCGACCGCGGGCTGACCCAGAGACAGGTGGCCGAACCGGCCTACACGCCCGCCTACATCTCCACCCTGGAGGCCGGCCGCGTCCGCCCCTCCGACGACGCCCTCAGGCATCTCGCCGAGCGGCTCGGCGTCGGCTTCGAGGAGCTGGCCACCGGCCGCCCGGCCCACCTGGTCACCGAACTGCGGTTGCAACTGACCGGCGCCCAGCGCACCTTGGCGACCGGCGCGGCCGAGGCCGCCGCCGAGGGGTTCGCGTCGGTGCTCGCGCAGGCGGAGGCACACGGTCTGGTCGGTGAGCAGGCCGACGCCCTGCTCGGGCTCGGCGAGTCCGGCATCGACACCGGCGACCTGGCCGCCGCCCGGCTCTACTTCGAGCGGGCAGAGGAGGCGCTCGCCCGCGTGGCCGCGCCGCTGCCCGCCCGCGTCCCGGCGATCCGGGGCCGGGCCGTCTCCCACTACCTGGGCGGTGAACTCCGGTATGCCGTCTATCTGTTGGAGTCCACCCTCGACGAGCTGAACCGCGGCGGCCTGCACGACCCCGACGCGCTGCTCCTCCTCTACGCGAGCGTCATCGGCCCCTACATGGACATGGGCGCCCACGCCCGCGCCGCCCAGGCCGCCGAGCTCGCCCTCGCCCTGGCATCCCAGGTCGGCGACCCGGCCCTGGTGGCCCGGATGCACCGCTCGGTCGCCCGCACCCTGCTCGCCGAGGGCCGTATCGCCGAGGCCGACGCCTCGCTCGGCAAGGCGGCCGAGCTGTACCGGCAGCTCCAGCTCCGCACCGAACTCGCCAACTGCCACTGGATGCGCGGGTACGTCTACGCGCAGAACGGCGAACTCAAGCGCGCCGAGGCCGAGTTGCGGGAGGCCCTCGCGATGCTCTCCGCCAAGCGGGCCGCCCTCTACTCCAGCCAGGTCGCCGTCGAGCTGGCCGACGTACTGCACCGGCGCGGCAAGTCCGACGAGGCGGCCGAGCTGCTGCACGAGGTGCTCAGCGACTTCAGCGCCGAACGCGGCGCCCTGCACTCCGCCGCCGCCCACCGCCTCCTCGGCATCATCGCCGAGGACGCCCGGGACCCCGAGGCCGCCGAGGAACACTATGTACGCGCCCTGAGCCTGCTGGAGCGGACGGGCGCGGCCGGCGACCTGGCTGACCTGTGCCGGCTGCTGGGGGACCTGCTGCGCCGCACGGGGCGCGTGGAGGCCGCGCTGGACGCCTACCGGACGGGGCTCGGACACCGTACGGCCCCGGGAACCACCACCCTCGGGCCCGCGCCCGCACAGCCTCCTCTGTGAGGAAACCGGGACGGCGCACAGCGGTCCCGGCTACCGTGCGCGGAGGCAGAGACAGCGAAGACAGAGACAGCGAAGACAGAGACAGCGCAGACAGAGACAGCGAAGACAGAGACTGCGCAGACACACGCACTACCGGGACAGGCACGTGGAGAACCAACGAACGGCGGGCGACAACCTGCGGCTCGCCGTACGCGCGCTCTTCTACGCCGTCTTCGGCGGGGCGGCGCTGCTCGCCATCGCGACGGTCCTCTCCGTCCTCGGGCCGATGCTCGCGCTCGACCTGTACACCCCGGCCGTCGCCGCCTGGTGGACCGTCTTCACCTCGATCGCCGTCCAGGGCGTGCCGTTCCTGCTGCTCGGTACGGTCGTCTCGGCGGCCATCGGAGCCTTCGTGCCGGAGAAGGTGTTCAAGCGGCTCCTCCCGCGCAACCAGGCCCTCGCCGTGCCCGTCGCGGGAGCCGCCGGAGTCGTCCTCCCCGGCTGCGAGTGCGCGTCCGTGCCGGTGGCCGGAAGCCTCATGAGCCGGGGAGTGGCCCCCGCGGCCGCCCTCGCCTTCCTCCTCTCCGCGCCCGCGATCAATCCGGTGGTGCTGGTGGCGACCTCCATCGCCTTCCCCCGGCAGCCCGAGATGGTGCTCGGCCGGCTGGTCGCCTCGCTCGGGACGGCCGTGGTGATGGGCTGGCTGTGGGCCCGGTTCGGGCGGGACGAGTGGATACGGCTGCCCAAGCGACGCGCCCAGGCCGGCCCGGGCGGCCTGCGGGCCTTCGGCGCCGGGCTCCAGCACGACTTCCTGCACGCGGGCGGCTTCCTCGTCGTCGGCGCGGCGGCCGCGGCGACCTTCAACATCGCTGTCCCGCGGTCCGTGCTCGACGTCTTCACCGGCTCGGCCTGGCTCGCGGTGCTGCTGCTGGCCGTCCTGGCGGTCGTCCTGTGCGTGTGCAGCGAGGCCGACGCCTTCGTCGCCGCCTCGCTCAGCGGCTTCTCGCCCACCGCCCGGCTGGCGTTCATGGTCGTCGGCCCGATGGTCGACCTGAAGCTGATCGCCCTCCAGTCGGGAACCTTCGGGCGCCCCTTCGCCGTACGGTTCTCGGCCGCGACCTGGGTGGTGGCCGTGGCGAGCAGCGTGCTGGTCGGGTGGTGGCTGCTGTGAGCCTGCGACGGTACGGCTCCCCCCTCCTCCTCGCCCTCATGGGCGCGGCCGTCCTGCGGATATCCCTGTTCAGCGAGCTGTACCTGCGGTATGTGCAGGCGCCGCTGCGGCCGTACCTGGTCGTGTCGGGCGTGGTGCTGGTGCTGCTGGGGGTCGTGATGGCGGCGGTACGGCGGTTCGCACCCGACGATCAGGAAGAGGACGCTCACGAAGAGGGCGGTCACGAAGAGGGCGGTCATCACCACCACGGCCCCCGCGTCGCCTGGCTCCTCACCCTCCCCGCCCTCGCCCTGCTCCTCTTCCCGCCGCCCGCGCTCGGCTCGTACAGCGCCGGGCGCGAGGCCGCTCAGCGGGCGGCGCAGGGGGTCGGGACCTTCCCGGCGCTCGCCTTGGGGGACCCGGTGGAGCTGACGCTCGCCGAGTTCAACTCCAGGGCGATCTACGACAGCGGACGGTCGCTGCAGGGCCGTACGGTCCGGATGACCGGCTTCGTCACCCACGGCGAGGACGGCACCTGGTACGTCACCCGGCTGTACGTCACCTGCTGCGCCGCCGACGCGACGGCCGGCAAGGTCGAGGTGCGCGGCGACGACGCGCCGCCGGTCGACACCTGGGTCACCGTGACCGGCACCTGGCATCCCAAGGGCCGCCTGGGCAGCGACGCGGCCTGGCCGGCGGTGCTCGACGTCACGTCGGTCGAGCGGGTGAAGCAGCCGGCGGATCCGTACGAGCAGCGCTAGCCGGAGAGAACGCCAGGCGGGTTTCGCCCTCCGGGCGAGGGGTAGTCGGGCGTCGCCCCTGAGCGGGGCCTGTACGACGGTGGGCGCGCTCTGATCTGAGGAGGCGGTGGCCGTGCGTCCCAGGGACGGTCC
The DNA here is from genome assembly GCF_059026085.1 of Streptomyces sp. a15. Classification (NCBI taxonomy): domain Bacteria; kingdom Bacillati; phylum Actinomycetota; class Actinomycetes; order Kitasatosporales; family Streptomycetaceae; genus Streptomyces; species Streptomyces sp. A15. Next base: position 34,049 of record NZ_JBWLKM010000074.1, on the reverse strand, counting down.
GAACGGAGCCCACGGCGGCGAGCCCGGCCGGTACGGAGCGGAAGGCGGCGACTCCCGTCTCCCTCGCTATTCTCCGCAACCCGGATACCCCGAGCCTCCCCGGACGTCGGACGGCGACACCGAACGCGAACTCGCACAGGACCGCATACGCGACGTCGACCTGATCGCGGAGGGCGTGCGGGACGCCGAGCCCAAGGAGCTCCCCGCGCGGCTGTGCGGGGTGGCGGTCGAGCTGCTGCCGGTGGCCGGCGCGAGCGTGGCGCTGCACAGCGACGGCATGCCCGTACGGCTGGGCGCGAGCAGCGAGCAGGCCGCCCGCATGGCGGAGATCCAGGCCACCCTCGGCGACGGACCCTGTCTGTCCGCCGCCCGGGTCTGCGCCCCCGTGCTCGCCTGCGACCTCACCGCCGGCCGGGACGTCCGGCGCTGGCCGGTCTTCGCCCAGCAGGCCACGGCCGTCGGCGTACGGGCCGTGTACTCGCTCCCGCTGGGCAACGAATCGGTCTGCGTGGGCACCCTCGACCTCTACCGCGACACCCCCGGCGAGCTCACACCCCGCGAACTGCGCACCGCGCTGCTGGTGGCGAGCGTGATGACGGTCGCCCTGATGGCGCTGCCCCGGGGGGACGAGAACGGGGGCCGGGAGACGGAACCCTGGCTGAGCGGCCTGGCCCAGGACCAGGACGAGGTCTACCAGGCCGTCGGCGTGATCATGGCCCAGCTCGGCATCGACGCCGACGAGGCCCTGGCCCGCCTGCGCGCCCACGCCTTCGCGGAGAGCCGTACAGCGCTGGAAATGGCGCGTGACGTGGTCGGACACCGGACGAGGTTCGACCGGGACGACGGCGACGGGGACTGAACGGGGACGGGGACGGACGGGGACGGACGGGGACGGACGGGGACGGACGGGGACGGACGGTACGGAACCGCCGTACCGTCCCGGAGACTCAGACCTCCACCCGCCCCCGCTTGCGGACCTCCGTCAGCCGCTGCGCACCCAGCTGTACGACCGCCTGCGCGACCTCGGGCGCCACCTCGCCGAAGCCGCCGTGGGTGAGGCCGATCGCGTCGTCGCCGACGCGCACGACCGCCACGTCCAGGGTGAACGCGGCGGGCTCGCCGTCGGCCGTCTCGCCCCACACGACGATCCGCAGCCCCTGCCGGGCGTCCCCGACCTGCGGCAGCGCGGCCTCGGAGACCTCGACGTCGTGCACGTCGCCCCGCGTGGCCTTGACCGTGAACTCCGCGCACTTCTTCGGCAGCGACTTCAGCCAGGCCAGCGTGCGGTCCACGTCCGCCGCCGGGTGGGCGACGACCTGCTGGCGCAGCTGGGTCTCGTTCCAGCCGTCGTCGAGCCCGACCACCGCGCGGGGGCGGGCGTCCGCGCCGAACAGCTCCTCGGCGTAGAGGGTGTCGAGCAGGCGCCGGCAGTCCGGGCGGTTCGTCTTCGCCTTGAGCACGGTGTCGTGCCAGGTCGCCGTGGACTGCGTGGGCGTCCACGGCTCCCCCAGATCGACGTCCGTGAGCAGCGTGGCCTGCGCCTGAGCGTCGGTGAGGGCGGGGGTGGCGGCCGGGCTCTTCGCGGAGAGGTCGGGTTTCTCGGCGGTGGGCGGGGTGGTGAGGGCGGAGCAGGCGGTGGCGGTCAGGAGGGCGCACAGGGTGAGCGCGGCGGTGGCGAGAGTGCGGGCCGGGGGTCGGGTCATCGGGGTCTCTCCTGAGGGCTGCCAAGATCGAGTGCGCCCTCTTACGGCACCACCGGGACGGACGGGCCACCAGCGAGCCGGGCCGTACGGGTGAGGGGCGTCGGTGCCGGCGGGGTGGGTCGCGCGGCCCGGCGCTTGCGGTGTGCCGCCCGCGCCCACCCGTGCCGCCCCAGGCGGCACGACTGCCCGCGGACTGACGGCATCGGGCCGCCCGGCGGAAAACCCGTCGCACTGCTCCCCGCCCCCTTGTTACCGTCCCCCCATGCAGCGCGCCCACGTAGTACTCGTGTCTCTCACGACGACGCCGGAGAGTGTCCCGGCGCGCTGACAGCTGACCCAGTCGAAAGCCCCGGGGCGAGTGCCCCGGGGCTTCGGCGTGCGGGGGCTCGTCGCCGGTCACCGTGAGGAGAGACCGCCATGACCGCTGTGGACGCCCTGACCGGCCCGCACGACCACCGCCGACTCGGCCGTGAGCTCGGCCTGTTCGACACCGACCCGCTGATGGGCGCGGGCCTGCCCTACTGGCTGCCCGACGGGGCAGTGGTGCGGCACACCTTGGAGGAGTACGTCCGGGAGGCCGAGCGCGCCGCCGGCTACCGGCACGTGTACTCGCCGGTCCTCGGCAAACGGGAGCTCTACGAGATCTCGGGGCACTGGTCCCACTACAGCGAGGACATGTTCCCGCCGATGGAGCTGGGCGCGGAGGAGGTCGTCCTGCGGCCCAGCCTGTGCCCGCATCACGCGCTGATCTACCGCTCCCGCTCCCACAGCTACCGTGAACTGCCGCTGAGAATGGCCGAGTTGGGCGGCATGTACCGCGCCGAGCTGTCCGGGGTGCTGGGCGGTCTGACCCGGGTCCGGGCCATCCAGCTCAACGACGCGCACATCTTCTGCACCCTGGAGCAGGCCGTGGACGAGGCCCGCGGCGCCCTGGAGCTCATCGGCCGCGCGTACGCCGATCTCGGCATCCGCCCGGCCCGGTACCGGCTCTCCCTGCCCGGCGAGGGCGGCAAGTACGTCGCCGACCCGGAGCTGTGGCGGCGGGCCACCGCGCTGCTGCGGGAGGTGCTCGACGACTCGGGGATCCCCTACGAGGCGGCCGAGGGCGAGGCCGCCTTCTACGGCCCCAAGATCGACGTCCAGATCGCCGATCCGGCCGGCCGCGAGGCCACCCTCTCCACCGTCCAGATCGACTTCCACCAGCCCGAGCGCTTCGACCTGCACTACATCGGCGCCGACGGGGCGAAGCACCGGCCGGTCATGGTGCACCGCAGCGTCATCGGCAGCGTGGAACGGGCGGTCGCGCACCTCGTCGAGCAGCACGGCGGCGCGTTCCCGGCCTGGCTCGCCCCCGTGCAGCTGGTGGTGCTGCCGGTGGCGGACGCGCAGGAGGAACGGGCCCACGAGGTCGTACGGCAGGCCCTGGCACGGGGACTCCGGGCGGACGTGCGCGGCCCCGGCGACGGCACCCTCGGCGCCCGGGTCCGGGCGGCGCGGCTCGTGCCGTACCAGGCGGTGATCGGGGAGCGGGAGGCCGTCGGCGACCTGGTGGCCGTACGACTGCGGGACGGGAGCCGTCCGGGGGCGGTGCCGGCCGGCGAGCTGCTGGAGCGGATCGCCGCCCGGGTCGCAGGCCGCGGGACCGAACTGTGGGGGCCTGCGTAAGGTCACTGACGTAGGGACCGTAGAGAGACCTCAGAGACACCTCACAGACACCTTCATGAAGCGAGGAGCGCCGCTGTGACCGGTCAGCCCATCCCGGTGATCATCGACTGCGACACGGGTGTCGACGACGCCCTGGCCCTGCTGTTCGCCGTACGGCACCCCGCGCTCGACGTGCGGGCGGTGACCTGCGTGGCCGGGAACACCGACGTGGACGGCGTCGTACGCAACACCCTGACCGTGCTGGAGCAGGCCGGGGCCGGTGACATCCCGGTCGCGCGGGGTGCCGAGCGCCCGTTGATCGAGCCCGTGCGGACGGCACGGCACGTGCACGGCGACGACGGGATGGGCGACCTGGGGCTGCCCGCGCCCACCCGCCGGCCGGTCGACGTGGACGCGGTGACGCTGCTGCGGCGGGAGATCCTCGCCTCGCCGACGCCGGTCACCCTCATCCCCATGGCGCCCCTGACGAACATCGCGCTGCTGCTGCGTACGCACCCGGAGGTCGTGCGCAACATCGAGCGGATCGTGTTCATGGGCGGCGCGGTGGCGACCGGGAACGCCACGCCGGTCGCGGAGTTCAACGTCTGGCACGACCCGGAGGCGGCCGCGATCCTGCTCACCGCCGGGGTGCCGATCACCATGTACGGCCTGGACGTCTTCAAGCAGGTCCTTGTCCCGGCCGGAGACGTGCAGCGGCTGCGCGCGAGCGCGGAGCCCCGCCTCCGGCTGGCCGGCGAACTCCTCGCCCACCGCGACCCGGCCACCTCCGGCGACCCCACCCCCACCGGCGGCCTGGGCGACGCGGGCGCGGTCTGCGCGGTCGTCGACCCGGGAGGGATCACCACCGAACGTCTCCCGGTCGAGGTGAGCCTCGCCCCGGGTGCCGGCCGGGGCCAGACGATCGTCGACCGGCGCCCCCGCCCCGGCGAGTCCGAGATCCACGAGGGCACCCGTGAACAGCGGCTGGTGGACGTGGCGTTGGGCGTGGACGTGGAGCGGTACGTGAAGCTGTGGCTGACGACGGTGGAGGGCGCCTAGCGGACGCCTAGCGGGTGTCCGCCGCCGGCCGTACCGCCCACCGCTGTTCCACCTTCGCGAGCCGCCAGTAGCCGATGGCCGCCGCCCACACCACCACGAACAGGCCGACGATGACGTAGCCGACGCTGTCGAGGTTGATGTCGGCGATCCAGGTGGTGACCGTGTCGCTCAGGTCGAGCTTCTCGTGCAGGACGCCGACGAGTTCGATGGTGCCGATGAAGAAGGCGACGGCGATGGACAGGCCGGTGATCGTGAGGTTGTAGAAGACCTTGCGGACCGGGTTGGAGAACGCCCACTGGTAGGCGAAGTTCATGAAGGTGCCGTCGAGGGTGTCGAACAGGCTCATGCCGGCGGCGAAGAGGAGGGGCAGGGAGAGGATCGCGTACCAGGGCAGTCCGGCCGCCGCGCCCGAACCCGCCATCACCATCAGCGTCACCTCGGTCGCCGTGTCGAAGCCGAGGCCGAAGAGGAAACCGAGCGGGTACATCTGGCCCGGGCGGGTGATGGACTTGGTGAGGCGGCCGAGGATGCGGTTCATGAACCCGCGGGAGTCCAGGTGCTGTTCGAGTTCCTTCTCGTCGTAGGCGCCCGCCCGCATCGCCTTGAACACCTTCAGGATGCCCAGCAGGGCGGCCAGGTTGAGGGCGGCGATGAGGTAGAGGAACGTGCCGGAGATCGTCGTACCGAGGACGCCGAGCACCTGGTGGGTGCCGGAATCCTCGTTCATGACCTTTCCGGCGAGCTGGGTGCCGCCCGCGATCAGCAGGGCGAGCAGCACCACCACGCTGGAGTGGCCGAGCGCGAACCAGAAGCCCACCGACACCGGGCGCTTGCCGTCGGCCATCAGCTTGCGGGTGGTGTTGTCGATCGCGGCGATGTGGTCGGCGTCGAACGCGTGCCGCATGCCGAGGGTGTAGGCGGTGATGCCGAGGCCGATACCGAAGGCCTTGTCGCCGACCTCGTAGTGCCCGGGGACGACGAGGAGGAACAGGATTCCGAAGGCGACGACGTGCAGTGCGGCGACGACCGACATGAGTCCGGCGGTCTTGAGGGTGTCCTCGCGGCGCCACTTGAAGGACGTCGGGGCGGGCACGGACGTCTGGGCAGGCTTGGGCAGGGTCATTCGGTCACGCTCCAGCACCTCGTGGATCAACTCGTGAGATGCCGTGGCCGGTCTCCTGGCTTACGGGTCGTGCGTGTCCGTTCCTGCCTTCCCGGTCGTGCGACCAGTGGCCCGGCTGGCGCCGGACGGGACGGAAACTCCCCGATCACAGTGGCGAGGGCCGCTCCGGCATGGACCCTTGAGGGGTCGTCACCGGCTTCCCGAGCACCACGGCCAGCCCACCGTAGGGTGGCAAGCGGTCTCCTGCATAGCTGCGTACCTGCGCAGGTATGGAAGATCACATGGGGGTGCCTGCGAGGATGGCGGCATGCATCTCGTTCCGGCCGACCGAGCGGATCGCCGAACCATCGACGGGCACCGGGTGTGCGACGCCATCGCCGCGATCGGCGAACCGGGCCATGTCCGCGCCTGGGCCGACCGCTTCTCGCTGCTCGCCGATCCCAAGCGGCTGGCCCTGCTGCTCGCCCTGCACCGCACCGGTCCCCTGGCCGTCTCCGACCTGGCGATCGCCACCGGCATGAACGACCCCGCCGTGTCGCAGGCGCTCAGGCTGCTGCGGGCGGCGGGGGTCGTGGAGGGGGAGAAGGAGGGGCGGATCGTGCGCTACCGGGTGGTGGACGCCGACATCGCCTCGCTGCTCGCGCACTGCGCGACCTCCAGCCCGCTGGGGGCACCCCCTTTGGGGGAGTTTGAGGACGAGTTGGGGGAGTTTGAGGACGAGGCCCGAACGCCGGCCGGGCTGAAACCGCCCGACCGGCGCTGACGCCGACTGCACCAACTGCGCCTGATTACGAGCGAGCCGCCTTGCGACGCCGCGTCGCCAGCACGATGCCCGCGCCGCCCGCGAGCAGCACGGCCGCGCCGATCGCGATCGGGCCGGTCGCGCTGCTGCCGCCGGTCTCCGCGAGGTCGCCACCGCCGCCGTTCGGGGTGGCGGCGGGAGCGGTGGTGGACTCGGAGGCCGACGGGCTCGGGGCCTCGGTGGAGGGCGAGGGGGACTCGGAGGGAGTCTCCGTCGCCGGCGGCGTCGTCTCCTCGCCCGGTGTCGAGGGTTCCGTGGACTCCGGGGTCGACGGGGTCGGCGTGGGGGTGGCCGGGGGCTCGGACGGGGCGGTCGTGCAGTCCTTCGTGCCGCCGTTCCAGGCCGCGATCAGCTTGTCCTTGATGACCGGACGGTCCGGGCCCATGGGCAGGTCGCCGTGGACGAAGCCGTCGTTCGCGTCGAGCTCGCCGTCGAACTTGACGGCGCCCCGGTAGAGGTCGATCTGCGCGAAGCAGCCCGCGTCCGGCACCGCGATGTCGAGGGAGTCGGTCTGGCCGGGCTTGACGGTCACCGTGTCGAAGTCGACGAAGACCTGCTCGCCGGAGGTGGCGAAGGTGGCGCCGTGGGCGAGGTAGGAGGCCAGGGAGGCCGTGCAGGTGGTCGCGTCGCCGGCCGTGCGGACCTTGATGTGGACCTTGCCGTCGTCGGTCGGCTTCAGGTTCTGGTCGTCGACCTTGACCGAGTCGTAGAAGCTCGTGCCGTCCAGCGAGAACTGGCAGCGGTCGGTCTCGGTCTCCGTGCCGGCACCGGTGCCGGGCTGGTAGGTGCCGCCGGACTTCCAGCCGTCGCCACCGGGGGTGCCGGTGGCCCAGGAGGTGGGGGCGGAGACGGCACAGAGGACGAGCGCCGCGGCGCCCGTCCCCAGCAGGCGGCGCGCGGTGACACGTCTGGCTATGGACATGCGGGATCCCATCGGGGTGCGGGGGGTGGCGGGTGTTCCGAGAACACCGGTTCTGAGAAACACTGGGCTCATTGGTCATATGCGCCACAGTGCTCGCACATCGTGGATCTCCCCACGGAACGCTGTCAACCTGCGGTGATGCTGGGCGAGTTCAAGAGCTCATCACGATTCCGTCACACAGGGAATGGACCGCTCCGGACAGCGTTCGAGTTCGCTTTCCCGACAATGTGGACAGGTACCTGCATGCTGATGCCCATCGTCCCGAACGCCACGAAGGAGACCGCGTGATCGACCCCATTCCCGACCTCTCCTCCAAGGACCCCAACTGGTGGCGCCAGGCCGTCGTCTACCAGGTCTACCCCCGCAGCTTCGCCGACGCCGACGGCGACGGGCTCGGCGACCTGAAGGGCATCACCCGGCGCCTGAACCACCTCGCCGCACTCGGCGTCGACGCCCTGTGGCTCAGCCCCTTCTACCCCTCCGAACTCGCCGACGGCGGCTACGACGTCGCCGACCACCGTGACGTCGACCCGCGCCTGGGCACCCTCGACGACTTCGGCGCGCTCGCCGCCGAGGCCCACCGCCTCGGCCTCAAGGTGATCGTCGACCTGGTCCCCAACCACACCTCCCACCAGCACGTCTGGTTCCAGGAGGCCCTCGCCGCCGGGCCCGGCTCGCCCGCCCGCGACCGCTACGTCTTCCGTGACGGCCGCGGCCCGCACGGCGAACTCCCGCCCACCGACTGGCAGTCCGTCTTCGGCGGCAGCGCCTGGCAGCGGGTGCCGGACGGACAGTGGTACCTGCACCTGTTCGCCCCCGAGCAGCCCGACCTCAACTGGGCGAACGAGGAGGTCCGCGCCGACTTCCGCACCACCCTGCGCTTCTGGTCCGACCGCGGGGTCGACGGCTTCCGCGTCGACGTCGCCCACGCCCTCGCCAAGGACCTGGAGGAACCGCTGCGCGATCTCGGCGCCCCCGAACTCAGCAGCGAGGAGGCGCTGTCCGAGCTCCCGCCCGGCAGCCACCCCTTCTACGACCGTGACGACGTCCACGAGATCTACCGCGACTGGCGCAAGATCTTCGACGCCTACCGCCCGCCCCGCATGGCGGTCGCCGAGGCCTGGGTGCCGGGCGCCCGACGCGTGCTGTACGCCCGCCCGGACGAACTCGGCCAGGCCTTCAACTTCGAGTACCTGAAGGCCGGCTGGGACGCGGAGGAACTCCGCCAGGTCATCACCGACTCCCTCGCCTCCGCCCGCGAGGCCGGCGCCTCCGCCACCTGGGTGCTGTCCAACCACGACGTCGTACGGCACACCTCCCGCCTGCTGCTCCCGCCCGGCACCGACGAGAACGCCTGGCTGCTGTCCGGCGGCCACGCCCCCGCGATCGACCCGGAACAGGGCCTGCGGCGGGCCCGCGCCGCCACGCTCCTGATGCTGGCGCTGCCCGGATCCTCGTACGTCTACCAGGGCGAGGAACTCGGTCTGCCCGAGGTCGCCGACCTGCCCTTCGAGGTCCTCCAGGACCCGATCTGGGAACAGACGGGACGCGTCCGCAAGGGCCGCGACGGGTGCCGGGTGCCGCTGCCGTGGACGACGACGGGACCCTCGTACGGCTTCGGCGCGGGTGGCGCCTGGCTGCCGCAGCCGGAGCGCTTCGCGGCGTACGCCGTCGAGGCACAGGACGGGGCCGAGGGCTCGACCCTGGAGCTCTACCGCAGGGCACTCAGGCTGCGCCGCAAGCTGCTGGAGGGCGAGTCGCTGACCTGGGCGGCCGACAGCCCGGCCGGGGTGCTGGACTTCGCCCGGCACGAGGGCTGGCGGTGCGTGGCCAACCTGTCGGGGACGGCCGTACCGCTGCCGGCGGGCGAAGTGCTGCTGGCGAGCCGCCCGTTGGACGACGGGCGGCTCGGCCCGGACACCACCGTCTGGCTGGCTCCCTAGGGCTGCTTCTCAGGGCGTGATGGTCGGCGTCGCGGTCGCGGTCGGCGGTGGGGTGAGGACGACCATCGGCTCGCCGGGCTGCGGCGGCGGCGGAGTCATGTCGTTCTTGGGCAGCTTCGGCGGGGTGGTCTGCTGGAAGAGGGCCTGGTCGTAGTTGACCAGGCCGGTGTCCTCCATGACCGTGATGTGGTCCAGGACGGTGTTGTTGGCCTGGTCGGCCAGCTGGCGCACCAGGCTGTTCTTGGTGGTCGAGCGGATCTTCGCGACCGTGTTGAAGATCGAACCGTGGGTGGTCCGCAGGATGTTGGCGAAGTTCGAGTCGAACGCCTTGCCGGTCTGCGAGTCGATCTGGTTCACGAAGGACAGCTGCTGCGGGCTCGCCACGTTCGGCAGGGTGATGTTCAGCATCGGGGCGATCTTGCGGCAGCTGGCGTCCAGCGCCGCGTGTCCGTCCACGAGGTGCTCGGACGCCCTCTTGACCTCCGGGGTCGTCCCCTTCCTCAGGCCGATCTGCCCGAGCGGGTACTCCCACAGCCCGGCCGCGCGCACAGCGACCACGAAGTGACGGTCCTGCTCGGTCAACGGCCCCCACTGCGTCTGGGCGATCACTCTGTCCTGCGCGTTGGAGACGGTGTCGAGGCCGAGCATCGACGGATAAGCCAGCGCAGCCAAGGTCAGCGTGAGGGCACCGCCGACGAAAACCGTTCCCGTCGTGTTCCGCGAAAATCGCACCGTGTCTCCTGCCCGGTCGGGGGCCCGCCGTGTGCGGGTCGGACGTACAGAAGTACGGATGGGGATGCGCGAGAAACCTTTTGATTTGGTAAAGAATCCGGGCCGGTTCCTCCGGCGTACGGCCGCGCCTTCCTCGCCCAAAGCTCGCCCCGACGCTCGCACCCCCGCTCGCCCATACGGCCGCACAGCACACGCCGCCTGCGGAAACGGGCCGCGAGAATCGCACGCATCGGGGGCTACGACGTCCGGTGAGGAGCGGTGCCGACGATGATCAGGCCGAGGAAGGCAGCAGGGGCCGCGCTGGCGGCCGTCGCGGTGGTGGGCACGCTGGCCGTGTCCGGTCCGCCGCCGGAGACCGCCGCGGCGGCGGCGCGTGGGCTGTGGGCAGCTGTGACCATCGCCCCCGGGCGGGAGGGGATCGTCGAGGCCTCCGGATACGAGGGGGCGGCGCTGGGGGCCGGGTCGGTGCTGACCCTGACGGCTCCCGAGGGCAGCGAGGTCACGGGCGTGCCGTTCGCCGGGAGCGGTTATCGGGGGGTGGTCGTGTCCGGCGGGGGTGGTGGGACGTACACGTTCACGGGAGACGCGGGAGACGCGGGAGACGCGGGAGACACCGAGGGCGCGGAGGGCGCGGGGTCCGCGGAGGTCACGGCGTCCGCGGCGGCGGTGCAGGGATGGCGGGGGAGGACCTTCCCCTTCGTCCTGGTGGTGGCCCCGGACGCGGTACCGGGCACACGGCTCCGCGGATGCGTGCTGCGGCTCACGGACGCGGGGGGCACGGTGAGGGACCAGGGCACCTGCGAGGTGACCGTCGGCCTGCCCGGGCCCACGCTGACGCGTCCCGAGTCCGGGGTGCCGTTGCCGGCCCGGCCGGAGATCGCCGGTACGGCGTACCCGGGCGCCCAGGTCACCGTGCGCGACGCCCTCGAGAGCGAGGTCTGCGCGACGACGGCCACGGCGGCCGGCAGCTGGTCCTGCGTCCCGGACCCCGCCCTCCCGTCCGGCCCGGGCCGCCTTCAAGCGACGGCCACGCTGAACGGAGTGAGCGGGACGAGCGAGCAGATCGCGATCACCGTGGCGGGGGCGGGGGCAGGTACGGCGGGCTGATTCTGCCGTCGGTCACGTCACCACGGCCATCTCGTGCGGCGTGCCGTTCAGCCGCCGCCCGCCCGTCTCCGTGCACGTCACGATGTCCTCGATACGGACCCCGAAGCGGTCGGGCAGATAGATGCCGGGCTCGATGGAGAAGCACATCCCGGGCACGAGCGGCCGCTGCTCACCCTGCACGAGGTACGGCGGCTCGTGCGTGGTGACGCCGATGCCGTGGCCGGTGCGGTGGATGAAGTACTCGCCGTAGCCGGCGTACTCGATCACCGTGCGGGCCACCCGGTCGATCTCCTCGCACGGCACACCGGGCCGCACGGCCTCGAAAGCGGCCTGCTGCGCCTGGCGCACGATGTCGTGCACCGCTCGCTCCTCGTCGGTGGGCTCGCCGACGTGCACGGTCCGGGTGGTGTCCGAGCCGTACCCGTCCTTCAGACCGCCGAAGTCCAGGACCACCATGTCGCCGTCCTCGATCATGCGCTCGCCGGCCTCGTGGTGCGGGTTCGCGCCGTTGGGCCCGGAGCCGACGACGGTGAAGTCGACCTGGCTGTGCCCGTGCCGGCGCAGGAGGTGTGCCAGGTCGGCGGCCACGTCGGTCTCCCGGCGCCCGGCGAACCGTACGGACAGGATCTCCTCGTACGTCGCATCCGCCGCCGCCCCCGCCGCCGCGAGCCGGGCCACCTCGTGGTCGTCCTTGACCGCCCGCAGCATCGGCAGCGCGGTGCTCAGCGCACGGTACGTGGTGAGCGGCAGGGCCTCCTGGAGGCCGAGGAGGTGCAGGGACCAGGTGGCGTCCGAGACGCCGTAGTGGCCGTTGGGGCGCAGCAGTCCGGCCGCCGCCGCGTACGGGTCCTGGCCGTCCCGCCACTCCGACAGCCGCAGGGCGCCCGCGCCGGGGGCCGCCTCCGCCTCCGGACGTTCCAGCGCGGGGACCAGCAGCCGGGGCTCCGACTCGGGGACCAGTACCAGCAGGGTGAGGCGTTCGGTGAGCGCGGTCGGCCGGTAGCCGCACAGCCAGACCAGGTCGGGACCCGGGGTGACGAGCAGCCCGGAGAGCCCGGCGTCGGCCGCGTCCCGGGCGGCCCGGGCCATACGCTCCGCGTGGTCCTGCTCGGTGAAGGCCACCGGTGTCCTGCTCATCGGTGTCTCGCTCATCGTCCTGCCCTTGTCGTCGCGGTGCCGTGCTGACCTGTCCACGTGCGCTGACCTGTTCATTGGACGGGGGAGGCGGCCGGGGCACGCCGGTGGACGGGGCCGTTCGGGTGACGAGAGACGCGCCCGGGCCCTGGTCAGTACCGCACCGCCCGCCCCACCTTCGCCCCCACCTCGCCGCCCAGCTCCCGTGTGCTGCGGGCCGTGGCCTTCCCGGACTCGCCGGACGGGACGTCGGAGACGGTGACGACGGCCACGTCGGTCAGGTCGCCGCCCCGCTCGGTGAAGTCGACCTGGACGAGGAAGGACCTCGTCGAGCCGGCGGTGTTGTCCACGCTGACCTCGACCGTCGTACGTCCGTCGCCGTCTGTGCCCGGGGTGCCCAGCTTCACCTCGTCCTTGGCGTCGACGCCGCCCTTGACCTCGTCGAACCTCCGGCCCGCCTCCGCCGTCGCGGACGCGAACGCGGCCGTCGCCTCGGCACCCACCGAGCGCGCCGCCGACTCCGCCCTGCTGACCACGTCGGAGGGGCTGTCCTCGTCGGAGCAGCCGGCCAGTGTGACCAGTGCGGTCAGCGCGACGGCCGCCAGGCGTACTCGGTAACGGGCCATGTCGTCTCCAGGACTGGGGGGTGGCGGATTCCGGTTCCAGTGAAGGCCCGTGGACGTGCACCCGCATGCCGGACCTCACCCGAATGGCCCACCCCCATGGCGGGGGTCTTTGTGCCGCCCGATCGTCGAAGGGGTCGTACGACTCGAACCACCTGAACCACTCGGACCACTTACAGACTCGGAAGAAACGGGGCTCACCCATGACCCAGCAACCGCACGCGACGCAGCCGCCGACCGGCGGAGGACAGCAGCCGACGGGCGAGCAGCAGCAGCCGACCTGGGACGACACCCGCCAGGGCATGCCGCCCGGCCGGGCCGACTACGGCTACACCCCGACGCCGGCCGAGACCGGCTGGGCCACGGGCGGGGCCGTCTTCGCCGGCGTCCTGCTGCTGATGAACGGCGTCCTGGCGATCTTCCAGGGCATCTCCGCGCTCGCCGAGGACGACGTGTGGGCCAACATCGGCGACTACGTCTACAAGATCAACCTCACCGGCTGGGGCGTGATCCTGCTCGTCCTCGGCGCGGTCGCCGTGCTCACCGGCGCGGGCATCCTCAAGGGCGCCACCTGGGCCCGTATGACCGGCATCTTCCTGGCGTCCCTGAACATGATCGCCCAGTTCCTGTTCCTGCCGTACGCGCCGGTCTGGTCGCTCATCATGGTCGGCGTCAACTTCTTCGTGATCTGGTCGCTGGCGGTGTACCGGCCGGCGGGATCCCGGACCTGAACCGGCCCGGATGACCCCTCTTCCTCAGCAAGAGCCTTACGGCGCGCGGGGCTGCCCCTGATCGATGGGGCAGCCCTCCACGGCACCCGGCCGACACGGTTATACGTGCCCGATGCCGCTACACGTGCCCGATGCCGCCGCTGCCGAAGGAGCCGCTGGAACCGGGCAGCCAGCGCCTTCGGTGCTGGTCCTTCCCTCGTCTGGTTGCGGCGTGGTGGAGCTGATACGGCATGAGCCGTTCCCGCTTGTCCGCGTGTATCGGGATCTCGTCCGGCTCCCGCACCTCCCGCATCTCGCGGACGGCACCGGTCTCCGGGAGATGCGTCTGCTCCTCGGGGCGGGGCCGGGGCAGTTCCCGGTCCTGGACCCGCATGCCGAACTGCACGGCCCACACCAGTGCACCGGCGATGAACAGGCCACCGGTGAAGGCGGCGATCACGTTGAGTACATCGCTCGACGAGGCCGCCAGTACATACGTTGCGGTACTCATGGTTCCGATTATCGCCCAATTGGCGCTGATGCGTGGTTTGGGTCACATGATTTTGCTCAGCGAGGCGCCGGAGCCGCCCCCGGCCCTGACCCTGGCGCCGGGCCCCTCCCGTCCGACGCCTCGGAAATCCGCTACGCCACCAAGAACGGCACCGCCCAGGTCGCCTTCCGCACCAACCAACTCCCGGACTACTTGCACCGCACGGGCCTCGTCCCCGAAGGCGAGCCCCTGCTCGACAAGCAGTACGGCGACGCGTACGCCCTCGGCCCGGACGAGACGGAACTGCCGAAGGGACTGTGCGGCCCGGCTCTCCGAGGGCCTGCGTGGACCTGCTTCGCGAGGGGTACGGGCCCGGGCGTGGGCGTCCTGACGGAACGCTCGCCCATCAACCCCGACACCTTCCGTGATCCGACTCGGTTGATCGTCACCTTCGATGCCGGCTGAGTAGGCGCCTTTCCCGCAATTGGAGTATCTGGGCCGTTGAACACCGCGGGCAGGATGAAGAGGCTCCCGAAGCCGATCCACGCGCACCCCGCAGTGCGGTAGCCGTGGCTTGGCGGCGGCGGTGAGACCAGCCGATCGGCGGTTCTCATCGTCTCGTTCGCGGCGATCAGACTGCGCCCGGCCCGGCGCTGCCGCCGCCCCATCCACAGGAAAACGACCGCGGCCCCAGCCGTGAAGGCCGCCAGTTGCAGATGCTCATCCGGTGAGTCGGCGGCAGCGAGCGTCACGGCCACGCCTGAACCAGGTTGATCTGCTCGTCGGTCATGCCCTCTTCACCACCCCCGGTCCTGGACCGAAGCCGCCCGGCTGCCTTTGCCGAGTCTTTGTGGCCCCACGCACCGCCGCCGCTTGCCTGCGGCAACCATCTGAAACCATGCTTGCCTTACGCAACGAGCACCGCGGGGAAGCGAAGGGCGCCCATGGCATCGTCGTCGTCCATACCGACCGGAGTGCCGACTCGAGGGAGCCCGGGGCCAGGGCCCGCCGGAGCAGAGGCCGCAGCAGCGGCGGAGGCCGCGGCGGAAGCCCAAGCCGCCGCCGCCCCCATGACCCACCGTCAGATAATGGAAGCCCTCACCGGCCTCCTCCTCGGCATGTTCGTGGCGATCCTCTCCTCGACGATCGTCTCGAACGCCCTCCCCCGCATCATCGCCGACCTCGGCGGCGGCCAGTCCGCGTACACCTGGGTCGTCACGGCGTCGCTGCTCACGATGACCGCGTCGGTCCCCCTCTGGGGCAAGCTGGCGGACCTCTTCTCCAAGAAACTGCTCGTGCAGCTCGCGCTCGGCGTTTTCGTCTGCGCATCCGCAGTCGCCGGGCTCTCCCAGAGCCCCGGCATGCTCATCGCCTGCCGAGCGGTCCAGGGCATCGGCATGGGCGGGCTGACCTCACTCGCGCAGATCATCCTCGCGGCGATGGTCCCGCCCAGGGAGCGCGGCCGGTACAGCGGCTACCTCGGTGCCACCTTCGCGACCGCCATGGTCGCCGGGCCCCTCATCGGCGGCGTCATCACTGACACCAGCTGGCTCGGCTGGCGCTGGATCTTCTACATCGGCGTGCCCTTCGCCGCGATCGCGCTGATCGTGCTGCAGCGCACCCTCCGCCTTCCCCTGACCCGCCGCGAGGTGAAGGTCGACTGGGCCGGTGCCTTCTTCATCACCGCCGGGGTGTGTCTGCTGCTCCTGTGGGTGACCTTCGCCGGGGACAAGTACGACTGGCTGTCCTGGCAGACGTACACGATGGTCGGCGGTACGGCCGTGCTCCTCGGCGCCTTCGTCCTCACGGAGACCAGGGCGAGCCAGCCGATCATCCCCCTCCGCCTCTTCCGCAACCGCACCATCGCCCTCGCCGCCCTGGCCTCGCTCTTCGTCGGCGTCGCGATGTACGTCGGGATCATCTACTTCAGCCAGTACTTCCAGCTGGCCCGCGGCGAGTCGCCCACGATGTCCGGGGTGATGACCATCCCGATGATCGTCGGGCTCGCCGGCGCGTCCACGGTCTCCGGCCGGATCATCACCCGCACCGGCCGGTGGAAGGGCTGGCTGCTGGCCGGTGGGCTGTTCGTGACGGCCGGGCTCGGGCTTCTCGGCACCATCCGCTACGACACCACGTACTGGCACATCGCGATCTTCATGGCGCTGCTCGGCCTCGGCATCGGCATGATGATGCAGAACCTGGTCCTGGCCACACAGAACCAGGTCGGGACCGCCGACCTCGGCGCCGCCAGCTCCACGGTGAACTTCTTCCGCTCCCTCGGCGGCACCCTCGGCACCTCCGCCCTCGGCGCGATCCTCGCCCACCGCATCACGCACTACCTCACCGACGGGATGACCGGCCTCGACCCCAAGTACCGGGCCGCGCTCGCCTCGTCGGACTCCTCCGACAGCATCCCGGACGTCGCCACCCTCCCCGGGCCCCTCCGCCGGGTCGTCGAGAGCGCCTACGGCCATGGAATCGCCGACATCTTCCTGTACGCCGCCCCCTTCGCCCTCGTCGCCTTCCTCTTCTGCCTGTTCATCAAGGAGTCCCCGCTGAGGACGACAAAGGGCGCGGCACCCGCGACCACCCCTCAGTCCACGGCCGTACCGACACCGACACCGGAGTCCTCCGGCATTCCGGTCCGCGGCTCCGTCCACGGCGCCGAACCCGCCCCCGTCCCCCACGCCGCCGTGACCCTCATCTCCCTCACCGGACGGCAGCTGGCCCGCACCCTCGCGCAGACCGACGGCTCCTACACCCTCCACGCCCCCGGTCCCGGCTCCTACGTCCTCATCGCCTCCGCCGACGGCTTCGAACCGCAGGCCTCCACCATCGCGATACACGACGACGCCCCCGTCTCGTACGACATCCTCCTGGCCGGCACCAGCGGCCTGACCGGCGTGGTCCGCGCCGTGCGGACGGGCACGCCCGTGAAGGACGCGGTGGTCGTTGTCACGGACGTGCGCGGTGATCTGCTGGCCACCAGAACCACCGGGGAGCAGGGCGAGTTCGCCTTCACCGAGCTCACCCCCGGCCCGGTCACCCTCGCCGTCAACGCGGACGGCCACCGCCCCCGCGCGCTGGCCGTCGAGATCGGCGGCACCGGCGTCACCCGCGTCGAGGTCGACCTCGATACCGGCGCCCGCCTCCAGGGCGTCGTACGAGCCCCGAACGGCCCCCTCGCCGACGCCCGCGTCACCCTGGTCGACGCGGCCGGCAACGTCGTCGGCACCGCCACGACCGGGACCGACGGGGCGTACGCCTTCACCGACCTGGCCGTCGGCGAGTACACCGTCATCGCCACCGGATATCCGCCCGCGGCGACCGCACTGACCGTCAAGGGCCGCGGAGTCGACGATCACGACATCGAACTCGGCCACTCGGACGCCTAGTTCACGTCACTTCGCGCCACCCGAGTTCCTTTCGCCCTCAACAGGCAACCCCGGCACGGCTCCCACAACTCTCACAGGGTGCTCACAACTTGATCAAGCACATCAAGCACATCAAGCACATCAAGCACATCAAGCACATCAAGCACATCAAGCACATCAAGCACGTCAAGCACGTCAAGCACATCGAGCACACCTGGGAGACGAGAACCGATGACTCACTTAAGACGCTCCGCACTCGCCGCCGGAGCCGCGCTCACCGTCGTCGTCACCGCGGCCGCGGCAGCCCCCGGCGCCGGAGCCGAGACGGCCGCGGCGACCCCCGGCAAGCCGAAGCTGAAGCTGATCGCCGCGTCGAACTCCGTCACGCTCGACCGTTACGAGTGGAACTCCGGCGTCTATCTCGACCTCGGCACGTACGTCACCGTCGACGACGCGCCGCTGGAGTTCAAGGTGACCCGGAAGTCGTACAAGGACCCGGTCGTCGCCCGCCAGATCCTCCGGGACGGGACGAGCACGCGGACCAAGACCCTGCCCGCCGGGCTGGTGAAGGACTTCTCCGGGCTGCGGGGCTTCCTGAACGTGTCGGTCACCGACGCGGACGGCAAGGAGGTGGCGACGAGCGAGGGGACCTTCTGCCCGAACAACGCCTCCGGGCGGCTGCGTCCGGACGCCCCCGCGACCTCGCACTATCCGGAGAGCTGCCCCACCAACCCGTTCACGCTCGGCTCGGTGTGGGGAGTCGAGAAGGGCTGGGCGTCCAACTCCAGCACGGTCGACTACGACAAGCCGGTGGACCTGCCGGCGGGCGAGTACACGGCCAAGGTGTCGGTGGCGAAGAAGTACCGCGACCTGTTCGACATCCCCGACGACCAGCCGACCATCAAGGTGACCGTGCGGGAGGAGAGCGAGGGCGGAGAAGGGCTCAGTACCGCCGCCCAGCACGGTGACAGCCACGGCGCCCACGCCTCCCAGGGCAACAACCACCACTACGGCCCCCGCGGCGCCGACGCACCCACACCTCCCGCCCTCTCCCACGCCCTCGAAGACCGCGGTACGGCACACCACCTGGGCGACGGCACCGGCCACACCGACGGCTCCCGCATCGCGCCCGCGCTGACGCCGAACGCCAAGCGGCCCACCGGCCGGGCCGGCGTCGCGGCGAGCGTGCCCAAGCCGGACCTGCGGTCGCTGCCGGCGTGGGACATCGCCATCACCGACGGCGAGGACGGGGACGTACCGGGCAAGGACTACCTCGCGTTCAGCGCGAACGTGTGGAACGCCGGTCCCGCGCCGCTCGTCGTGGACGGGTTCCGCAGCCCCGGCAAGGACCTGATGGACGCGTACCAGTACTTCTACGACGCCGACGGCAAGCAGGTCGGGTACACGCCCACCGGCACCATGGAGTGGGACCCGCGCATCGGCCACGAGCACTGGCACTTCACGGACTTCGCCAGCTACCGGCTGCTGAGCGAGGACCAGACGAAGGAGGTGCGCTCCGGCAAGGAGGCGTTCTGTCTGGCGAACACCGACGCCGTCGACTACACGGTGAAGAACGCCAACTGGAAGCCGTACAACACCGATCTGTCCACCGCCTGCGGTGAGCAGAACTCCATCTCCGTGCGCGAGGTCCTCGACGTCGGCTCCGGAGACACGTACACCCAGTACCGTCCCGGCCA
Organism: Streptomyces sp. a15; assembly: GCF_059026085.1. Taxonomy (NCBI): domain Bacteria; kingdom Bacillati; phylum Actinomycetota; class Actinomycetes; order Kitasatosporales; family Streptomycetaceae; genus Streptomyces; species Streptomyces sp. A15. Next base: position 14,986 of record NZ_JBWLKM010000074.1, on the reverse strand, counting down.
GTCCTTCGACGTCACCGACCTGCCGAACGGCACGTACTACATCCAGGTGATCGCCAACCCGGAGAACCGCCTCCAGGAGACGAACACCGCCAACAACGTCGCCCTGCGCAAGGTCGTCCTGGCGGGTGAGCCGGGCGCCCGCACGGTGACCGTGCCGCCGCACGACCTGATCGACGCGCCGTAAGCGACACGGAAACGTCGTCCTCCGCTGTCAGGTGCGGTGGCGGAGGACGACGTACCCCTGCGTGGCGCCGACGATCTCGTAGAAGGCGCGCGGGTGCAGCCCGCGGACGTATTCCTCGACGTCGTCGATCGAGCGGTCGGTGTTCTCCAGGGCGATGTAGTCCGGCGTGATGTTCCCCGTGCCGCCGGTCCAGAAGACGCGGCAGCGCGAGGTCAGCCGGCTGATCGGGCCGATGTTGGCCTCGACGGTGGCGCCGTCCGGGATGCGGTCCAGCATGCGCTCGACGGCGGTGACGCGGGCGGGGGTGCGGTAGGCCTCGGCCTCGGCAAGAGCCGACAGGGGGAGGGCGGTCGTGAGCGCGAGGGCGGCGGCCGCGGTGGCGGCGGGGAGCTGGTTCACGTACGAGCGCAGCCAGGGGCGCGGGCTGCAGCGGGCGGCGGTGAGCGCGTCGGCGAGGGCGAGGGCGACGACCGGCATCAGCACCGCGCTGTAGTGCCACGCGGTGCCCCAGTAGTGCTCGTCGCCGGAGAGGAAGCGCCAGCCGAGCGTGGGCAGGGCGACCACCGACAGCGGGGAACGCAGGGCCAGCAGGCCGCTGGTGGGGATCAGCAGCCAGGCGAGCGTACGGAGCTTGGTGCCGGTGCCGTCGAAGAGGGCGAAGCCGCTGTCGACCTTGCTCCAGTAGTCGTAGCCACCGGTCGTGTTGAAGGCCGGGATGACGACGGTCAGCGTGACCACGGTCGCGGCCACACCCGCGGCGGCCACGGCGAGCGCCCACCGGGCCGCGCGCGGGGAGACCCGGCGGGCGCGCAGGGCCACGACCAGGGCGATCGCCGCCACCGTCAGACCCAGGTCCTCCTTCACCAGCACCAGCGGCAGCGCCCACCACAGGGCCCGCCGCCATCGCCGGTCCAGCAGCGCCTCCAGGCTGAACGCGATCAGCGGTACGGCGAAACACACCTCGTGGAAGTCGAAGTCGACGGCACGCTGGATGCCCCAGGACAGGCCGTACGCGATCCCCAGGGCGAGTCCTCGGCGGCGGCCGACGAGACGTACGGCCGCGCGGGTGACCGGTACGGCGGACAGGGCGAAGAGCGCCGCCTGGGCGACGAGGAGGGTGACGGGGGAGGGGAAGAGGCGGTACACGGGGGCGAGGAGCGCCGTGATCGGGCTGAAGTGGTCGCCCAGGACGTTGAATCCCGGTCCCTTGAGATCGACGACCGGCGCCCGCATATGGGCGTACGCGCGGACCGCCTGCTCGAAGATGCCGAGGTCCCAGGAACGGCTCGCCAGGTGCCGGAAGCGGGCGACGGACAGGGCGGCGTACGCGGCGAAGAGGACGGCCGCGAGGAGATACGGGTCGCGGTGGCCAGGTGGACGGGGGCGCCGGTCACGCGGAGGATGCGTGACCGGCGTCGGTATCCGTATGCCCTGGGGCGGGACAGAGAGGGCGCGGGGCGCGTTCGGCAAGGGACGGTCCTTACGAGCCGGAGGGGACGGCTGACACGGATGCGGAGCCCTCCGGGGGTCCGACGGCTTCGGCGGGCGGCTGTCCTGCTGCTGCCCAGGGGTGGCTCGCCCGATGCCTGCTCCTCGGGCATGGGGGACATCCTTCAGCTACTCCTGCTACTCCTGCTGCTCCTGCGATTTGTCCCGCCCGGGAGAGCGACGGCGACGCCTGTTCGCCCGTCCATCGTCGGTCAGCCCGGCTCGTCCGTATGGGCGCGGCGGCCCTGGGAGCGGCTGCTGATCAGCCAGGTGGAGGGGTCGGGCGCCGCGTCGGCGACGCGGCTGGTGTCGACCGTCAGATGGAGGAGGGTGCCGTGTCCGTCGGGGCCCGTGGGGTAACTGCGGGGCTCGTCGGCGTGGAACACCTGGCGCAGGAGCAGCGCGACCCGCTGGGCGACGTCGGGGTCCGCCGCGATGATGCGGACCTCGGCGAGCTCGTCGCCGTCGGGCGGGTGGTCGGCCGTCGAACCCATGTCGGTCACCGTTCCTCTTTCGCCGCAGGTCTGCCGGATGCGCCCCCCGGTCGTGACCACCGTACTCCGGAGGGGTCATGGCCCGGCCAGGAGTTCCCGTACGGGTACGGGGGAAACCGGCCGGGGCTCGTCCGGGTCGGCGGGCGTCGCACATCTGTGTCCGCCGCAGCAGGGATTCCACCCGGGCGACTAGAGTTCTCGTACGGGGAAACTGCCCCATAAGGCGGGCCGCGCCCTGGCGGCCCGCGGGAAGGCGTACATGCCCTCGGAAGACCAGTCGCAGGCCGCCGACCGGCTCGACGACGACCACTACCCGGCGTACACCATGGGCCGGGCCGCCGAGCTGATCGGTGCCACGCCCGGGTTCCTCCGCGCCCTCGGCGAGGCGAACCTGGTCGCCCCGAAGCGGTCGGACGGCGGCCACCGCCGCTACTCCCGCCACCAGCTGCGCCTGGCCGCCCGGGCCCGTGAGCTGGTCGGCCAGGGAACCCCCATCGATGCCGCCATCCGCATCATCGCCCTGGAGGACCAGCTGGAGGAGGCCCTGCGCCACAACGAGGAGCTGCGCCAACCGGAGGAGAGGGCCGACACCGGCAGCGAAACCGGCACCGGGTCCGGGATCGGGACCGAGTCCGAACCCCGCGAGGACGCCGAGTGAATATCTGATGCGGCCATAGGAGAAACCTGACGCGGCCGTGGAAGAAATTCGAGCAGTACCGGGAAAAGGATTCTTGGACGGCTCGGAGACTCTCTCCCGGGTGCATTTCCAGGAGGTCGGCCCGCCGAAGTCATGCCCTGGCGCCGAATTCTTTCCGTGCTAAGCTCAACATCAGTTGCAGTTGTGGTTGCCATTTTGCTGCCGGTTTTCCGGGCAGGTGATCATCACGGCGATGAGGAGATTCGCGAGGTGCGGGTCCCCAGCACTGCCTCAGGAGATATGACATGGCCACCGGTACCGTGAAGTGGTTCAACGCTGAAAAGGGCTTCGGCTTCATCGAGCAGGACGGCGGCGGCGCTGACGTCTTCGCTCACTACTCGAACATCGCCACCCAGGGCTTCCGCGAGCTTCAGGAAGGCCAGAAGGTGACGTTCGATGTCACTCAGGGCCAGAAGGGCCCGCAGGCGGAGAACATCGTTCCTGCCTAGCTAGCGCTACGACAGGGCCCGCACCTTGGGTGCGGGCCCTGTTCGTTTTTCCCGGACCGGCCACGCGCCGTCCCCGCGCTTCCCCGCGTAGCCCGCGTTTCCGCCATGCTCCGCCCGACCCTTGGTGAGGCACCCATGCGCTGTGTGATCGCCCGTTTCCCCTTCGACCTCGTCAAGTCCGAGGTGGAGTCAAAGATGGACGGCATCCGACCGGAGGAAGTCACCGGGGCCTGCGTGGTCATCGGGCGCAAGGTGTTCCCGGTCAAGCAGGTCGGCGAGGTGATCACCCGCCAGGACCGCCGCGACTTCACCGCCGACGAAGTGACCCGTGCACTGGTCCGCCTCGGCTTCACCTGTCACGCGACGCCCCCTCAGGCGCAGTCACCGTCACCGGCGCAATCGGAATCACAGCCGCAGCCCCAGTCACCGCCCGCCTCCGGCTCGACGCCGGACCCCTTCGGCGGAATCGGCGGCTGACACCGGCCGGTTCCCGCTGTCGCGTTTCTTCAATACGCGTCGCCGTCGCCCTGCCAGCATGGCGGACATGGAACTGGCACCTGTGATGGCACCTCTGATGCCCCGGGCCTCCGCAGCCGCCGTGGACGTCGTACGGGGGATCGGACCCGACGACTTGGAACGGCCCACCCCGTGCGCGGAATGGACTGTGCGCACCCTGGTGAACCACCTGATCTTCTGGACCGCCGTACGTGGACACACCGCCGGACTGAAGCAGCCGCCGTCGGACGAGGTCGCGGAGGGGCACGACTTCACCGCGGAGCCGGACTGGGCCGAGGCGTACGCCGTCCGTTCGGCTCGGACCGCCGCCGTCTGGAGCGATCCGCGGGCCTGGGACGGTGAGACGGGCCTGACTGGCGGCGGCCGGATGCCGGCCCCCTTCGTCGGCGGCATCCTGCTGTGCGACTGGCTGCTGCACGGCTGGGACCTGGCCGTGGCCACCGGCCGGAAACCGAGCGTGGACGACGAACTCGCCGCGGCGCTGTACGAGGACGTCTCCGGCAGGGCCGAGATGGCCAGACGGTACGGCGCCTTCGGTCCCGAGGTTCCCGTGCCCGCGACCGCCCCGCTGTTCGACCGCGCCCTGGGCCTGGCGGGCCGCGACCCCGCGTGGCAGCGCGGAGCCTGATCGCGGGCCGGCCGGGGCGGCCACGCCGGTAACGTGGTCTCACCCGCGTTCCGTCGTACGCCCCACTGGAGCCCCAGCGTGAGCAACTCCCTGTTCGTCAAGATCTGTGGTCTGAAGACCGAGAGGGACGTCGACACGGCGGTCGAGGCGGGCGCCGACGCCATCGGGTTCGTGTTCTCGGCCAGTCCGCGCCGGATCGACGCCGCCACGGCCGCACGGCTGTGCCGTCGCGTACCGGAGAGCGTGCTCACGGTCGGCGTCTTCCGCGACGAACCCCTGTATGAGGTGCGGTCCGTGGCCACCGACGCGGGGATCCGGGCCGTACAGCTGCACGGGCCGGAGGACCGCGCCTATTACGACGACCTGGCGACAGGCGGGTGGACGCTGATCCGGGCCGCGGGGTTCGGCGATCATGTGCCGCGCTTCGGGGACATGGGCGAGGACATGCTGCTGCTGGACGCGCCCGTGCCGGGCTCCGGTGTCACGTGGGACTGGTCCACCAGGCCGCCGGCCGGATCCGGGGAGAAGTGGCTGCTCGCCGGTGGCCTCAGCCCGGACAACGTGCGGGACGCCATCGACGCCGCGCAGCCGTGGGGCGTCGACGTGTCCAGCGGTGTGGAGCAGAGCCGCGGGGTCAAGGACCCCGCTCTGATCACGGCTTTCGTCAAGGCAGCGCGCGCACGATCCTGACGCCGCTCAGCCGGAGCCGGAAGCGGAACCGGAGCTGCCGGACGCCTCGCTCGCGGCCCGGCGGTACTCGGAGTTGATGCGCTGGGCCTCCTCGAGCTGGTCCTCGAGGATGACGATGCGGCAGGCGGCCTCGATCGGGGTGCCCCGGTCGACGAGCTCGCGGGCGCGGGCGGCGATCCGCAGCTGGTAGCGGGAGTACCTGCGGTGTCCGCCCTCCGAGCGGAGCGGAGTGATCAGCCGGGCCTCACCGATGGCCCGCAGGAAGCCCGGCGTGGTGCCGAGCATCGCGGCGGCCCGGCCCATCGTGTACGCGGGGAAGTCGTCGTCGTCCAGACGATCGCTGAGCGGAGTATCTGCTGTCATGTCACCTCGTTGACCAACGCGTCGAGGGGCCCCGGTGCCGTACGGCACCAGGGCCCCGAAGGAAATTGAACACCATCTGTCGGCTCTACTGCTCTGCCGACCTGCTTCTTCCGTCACCCGGCCCGGTGAAGGGGCGGGGGTGCGGGGATCGCGGCTGCGTGACCGGGGACCACCTTCCAATCCGGGGTCTTGCGGTACCCGGGCCGAACGTGCTCGGTCCGGGCGATCCTGATGGCGTCTGCTCCTCCGTTCGTTCCGTCCTTGGATCTCGTCTACGACAGAAACGTTACCCACCGAGGAGGTCAATGTCTACCGTGGCAAGGGTAGATTTCACTCGCCTGGAGGGCCAGGAATTTTGCCCTCCGCACATCCCCGGCCGTCCGCCGCATAGACTCGGCTCTCATGCCGAACCCTGACGAGCTGCTCATGTCCATCTCCGCCATGGTGGAGTCCGAGCAGAGCAATCAGATGTCGCTGACCGTGGTCGTCGGAGGTGCCGTCATCACCGGCCGACTGGCTCCCGAAGCCGTGTGGCGGGAGCGGGTGTCGGAGGTCCTGAAGGACTCCCACCACCTCGGCCCGTTCTCCGACGTCTTCACCGCCGGCCGGGCGGAGGACAAGCCCGAACCCGGCGCAGCGCCCACGCATCTGCACTTCCATCTGGCCCGGATCCTGCAGGGAACCGTCGGGATCCCCGAAACGGGCGGGATGTACCGCGTCGCGATCAAGGACGTCAGCGCCTGGACCGTGGGCGACTTCAGCTACTCCGACCACTGATCCGACCACTGAGCACAGCAGTGAGGGCCCTGCCGACGCGCGTCGGCAGGGCCCTCACTGGGGCTGCGATGAGGCGGCTTTCGCCCGTCCTCAGACTTCCTGGGGCTCGGGGCTGCCGAGCAGCGCCGAAGCGGTCTGGAGCGGGCTGAGGACCGGCGCGGGCGCCGGCACGGCCTCGGGGTGCTCGTGGCAGGTGAAGCCGAGGCGGGTCATCGCGCGGGTGACCTCACCGGCGGTGAAGTCGCGGCGGTCCTGTCGGGTGAGGACCTCCCCCACCTGCTTGACGGGGTAGCGGCGGCGGCCGATGGTCACGGACTCACCCGTGACGAGTTCGGGCTTGATGCCCTTCATCGAGTCCAGCACCCCGTTCTTGGTGAGGTCGAACGGGTAGCGGGCGATGACACAGCGCATGATGCCTCACAAAGAGAAGGGGAACGGCCTGACCGAGTGTCCGCCGAGGATGTCCCGCAGTCGCATTCGGTCCGTGTACGCGGAGCTGTCCCGGAGGCCGGCGAGCTGGGCTCGGGTGATCGAGCCGGTGCTCTCGTCGTCCCCGTCGCACACGAGCAGATACTGGACACGGGCGCCTGCCATGACCGACAGGGCCACCTCGACCGTCATGTCGTCACAGACCCGAGGCCCGGACGCATCCACGTCCACCACAGTAGCCGGGACCGGAACCGCCGGGTGCCGCTGCATCTGAACCGATGTCAAAGAGTGCCTCCTGCGAGATGGCGGACATGGCGGGAGTGGCGCGTATGGCGGTCACGACAGAGAGAACGACAGAGAGAAAGGGAGGGGGAGCCGGTTGGGCTCCCCCTCCCCGAAAGCGTTACGCAGCCGAGCCGAAGGAAGACCTCCGGCGCGCCGGCGCGCGGCGCCCGGCCTCGCTCGTGCTCCGGGCCTGTCCGCTCTGACCGCCACGGCTCTGGCCGCTCTGACCACTACGGCCCTGACCGGCCTGGCCACCCTGACCGCCCTGTCCGGCCTGGCCGCCACGGCCGCGGCGACCGCGGGACGAGGAGGACGCGGCGCGGCGGGGACGCTCGACGACCGGCGCGGTGATGACCACCGGGACGCCGGACGGGGCCTGAGCGCCCGTGATGCGGGTCAGCTCCTCCTCGCCGGAACGCACCGGGGTCACCGTCGCGGTGATGCCGGCCGAGATCATCAGCCGGGTCATGTCGCGGCGCTGGTCGGGCGTCACCAGGGTGACGACGCTGCCGGACTCGCCGGCCCGGGCGGTACGGCCGCCGCGGTGCAGGTAGTCCTTGGGGTCGGTGGGCGGGTCCACGTTCACGACCAGGTCGAGGTTGTCGACGTGGATGCCGCGGGCCGCGACGTTGGTCGCCACCAGCACCGTCACATGCCCGTCCTTGAACTGGGTGAGGGTCCGGGTGCGCTGCGGCTGGGACTTGCCGCCGTGCAGGGCCCCGGCGCGGACGCCGCTGTTCAGGAGGTGCTTGGTCAGGCGGTCCACCGCGTGCTTGGTGTCCAGGAACATGATCACCCGGCCGTCGCGCGCCGCGATCTCGGTGGTCGTCTGCTGCTTGTCCGTGCCGTGCACGTGGAGCACGTGGTGCTCCATCGTGGTGACGGCGCCCTGGGACGGGTCGACGGAGTGCACCACCGGGTCGGTCAGGTAGCGGCGGACCAGCAGGTCCACGTTGCGGTCCAGGGTGGCCGAGAACAGCATCCGCTGGCCGTCGGGACGCACCTGGTCGAGCAGCGCGGTGACCTGGGGCATGAAGCCCATGTCCGTCATCTGGTCGGCCTCGTCGAGGACGGTGATGTCGACGCGGTCGAGCCGGCAGTCGCCCCGGTCGATGAGGTCCTTGAGCCGACCCGGCGTCGCGACGACGACCTCGGCCCCGGCGCGCAGCGCACCGGCCTGCCGGCCGATCGACATGCCGCCGACGACGGTGGTCAGCCGCAGCTTCACGGAGCGGGCGTACGGGGTGAGCGCGTCGGTGACCTGCTGGGCGAGCTCGCGGGTGGGCACGAGCACCAGGGCCAGCGGCTGCCGGGGCTCGGCGACGCGACCCGCGGTACGGGCCAGCAGGGCCAGGCCGAAGGCGAGGGTCTTGCCGGAACCGGTGCGACCGCGGCCGAGTACGTCACGGCCTGCGAGCGAGTTCGGCAGGGTCGCCGCCTGGATCGGGAACGGAACGGTCACGCCCTCGTGGCCCAGTGCGGCCAACATCCGCTCCGGCATGTCGAGTTCGGCGAACGCCTCGACGGCGGGCAGAGCGGGTGTGATGGTCTTCGGCAGGGCGAACTCGCCCTGCGGTGCGGTCTGTCGGCCGCCGCGGCCGGGGTTGCCGCGCTTCTTGGAGTAGCTCGAGCCCGAGGCCGAGCCAGAGGCAGCGCCTCCGGTGCGGGTACGGGAGAAGCGGTCGTTGGTGCGAGTGCGCGGGTAGGCGCGGTTCATACGGAACCTTCCTTGATGCGGCACGTACCAAGGAATTCCCGCAGCAGATGAGCAGCGCAGAGAATTGCAAGAACGGGCCGAATGTGAATTCCAACCGGTATGGTCGAGCATTGGATATCGGGAATTCGATATCCGGTTTCGGGCGCGGGATTTCTGTGGTGCGCCCTGGAACGCAGCGAGCTGGGGCCCGCACCCCAAGGTGCGGGCCCCAGCTGCGAAGTCAGCGTCTGATTCAGCGTCAGGCGGGGACGATGTTCTCGGCCGTCGGGCCCTTCTGGCCCTGCGCGATGTCGAAGGACACCTTCTGACCCTCCTGCAGCTCGCGGAAGCCCTGGGCGGCGATGTTCGAGTAGTGGGCGAAGACGTCGGGGCCGCCGCCGTCCTGCTCGATGAAGCCGAAGCCCTTTTCCGCGTTGAACCACTTCACGGTGCCGGTAGCCATATTATTCTCCTTTGGGACGGTGTTCGGAGTTCGCCGTGTGCGCACTCCGGTCGCCGTGATGATCAGCCCGTCGGAAAAAACCTTCTGGCAACCACACCTGCAACTGAGATCGACAGTAGCATGGCGCGATCGGCCGTGCGCGGTCCATGATTTCGCTCAGTCTGTCGGCCGGGGAATACTCATCGCGCCTCGCGCCGATTTCTCACTTCACGGTCACAGATATTGCTCCGTTTTCACCGTATGGGCCGCCGACGGAGGCGCCGGGCGCCTCGTACGGTGATGAAGGCCACATCGGCCAGGAACAGCACGATGCCGATGGCCAGCAGGTAGCCCAGACCGTCCGCCGCCGCGCCGATGATGCCCAGCGTGACGGCCACCAGGAGGAGCAGCAGGAAGGCCACCATCAACTCGAACACCTCCTGGTGCCGCGGGTGGGGGTCACCGGCGCGCGAGTTGGCGTTCGCCGTTGGCACCCGGCCGGTACGTCATGCCGTAGTGCTGGAAGATCTCTTCCTCCCGCTCGGCGGGCAGGACGTCGTCCGTGCCGATGGAAGGGGCCTTCCGTACCTCCCCGCGCGGGTGGGAGACCTTGACGTAGTCGGGCCCGAGGACGGCCTCGTCGAGCGGTACGAAGACCAGTCGCCGGCGGGAGGGCAGACCGGTGCGGACGGTGGCCACGGCCGGTTCGTCCGTGGTCGTGTCGACGTAGATCGCCTCGAGCATGCCGATCCTGTGGCCCTTCGGATCGACCACGTCGTGGTTGCGCCACTCGCGGATGTCGGCTGGACGAATCATGCCTGCTCCCTGTGATCTGGCTCACTTGTCATCGTATGACCGGAAGTACCCTCCGGCACCAGGGCGTACCCGGCCGTTGTGGTCGTGGTTCCGGGCAGCGGACAGCCCCCGGGCTCGTGGCCCGGGGGCTGTCTGTCGTGCCGGCTCCTTTACTTCTGCGGGGACGGGGATGCCGTAGTGGCGTCCGAGGGTTCGGCGGGCAGGGGCTCGAAGGCCAGGGCGTCCCAGGCGATCGAGTCGTCGCCGGTGCCGTCGGCCGTGTCCGAGCTCAGGGAGACGGTCGGGGTGCCGTGGAACTCGTACGAGTCCAGGGAGACCCAGGTGTTCTTGCCTCCGGTGTCCTGGGAGATCGTCTTCTCGACGACGGTTCCGTCACCCAGATCGATGCGGTACGTCGCCTGGCCGGTGTTGGCCTCGTGGTCGGGCAGGTGGACCAGGACCCGCGCCCAGCCGTCGATCGACCGGTCGGGCGTCCAGGTGCCGGTGACGACCGAGTCGGTGTAGGTCGGCACGCGGGTGTGGGTGAACCAGAAGTGGCCGCCGAAGCCCGAACCGAGCTGATGGAAGTCGATCTTCGATGGGTAGACGGTCGCGCCGTTCTGCTGGGCGGAGCCGAAGGTGAACGACAGGGTGCCCCGGCTGGTCCAGTTCTTCTCGCCGGCGCAGGGGTTGGTACTGCCCACCCGGAACTTCACCGTGTTCGGCACGTCGTCGACGATCAGCGCGTTCGCGGGGAGGGTGGAGGCGCAGGACGCCGGGCGGGGTGACGTGGCCTTCGGCTCGGGGTCGGTCGCCTCGTAGGCCAGCACCTCGGTGCCGCACGTGGCGGTGCAGTCCGTCCACGTCGACGCCTCGTGCCACCAGCACTTGAAGTCGTCCCGCTGGCAGGGGCCCTCGGGCTGGCTGGAACCCTCGACCTTGCGGGGCTTGGAGGTGTCGCACTCGTTGGCGGCCGGATCGCAGAAGGCGTCGTGCGGCGGCTGGGCGTCCGACGCCTTGCCGGTCGGCCAGGTGCCGACGGTGAAGGCCGGGCCGGTCGTGCCGGTCGTCGGGTCGGTCTTCTGTTGGGAGTACGCGGCCCAGCCCAGGACCCGCTCCGGGTAGGTCCACAGGTTGGGGGTGCGGGCGTCGTCGTAGCCGGACGACAGGAACATCTTCCGGTCCGGCGGGTAGAGGCCGTTGGCCGGGTTGTTGAACCAGCCGAGGCCCCAGGGGGCGGCCGCGTCAGATGCGTCGGGCTGGTTGAAGCCGCTGTTGTACGCCCACAGCGCGAACCACCAGTTCTCCAGGTACCGGGGGTCGCCACCGTTGGCGAGAATGCCCTGCTTGTACAGCTGGTTCCACTTGTCCTGGAGGATCTGCACACTGGCGGCGATGTTGGCCGCGTAGTCGACGGTGATCGCCTTCTGCTGCTCGGCGGTGTAGGTGGTGTCCGAGCGGGCCATGCCGCTGGTCACCTGGCCGATGCCGTAACCGCAGTCGGCGGCCGACCAGTCGACGGTGTGGACGCTGCCGCCGTTGCCGTAGTAGCCGCCCTGGATGAAGTTGCCGCTCTCGCCCGCGGCCGCCCGGGAGGTGGCCTGCACGAGGTTGGACTCCTGGGTGAGCACGCCGAGCATGATCTGCGCGGGCACCCGGCCGCCGCCTTCGAGCGCGACCGGCGGGAACATCCCCTGCGGGGTGTACGACGAGAGGTCGGTGCCGTTCCAGCCGGACCGGCGGCGGACGTCGAGCTTGCCCTGTACGGCGAGGTCGGTCGCCCACTCGACCATGGCGGGGGACGGCTGGAGCGCCTGGAGCTCCGGGTCGTTGCGGGTGACGGCGCAGGCGCGGTCGGGATCGGTGGTGGTGTGCTCGGGGCTGTCGTCGTCGGCGCTGTCCAGCCGCATGGCGGCCGACGGGCTCTCGACGCTGTTCGTGTGCAGACCGGCCGACGGGTCCTCCGCGACGCTGTTCGTGGTGATGCCGGTCGACTGGTCGTCCGCGCTCCGGCCCAGGGCCGGGGACTGCTCGGCGCCCTGGCTCTGCCGCGGAGCCTCGGGCTTCACCCGGAAGTCGAAGGTCGCGCCGGTGTCGGGTGCCAGGGCGTTGATGCCGACCGGCTGGGCGGCGCCGTCGGCCGCGACCACGGTGACGGTGTCGCCGCCGGCCGCCTCGCCGCCGTTGCTGACACGGGTCAGGGCGAGATCACCGGTGGTGGAGACCTCGGACGCGGCCGGGACGTCCAGGACCCGCCAGTCCTGCGGCCAGCTCTTCGGCAGTACGGAGCCCGGGGTGTCCTCCTGTGCGCCCTTCCCGGTCACGAAGACGTGGCCGCCGGTGCCGTGCACCGCAAGGGCCCCGAGTGCGCCGGAGCCGAGCAGCCGGTCCGAGCCGGCGTCCGTGACCCGGCGGACCTCCACCTTCTTCCCGGCGGCCGGGACCTGGTAGGCGAGGCCGCTGTGCGCGTCCGGCACCAGCCGGAACGGCGTCCCCTCTGTACGGGCCAGGGTGTGGACGTCGCCCTGCCGGTCCACCGACACGACCGAGTCGCCGGTGGCCGCCGCGATGCCGGTCCCGAAGGGCACGGCCGAGGTGAGCTGACCGGGCACGGTCTGCTCACGCGTCACGCTCGCCCGCCGCGCGTCGACGGTCAGCAGTTGCGTGCCCTCGCCCTGCGGCCGGGACAGCACGGCCTGTTCGCCGTCGCCGCAGCCGGGGTTGAAGTAGGCGAGCGAGACCAGCTGCGGCAGCTTGGTCACCGTGCCGTCCACCAGGTCGACCACGGCCGCGAACGCGCCCTGCTGGAAGCCCAGTTGGTCGTTGATCACCTGCCGGGGCGCGTAGACCACCACGGCACGGTCGCCCGACGCCGTCACACAGCTCTGCCCGATCCACTGGTCGGTGTCGATGCCCGGCTCGGACAGGGTGGCCGCGGTGCGCCACTTGTAGGCCTTGGCGGCATCGGCGACCAGTACGTGCAGTCCGGTGCCGTCTCCGTCGTAGGTGACGACGCGGTCCTCGGACTGCCGCCAGCCCGAGGGCAGTTGGGAGGTGTCGGTCACCCGGTCCGGCAGCGGCGTGGCACCGGGCCGGGACGAGCCGGTCAGGGCCGCCGACGCCAGCGGTGCGACGAGCGCCATCGCCAGTACGGCTGTCCCGCCGGCCGCGAGTATGCGACCGCGTCGACTCTTCGGCACCCGCCAGCGGTGCCTTCCTCCGGGTTTTTCACGAGAAGCGCGCAAGGCATTCCGTCCGGGTTCTTTTATCAAGGTCTGGTACCGGCTTGATGGTTCCCCCTGGCCGGTGAGCGGAAGTTATCAGTCCGCTACGGCGGCAGTTGGCGCCCGAGGAGCGCTACCGGAGGGTATCCACGAAATATCCACGAGAGAGTGAGAGCAATTCATCTCTCGCTCCGTAGCGTCGAGTTGCTGTCACATTTCGTGAACTCCCGCCTCGGCCATATGGCTGATCCGCCGGGCGTCGCCCGCGGGTTACGCTGCCCTCCAATTCACCTGTGCGAACCGAAGGATCAGCACGTGTCGTCGAAGAACAGTCGCCTCAGAATTGCTTTCCTGGCTGTCGTCGTGGGCCTGGCCGGCCTCGCCACGGCGGGACCCGCCGCGGCGGCCACCCCACAGCACACCGCCGCGGCGGTGTCGTCCGTCCCCGCCGACTCCGTACCCGTCGACTTCGTGGACCTGCCCACGGCCCCCCTCGCGGCCGCAGGCGAGCAGCACGAGGTCACGGTCACCTACCGCAACGAATCGTCGGCGGACCAGACCGTCGCCCCGCAGCTCCTGGTGGAGTCGCCGGACGCGGGACCGTTCCTCGAGCCCTCGGACATCACCGTCGAGCGGCGCACCCCGGGCGGCTGCTGGAAGGCAGTCCCGCTCGGAAGCCAGACCGGCACGCTGTACACGGACCTCGCGACCGCACAGCGCACGCTGCACGCGGGCGACACCCTCACCGCCGTCTATCGCGTCACGGTCACCGACCCGGAGGCCGAGGGCACGGTGCACCCGAGGGTGGCGCTGTACGGCTGAGGCCGACGCCCGGCATCCGATCACCCTGCACAGCAAGAAGGCCCGGGTCCGATACCCGGGCCTTCTTGTGGTGTTCAGGACGTGCTTGGGGCGTCACGCCGCCGACAGGACCATCGGCCGCGCCGGCCGCAGGGTCTTCATCCGCACCGGCACCGGCGCTTGCACCGGCGCCTGCCCCGAGACCGGCACCGTCTCCGTGCTCCGGTTGCCGCCGGTGGCGAAGACGAACAGGCGCAGGACCACGAAGCGGCCGATGCCGGCGAGGCCGGAGGCGCCGAGGTAGACGATCTGCTCGGTGAGCATCCCGGGCGACGACTGCACCAGGTGCAGGATGAATATCGCGGCGCAGGTCACCGCGTAGGCGGCGGTGGCCGAACCGGCCGACTGCCAGTGCTGACGCCATCCGGCGCGGCGCCCCGACCCGAAGGTGAAGCGGGCGTGCAGCTCCGTGCACAGCAGCGTGGAGGCGACGGTGATCAGCGCGTTCGCCACCGCCCAGGGCATCGACGCGGCCAGCATCGGTACGGCGAGGCCGGAGAGGAGGCCGACGCCGCCGCCGAACAACACGAACCGGGCGAAGGAGGCGAGCGGGCCGGGTGTGGCCTGGGTGCGGGGCGCGTTGTCCATGGCGGTCTCCATCCGGCCGTACGCTGCGCCTCTTGGCCGCGTATGGTTGCTTGACTTACTCAATCATAATTGGATTGCTTGAGTTACGCAAGTACATCTGGGGTCGAGTCCCGTCCGGTCCCGCGGCTGGTCCCGTACACGTCGGACGGCCGCCTCCCATGGGGGGACGGCCGTCCTGGAAATTGCGGGTGCGGTCACGCCTTGGCTGCGGCGGCCTCTGCGGTCTCGGCGGGGCCGTCCGTGGCTGGTGCGGGCTGCGGGGCGCGGTGCTTAGGGATGAAGGTGGCGAAGAGCAGGGCGAGTAGGGCGGCTCCGGCGCCGATGGCCATGACGACCTTGAAGCCGTTCTCCGAGGGCAGGGGGAAGCCGCCGTAGTCGGT
>NZ_JBWLKM010000073.1:0-41373 GCF_059026085.1 Streptomyces sp. a15 | reverse complement strand
TTCTGGATGACGTCACGGGCGGCGCCGATGCCGTCGTAGTAGCCGGCCCGGCCGCCGATGCCGATGTCCTCGGCCATGGTGATCTGTACGTGGTCCACGAAGGACCGGTTCCAGATCGGCTCGAACATCGTGTTGGCGAAGCGGAGCGCCAGGATGTTCTGGACGGTCTCCTTGCCCAGGTAGTGGTCGATACGGAAGACCTGGTCCGGGGCGAAGACCTCCTCGACCGTCGTGTTGAGCTCCTCGGCCGACTTCAGGTCGTGGCCGAAGGGCTTCTCGATGACCGCGCGCCGCCAGGAGCCGCTCGACTGGTCGGCCAGTCCGTGCTTCTTCAGCTGCTGGATGACCACCGGGAAGGCGCCCGGCGGCACGGACAGGTAGAAGGCGAAGTTGCCGCCCGTGCCCTGGGCCTTGTCCAGCTCCTCGATCGTGCCGCGCAGCCGCTCGAACGCCTCGTCGTCGTCGAAGGTGCCCTGGACGAAGCGCATCCCCTGGATGAGCTGCTGCCAGACCTCCTCGCGGAACGGCGTGCGGGCGTGCTCCTTGACGGCGTCGTGGACCTCCTGCGCGAAGTCCTCGTGCTGCCACTCACGCCGTGCGAAGCCGACCAGCGAGAAACCCGGCGGCAGCAGACCCCGGTTCGCGAGGTCGTACACGGCGGGCATGAGCTTCTTTCGTGACAAATCGCCCGTGACGCCGAAGATGACCAGGCCCGACGGCCCCGCGATACGCGGGAGCCGTCGGTCGGCGGGGTCACGCAGCGGGTTGCTGCTCGACAAGGTGTCAGCCCTCCGAGGGGGCGAGGCGCTTGAGTTCCGCCTCGGTCGACTTGAGCAGGTCGTTCCAGGACGCCTCGAACTTCTCGACGCCCTCGTCCTCCAGGAGCTGGACCACGTCGTCGTAGCCGATCCCGAGCTTCTCGACCGCGTCGAGGTCGGCGCGGGCCTGCTCGTACGTGCCGGCGATGGTGTTGCCGGTGATCTGACCGTGGTCCTCGGTGGCGAACAGGGTCGCCTCCGGCATGGTGTTGACCGTGTTCGGCGCCACCAGGTCGTCGACGTACATCGTGTCCTTGTACGCCGGGTCCTTCACGCCGGTCGACGCCCACAGCGGACGCTGCTTGTTCGCGCCCGCGTTCTCCAGGGTGCTCCAGCGGTCGGTCGAGAAGACCTCCTCGTACGCCTGGTAGGCCAGACGCGCGTTGGCGACGCCGGCCTTGCCGCGGGCCGACTTGGCCTCGGGGGTGCCGAGCGCGTCGAGCCGCTTGTCGATCTCGGTGTCCACACGGGACACGAAGAAGGACGCCACGGAGTGGATCTTCGAGAGGTCGAGACCCGCCGCCTTGGCCTTCTCCAGGCCGGACAGATAGGCGTCCATGACCTCGCGGTAGCGCTCCAGCGAGAAGATCAGCGTCACGTTGACGCTGATGCCGCGACCGATGGTCTCGGTGATCGCCGGCAGACCCGCCTTGGTGGCCGGGATCTTGATGAGGGTGTTGGGGCGGTCCACCAGCCAGGCGAGCTGCTTGGCCTCGGCGACCGTCGCGTGCGTGTTGTGGGCCAGGCGCGGGTCGACCTCGATCGACACCCGCCCGTCCTGGCCGCCGGTGGCGTCGAAAACCGGGCGCAGGATGTCGGCGGCGTCACGGACGTCCGCCGTGGTGATCATGCGGATGGCTTCCTCGACCGTGACCTTGCGGGCGGCGAGGTCGGAGACCTGCTGGTCGTAGCCGTCTCCCTGCGAGATCGCCTTCTGGAAGATCGACGGGTTGGTGGTGACGCCCACGACGTGCTGCTGGTCGATCAGCTCGGCGAGGTTGCCGGACGTGATCCGCTTGCGCGACAGGTCGTCCAGCCAGATCGCCACGCCTTCCTCGGAGAGGCGCTTGAGTGCGTCTGTCATGGAAATTGCATCTCCTACGTGTCGTATATGAGCGTCAGCGCTGGGCGGCGGTGAGGGATTCCCGGGCCTTGGCGGCCACGTTCTCGGCAGTGAAGCCGAACTCCTGGAAGAGGACCTTGCCGTCGGCCGAAGCACCGAAGTGCTCCAGGGAAACGATGCGACCGGCGTCGCCCACGTACTTGTGCCAGGTGAGACCGATGCCGGCCTCGACCGCGACTCGCGCCTTGACCGCCGGCGGCAGGACGCTGTCCCGGTACCCCTGGTCCTGCTCCTCGAACCACTCCACGGACGGCATGGACACGACCCGCGTCGGCACACCGTCGGCCTCGAGCTGCTCGCGCGCCACGACGGCGACGTGCACCTCGGAACCGGTGGCGATCAGCACCACCTCGGGCGTGCCCGTGGAGGCCTCGAACAGGACGTAACCGCCCTTGGCCGCGTCCTCGTTCGGCTCGTACGTCGGCACGCCCTGGCGGGTCAGCGCCAGGCCGTGCGGGGCACCCTTGCCGAACACCTTGGTGTAGCGGCGCAGGATCTCGCGCCAGGCGATCGCGGTCTCGTTGGCGTCGGCCGGGCGGACCACGTTCAGACCCGGGATGGCGCGCAGCGAGGCCAGGTGCTCGACCGGCTGGTGGGTCGGGCCATCCTCGCCCAGACCGATGGAGTCGTGCGTCCACACGTACGTCACCGGCAGGTGCATCAGGGCCGACAGGCGCACCGCGTTGCGCATGTAGTCCGAGAAGACCAGGAACGTACCGCCGTAGATACGGGTGTTGCCGTGCAGCGCGATGCCGTTCATCTCCGCGGCCATCGAGTGCTCACGGATACCGAAGTGGATCGTGCGGCCGTACGGCTTCGCCTCCGGCAGCGGGTTGTCCGCCGGGAGGAACGACGAGGTCTTGTCGATCGTCGTGTTGTTCGAGCCGGCCAGGTCGGCGGAGCCGCCCCACAGCTCGGGGATGACCGCACCGAGCGCCTGGAGCACCTTGCCGGACGCGGCACGGGTGGCGACACCCTTGCCCGCCTCGAAGACCGGGATCTTCTCCTCCCAGCCGGCCGGCAGCTCGCCCGCGGCGACGCGGTCGAACTCGGCGGCGCGCTCGGCGTTGTTGTTGCGCCACTCCTGGAAGGACTTCTCCCACTCGGCCTTGGCCTGACGGCCCCGCTCGCCCAGCGCGCGGGTGTGGCCCAGGACCTCGTCCGCGACCTCGAAGCTCTGCTCCGGGTCGAAGCCAAGGACCCGCTTGGTGGCCGCGACCTCGTCGTCACCGAGCGCCGAGCCGTGCGCGGCCTCGGTGTTCTGCGCGTTCGGGGCGGGCCAGGCGATGATCGAGCGCATCGCGATGAAGGACGGCTTGTCCGTCACCTGCTTCGCGGCCTCGATCGCGTTGTAGATGGCGTGCGGGTCGAGGTCGCCGTCCGGCTTCGGGGCGATCCGCTGCACGTGCCAGCCGTACGCCTCGTAGCGCTTGGCGGTGTCCTCGGAGACGGCCGTCTCGGTGTCACCCTCGATGGAGATGTGGTTGTCGTCCCACAGGAGGACGAGGTTGCCGAGCTTCTGGTGGCCGGCCAGCGAGGACGCCTCCGCGGAGATGCCCTCCTGGAGGCAGCCGTCACCGGCGATCGCGAAGATGTAGTGGTCGAAGGGGCTCTCGCCGGCAGGCGCGTCCGGGTCGAACAGACCGCGCTCGTAGCGGGCGGCCATCGCCATGCCCACCGCGTTGGCGACACCCTGGCCCAGCGGGCCGGTCGTCGTCTCCACACCGGTGGTGTGGCCGTACTCGGGGTGACCGGGGGTCTTCGAACCCCACGTCCTGAAGGCCTTCAGGTCGTCCAGCTCCAGGCCGAAGCCGGCCAGGTACAGCTGGGTGTAGAGGGTCAGGGACGAGTGGCCCGCGGACAGCACGAAGCGGTCGCGGCCGACCCAGTCGGGGTCCGCCGGGTCGTGCCGCATCACCTTCTGGAAGAGGGTGTACGCGGCGGGTGCCAGGCTCATCGCCGTACCGGGATGGCCGTTGCCGACCTTCTGTACGGCATCGGCGGCCAGGACGCGGGCGGTGTCGACGGCCCGCTGGTCCAACTCGGTCCACTCGAGGTCTGTGGTGGTCGGCTTGGTGCTCACCCTGGGTCAGGGCTCCTCTCCACATGTCACGCATGTCGAATGCCGGTGCACTGAACGTCCCGGCCGTTGTCGAGCCTACCCCTGTAAGAACGTGCGTTTTTTCGAGTCATTACAGACTGCCGGGACTCTTCGGGATCCGCCTCCCGACTGGGCCGTTCCGCATTCGGCATGTGAATA
Organism: Streptomyces sp. a15; assembly: GCF_059026085.1. Lineage (NCBI taxonomy): Bacteria > Bacillati > Actinomycetota > Actinomycetes > Kitasatosporales > Streptomycetaceae > Streptomyces > Streptomyces sp. A15. The sequence continues at coordinate 37,172 of NZ_JBWLKM010000073.1, read as the reverse complement.
CGGAACCGCTCGTCCGAGTGCTCAATCGAGTGCCGCGCGGCTCTTCCGGCGGCGCTGCTCAAACACGACCCCACCCCCGCGAATGTCGGGGTATGGGCAACGTCTACAGTGGCGTGGTACGCGCGAGCCTTTACCGGGACTTCACACGGCTGGGCTTGCTGGGATGTCTCTGTAGGGGTGTGCGTGACGGCCGTCGAATCCCGTCCAGCGGGGGTGCTCGGTGCGAGCCAGAGCCCGAGCCACCGGCCGTTCGGGGCCCGTGTCAAGGCGTTCGTAGCTCTGACCAAGCCTCGGATCATCGAGCTGTTGCTCATCACCACGGTTCCGGTGATGTTCCTGGCCCAGCAGGGCGTCCCTGATCTGGAGCTCGTCCTGCTGACCTGCATCGGCGGCTATCTCTCCGCGGGCGGCGCCAACGCGCTGAACATGTACATCGACCGCGACATCGACGCGCTGATGGACCGCACCTCGCAGCGTCCGCTGGTCACCGGCATGGTCAGCCCGCGCGAGTGTCTCGCCTTCGGCATCACCCTCGCCGTCGTCTCCACGCTGCTGTTCGGCCTCGCCGTCAACTGGCTCTCCGCCTGGCTGTCGCTCGGAGCGCTCCTCTTCTATGTCGTCGTCTACACGATGATCCTCAAGCGCCGAACGTCGCAGAACATCGTGTGGGGCGGCATCGCCGGCTGCCTCCCGGTGCTCATCGGCTGGTCCGCCGTCACGAACTCGATGTCGTGGGCGCCGATCATCCTCTTCCTCGTCATGTTCTTCTGGACGCCGCCGCACTACTGGCCGCTGTCCATGAAGGTCAGGGAGGACTACGCGCGCGTGGGCGTGCCGATGCTCCCGGTCGTCGCCTCCAACAAGGTCGTCGCCCGGCAGATCGTGCTCTACAGCTGGGTGATGGTCGCGGTGTCGCTGCTGCTTCAGCCGCTCGGCTACACCGGCTGGTTCTACACGGCGGTCGCGCTGCTGGCCGGTGGCTTCTGGCTGTGGGAGGCGCACGGCCTGCAGAACCGGGCCAGGGCCGAGGTGACCGGCGCCAGGCTCAAGGAGATGCGGCTGTTCCACTGGTCGATCACCTACGTGTCGATCCTGTTCGTGGCGGTGGCGGTGGACCCCTTCCTGCGGTAGACACCCTTGTCGCTTCTGACGGCCGGGGTGCGTGGTCAAGGCCACGCACCCCGGCCGTCGCCGTTTGATCTACCCGTCGGTAGCATCCTGGCCATGGCAGACACGCAGCAGGTGGACCCGAAGGCCGAGCGCAAAGTGACCCGGCTCGCCAAGCAGATCAGCAGCTTCTCCAAGGAGCACGGCGGGGCCGAGGGCCAGATCGCGTACCTCGGGGACCGCGGCGCCCGCATCGTCCTCGTCGGCGAGGACGGCGCCTGGGGCGACCTGGTGGCCCCCTCGACCGCCCTCGCCGAGCAGGCGGTGGCGAAGTCCGGCATCACCGTCCACGAGGACTTCGACGGCGAGTTCGCGGCCAAGGTCAAGACGGGCCCGTACGAGTGGAGCCGCATGGCGGGCATCCAGGTGGGCGGCCCGAGCAACGGCTGAACAACGCCCTCAAGGGGCGCGGGACTGTATCGATGTGCGGCTCCGCCGCGTGGGCGCGACCAGACAGCTACATGCGGCCCGCAGCCGCCAATTACCCGTACCCCAGTGACTAATCCGCGTTCGGCTCCCCCGCGGAGCGCTTCGCACGGGGTGTGTATACGCAACACCTGATCCCGGGTGCACCCGTTAGGCCCTGTAAGCCAGCGCAGCGTCTTCGCGGGGAGTCCGGATGATCGAAACGCCGTCCCTCGTGGACCAGTACTGTCACGGCGTCCTGAGAACGGAGCTGGGCCTCGGTACCTTCGAGGCCCAGTTGGCCCGGACCGAGGGGCCGCCCGCGCCGGGTACGACGCTCTTCGACACGCAGACCGGGTTCGCGGTACGCCGTTGGTGCCCGCCGTTACTCGGTCTGGAGCCGCACTGCCCGCCCGCCCGCTATCTCGCCCGGCGCCGTGAACTCGGCGTACTGGAGTCGGGCCGTCGGCTGCTGCGCGGCAGCGGGATCACGACGTATCTGGTCGACACCGGGCTGCCCGGCGACCTGACCGGCCCCGGCGAGATGGCCTCCGCCGCGGCCGCCGAGGCCCGCGAGGTCGTGCGCCTCGAACTCCTCGCCGAACAGGTCGCCGACACCTCCGGTACTGTCGAGTCCTTCCTCGCCAACCTCGCCGAGTCGGTGCACGGCGCCGCCTCGGGCGCCGTGGCCTTCACCTCCGTGGCGGGCGTACGGCACGGACTCGCGCTCGCGCCCGAACCGCCGGGGCCGGGAGAGGTCCGCGGCGCCGCCGGCCGCTGGCTCGCCGGACGCCGGGTGGGCGGGGAGCTGAGCGACCCGGTGCTGCTGCGGCACCTGCTGTGGATCGCCGTCGCCTCGGGCCTGCCGCTGCAACTGCACGCCGGGCTCGGCGAACCGGGGCTGCGGATCGACCGTACGGATCCCGTGCTGCTCACGGACTTCGTCCGGGCCACGGCCGGCCTCGGCACAGACCTCGTGCTGCTGCACGGCTACCCCTACCACCGGCACGCCGCCCACCTCGCCGGGGTCTTCCCACACGTGTACGCCGACTCGGGCGCCGCACTCGTACGGACCGGGGCCCGGGCCGCCACCGTCCTCGCGGAGATCCTGGAGCTGGCCCCCTTCGGCAAGATCCTCTTCTCCAGCGGCGCCCAGGGCCTGCCCGAGCTGCACGTCGTTGGCGCGCGGCTGTTCCGGGAGGCGCTGGGCCGGGTGCTGGGCACCTGGGTCGCCGAGGGGGCGTGGTCGCTGGCGGACGCGCAGCGGGTGGCGGGGCTGATCGCGGCGGGGAACGCCAGGCGGGTGTACGGGCTGGAGTGAGCCGGTGGGCCGGTGGGCCGGTGGGCTACGGCGAGGTGGCGCTCACGCCCGCGTCAGCGTCGCCTCGCTCGAAGGGCCCGGCACATCGGCCACGACCTCCGCCCGCTCCCGCAGGGACAGCAGCACACGCAGCACCGCGATCCACACCAGGGCCGAGCCGAGCATGTGCAGGCCGACCAGGATCTCGGGCAGGTCGGTGAAGTACTGGACGTAGCCGATGACGCCCTGCGCGAGCAGGATCAGGAAGAGGTCGCGGGTGCGCCCCAGCGGCCCCTTGGGGGAGTCGACCGCCTTGAGGACGAACCACAGGGCGAACGTCAGCGACACCACGATCCAGGCCAGCACGGCGTGCACCTTGCTGACGGTCTCCCAGTCGAGCGGCATCCGCTCGACCTCGCTGGAGTCGCCCGCGTGCGGCCCCGCACCGGTCACGACCGTGCCGACCAGGATCAGCAGGACGGAGGCGGCGACCAGGAACCACACCAGCTGCTGCACGGACCTGCCGACCAGCGGCCGGGGCGTCCCGTCGCTCTCCCGGGTGCGGTGCCACATCACCGTGGCGATGGCGATCAGGGCGGACGTCGCCACGAAGTGGGCCGCGACCGTATACGGGTTGAGGCCGACCAGGACCACGATGCCGCCGAGGATCGCGTTGCTCATCACGACCCAGAACTGCGCCCAGCCCAGCCGGGTCAGGCCGCGCCGGTACGGCTTCTCGGAACGCGCGGCGATGATCGCCCAGCCGACCGCCGCGCACAGCACGTACGTCAGCATGCGGTTGCCGAACTCGATGGCGCCGTGGAAGCCCATCGCGCTGGTGGCGGTCAGCGAGTCGTCGGTGCACTTGGGCCAGGTCGGACAGCCGAGCCCGGATCCGGTGAGCCGCACCGCCCCGCCGGTGACCACGATGAGCACCGACATGACGAGCGCGGCGAGGGCCGCCCGCCGGACCGTCCGTGGGGTCGGGGTCCAGCGTTCGGCGATGAAGGCGAGCGGGTTGCGGACGGCCGCTACGGAGTCGGCGCGGGTCACTTTTGGCACGCGTCCCATCGTAGGGGGCCGCTTGTGCACGAATTCACTTGGGTGGGTTCCAGCGACCGCCTCAGGCGCCGATCGCATCCTTGATGTGCTGGGCTCGGATGAGGTACGCCGAGGCCTCTTGGGCGTTGTGGGTGCACACGGCGAGCCTTTCGTACACGGCGACGAGTGAGGGATGGACGTCCGTCAGCCGACTGCAGATGATGTCCTCCGCCTCGCGCAACGCCTGCTCGGCGGCTCGGCGGTCCCCGGCGCTGAGGAGGACCGGGCCCAGCCGGGACAGGGTCTTGGCGCGGTAGTGGTGATCGCTGCTGTACTTCGTGACGTAGATCTCCTCGGCTTCTCGAAGGGTCTCCAGAGTCTTGGCCGTACGGCCTTGTGCGTGCTGGAGGGATCCGAGCTTGTTGAGGCAGGCGGCGTATTTGTGCGCCTCCGCCTCGCGGCGCTTGCGATTCGACTCGACCACCGCGTCGAGCAGCTGCGCCGCCTCCCGGAGGCGGGCGCGGGCCTCCCGGTGCAGGCGCCGCCGGAGGTAGGGACGGGGTGTCCGGCGGGCGCGCAGGCGCAGTTCCTCGCCCTGGCGACGCCGTACATCGCCGAGCGACTTGGCGATCTGAGAGGTCTCGAAGTCGTCCATACCGCGCGAAGCCTTCAGAACCTCGAGGGCCTCGCGCAGCTCTTGTTCCGCCTTTTCCAGGTCACCGCGGTCCTGAGCCACGATTCCCACGTCCCTCTGGAGCATCGCGCGGAAGATCTTGTGCTCGCGCGGTTCCTGGCTGCCGTTGCGCGGGATGCGGCGGCCGGCTTGCGCGTAGCGGTCGAGTGCTTTGGCGAGCTGTCCGGCATTCCGATGGATCATGCCGGCTTCCTGCTCAGCGACGGCCCAGTCGAGCCCGTCCCACTCCGCGCCGTGCCGTTCGTAGATGTCTATCGCCAGCTCGACGGCCTCCAAGGCCTCGGGGAACTGGAGGTTCTCGCGCAGAATGCCGCCAAGTTGGCGCAGGCACTGCGCGCGCAGAGGGAGGAAGGCGGGATCGTCCGGCCGCAGGAGGCACTGGTCCACAGCCCGCGGCGATGAACTGGTCCTCGGACCCTTCGGTGGTGCCGCGTTGGGGATCGGCGAGGCGCAGTGCACTGAGGTCGGCGAGTCCCCGCCGTACCAGCCTCTTGAGCCGCCGGTCGCTCTCGATCACGAGATCGTTCCAGGGCGCCGGATCGGTGGGAGCCACAGGATGCCCGGGAGGAGTCGGGATGGCGCTGCCGTCGACACAGAGCTGGACCGTCCAGCACTCGCCGGGGCGCAACACAACTCGGGACCAGGTCAGGGTGCCCCCTTCGGGGCCCTGGGAGGTTTCGGGCTCGGGACCGGACAGCACCCGGATCCGGGCGCGTCCGGTGCGGGAACTCCAGGCGAGCGAGGCCGGGGCCGCCGTGCACCGCACCACGGGGCGCCGGTGTCCGCGTTTGACGTCCGCGATGTCGGCGAGGTCCGACGCGGCGACCAGCTCCGCCCGCAGTCGGCGTCCCAGCGTGCCGATGTTGCGCAGCGTGATGGTCTCCGTCGCCCGTTCGGACGCGTTCGACGATCAGGGTCGGGTCGTCGGTACGGTCCCGGGGGTAGCGGTGGACGGCGGTGAATCTCACCTGGTGAGGAGCAGGCACAGGGTGTGCAGCACACGTCGGTCGTGGTCGTAGAACCCCTCCGCCCGCTCGCCCCTCAGTTGCCCGTCACGGGACGAGGCCGCGAAAGCGGGAGCGGCCACGCAGATGACCACGTCGTGCAGGAGCGGCTGTAAGGCGCGTGGTGCTGAAGAATCCGCAGATTCGAACACGGGGCGGGTCTTCCCCGTTCGCGCACGTCCCATTCACATCGCTCACTCCCAGCGGAAGAACTTCCCCGCCGCCGCCAACCCCACGACCGCCCACACGCCCAGAATCCCCAGGTTCCCCCACGGCATCCCGGCCCCGTGCTGCAACACGTCCCGCAGACCGTCCGACAGCGCCGAGATCGGCAGCAGCCCGAGCACGTCCTGGGCGCCGGCCGGGAACTTGTCCAGCGGCACGATCACGCCGCCGCCCACCAGGAGCAGCAGGAAGACCAGGTTGGCGGCGCCCAGCGTGGCCTCCGCCTTCAGCGTGCCCGCCATCAGCAGGCCGAGCCCCGAGAACGCGGCCGTCCCGAGGACCAGCAGAAGCAGTACGGCGAAGGGGTTCCCGTGCGGCGACCAGCCCAGGGCGAAGGCGATCACCGTCAGCAGGACGATCTGGAGGACCTCCGTGACCAGCACGGCCAGCGTCTTCGCGGCCATCAGGCCCCAGCGGGGGAGGGGGGAGGAGGCGAGGCGCTTCAGGACGCCGTACCGCCGCTCGAATCCCGTCGCGATGGCCTGCCCGGTGAACGCCGTCGACATCACGGCGAGGGCGAGGATGCCGGGGGTCAGGAAGTCGACGGCCTCGCCGGCTCCGGTGTCGACGATATCCACGGAGCTGAAGAGAACGAGGAGCAGTGTCGGGATGACGACCGTCAGCAGCAGCTGCTCGCCGTTGCGCAGGAGCATCTTCGTCTCCAGCGCGGCCTGCGCCCCGATCATGCGGGGGAGCGGCGCGGCACCCGGCCGCGGTGCGTAGGTGCCGGTGGTACCGGTGGTACCGGTGGTCATGAGCGCAGCTCCTTGCCCGTGAGCTCCAGGCTGTGTTCTCCCGGGGGATAACCCCCGGACCCCCAGCCGGTCCCTGTGCGAGCCGTAATCATGAGCGCAGCTCCTTGCCCGTGAGCTCCAAAAAAACGTCTTCGAGAGTGTGCCGTTCGACCGAGATCTTCTCCGGCATCACCCCGTGCTGCGCGCACCACGAGGTCACCGTCGCGAGCAGCTGCGGGTCCACCTTGCCGCCGACCCGGTACGAGCCCGGCGTCAGCTCCGCGGCCGTGCAGTCGGCGGGGAGCGCCTTGAGCAGGGACCCGACGTCCAGTCCCGGACGGCCGGAGAAGCGCAGGGTGTTCTCGGCGCCGCCGCGGCACAGCTGCTCCGGGGAGCCCTGGGCGACGACCCGGCCCGCGTCGATGATCGCGACGTCGTCGGCGAGCTGCTCGGCCTCGTCCATGTGGTGCGTCGTGAGGATCACGGAGACGCCGTCGGCGCGCAGGTCCCGTACGAGGTCCCAGGTGGCGTGGCGGGCCTGCGGGTCGAGGCCGGCGGTGGGCTCGTCCAGGAAGACGAGTTCCGGGCGGCCGACGACCGCCATGGCGAGCGCGAGCCGCTGCTGCTGGCCTCCCGACAGGCGCCGGTACGTCGTCCGGCCGCAACTGCCCAGCCCCAGACGCTCGATGAGCGCGTCCACGTCCAGCGGGTGGGCGTGCAGCTTGGCGACATGCCGGAGCATCTCGTCGGCCCGGGCACCCGAGTAGACGCCCCCGGACTGCAGCATCACGCCGATGCGAGGGTTCAGCTGTCGCGACTGTCGCACCGGGTCGAGGCCCAGGACGCGCACCGTGCCGGAGTCCGGCTTCCGGTACCCCTCGCAGGTCTCGACCGTCGTCGTCTTGCCCGCGCCGTTGGGGCCGAGTACGGCCGTCACGCCCGCCTTGGCCACCAGGTCGAGGCCGTCCACCGCGGTCTTCGTGCCGTACCGCTTCACCAGGGCCTGGACCTGGACCACGGGCTCACTTCGCATGGGTCCAGAGTCTAGGTTCGCGAACCGGAGCCCAGACCGGCGGGTGCGAGATCTCCACCCGGCCCGGGCGGACGGGCCTCAGACCTCCTCCTCGCGCGACCGGTGCACGGCCAGCCACCGCTCCGCGTACGCCACCGCCTCCGCCACGGGGAACAGCCGTACGTCGGCCGCGCCCACCTGTCCGCGTTGTACGACGGGACGGTCCCGCTCGAAGTCATGCCCCAGTTCGTCGAACCGGTCCGAGTCGATCGACACCTCGGTCACCACCTCCCAGCCCGCCGGTCCGGGCCTGCCGACCTTCACGCGCGGCGCCGGTATGCGGTACTCGGCCAGGTGGAAGCTGGTGCACGCGTCGTAGCCGGCGCCGAGCAGCAGCACGCGCGCGTGGAGCGTTTCCAGTCGGGCCAGGGGGCTGTGCTCGCCGAGTCGGCAGTCCGGCGCGTGCCCCTCGATGATCTCCGCCGCGCGCGGGCCGACGGCGGCGAACGAGGTCTGCGGGTGCGCGCTGCGCAGGGCGCCCGGCCAGGTCCGTACGGTCTCCGGGATCACGCCGACCCCGCGGCTGGGCGTGACCAGGGGGTCGTACGCGGGCATGGTGGCCCGGATCGTGTCCCACCACGCCTCGGGGACCGGCGGGTTTGCCCACAGGGCCGGGTCCGAGAGGCTGCCGGTCTGCGTGGGGACGACCAGTGTGCCGTCCGGACCGAGCGTGTCGAGAATTCCCTGGACGACCGCCACGGCCCCTCCGCAGACCCATCCGAGGGAGCTGAGGGAGGAGTGGATCAGGAGGATTTCGCCTGGTTCGACACCCAGGGCGCGCAGCTGGGTCGCGAGGGTGTCCCGGGTGACAAGAGGGCCGGTGGGAGGGGGTGTGGGCATGGTTGTGGAGTGTCCCGGACGGGGCTCGCCGACGCCACCGATTTGATCGATCAAAGATCGTTTGCCCAGGTCAGATTAGGTAAACCTAAGTGACGCAGGGCACCGTCCGCCGTGCCGGACGCCGCTTGCCTGCCTCAGAGGAATTACGCAACAATGGCGTTGTGAAAAACGTCGGCGAGGCTCGGGAGACCCCCACGGGGGCCCCGCAGGAGGAGCTAGCGACCGGTGAGCGCTCGACGCGCAACCGGGTCGCTCGGTCCATCCTGGACCACGGGCCGTCGACCGCGACCGAGCTGGCCGGACGGCTGGGGCTCACCCAGGCGGCCGTACGCCGGCATCTGGACGCACTGGTCGCCGACGACGTCGTGGAGGCCCGGGAGCAGCGGGTGTACGGGGCGCGGACGCGCGGCCGGCCCGCCAAGGTCTTCGCCCTCACGGACTGCGGCCGCGACGCGTTCGACCAGTCCTACGACAAACTCGCCACGGACGCCCTGCGCTGGATCCAGGAACGGTTCGGCGGGGACGAGGCGGTCGTCGCCTTCGCCCGCGCCAGGATCGCCGAACAGGCCACCGCCTACCGCAAGGCCATCGAGGCGGCCGCCCCCGAAGAGCGGACCGAAGCCCTGGCCAAGGCCCTGAGCGCGGACGGGTACGCTGCTACGGCGCGAAGCGCACCGGTCGGCGAGCAGCTCTGCCAGCACCACTGCCCGGTGGCCCACGTCGCGGAAAAGTTCCCGCAGCTCTGCGAGGCGGAGACCGAGATCTTCTCCCAGCTGCTCGGCACCCACGTCCAGCGACTGGCGACCATCGCGCACGGCGACGGCGTCTGCACGACGTTCATCCCCAAGATTTCCCACACGACTGACAACGCATCTGCAAGCACGGCCGGGAGGAACCCCGCATGACGCTCCCCACGGAGACTGCCCACCCCGAGCTCGAGGGCCTGGGCAAGTACGAATACGGCTGGGCCGACTCCGACAAGGCCGGCGCCTCTGCCAAGCGCGGCATCAACGAGGACGTCGTCCGCGACATCTCGGCGAAGAAGAGCGAGCCGGAGTGGATGACCAAGCTCCGCCTCAAGGGCCTGCGCCTGTTCGGCAAGAAGCCCATGCCGAACTGGGGCTCGGACCTGTCGGGGATCGACTTCGACAACATCAAGTACTTCGTACGTTCCACGGAGAAGCAGGCGGAGTCCTGGGAGGACCTGCCCGAGGACATCAAGAACACGTACGACAAGCTCGGCATCCCCGAGGCGGAGAAGCAGCGCCTCGTCGCCGGTGTCGCGGCCCAGTACGAGTCCGAGGTCGTCTACCACCAGATCCGCGAGGACCTGGAGGAGCAGGGCGTCATCTTCCTCGACACCGACACCGCGCTGAAGCAGCACCCGGAGCTCTTCAAGGAGTACTTCGGGACCGTCATCCCGGTCGGTGACAACAAGTTCGCGTCGCTGAACACCGCGGTGTGGTCGGGCGGCTCCTTCATCTACGTGCCGCCGGGCGTGCACGTCGAGATCCCGCTGCAGGCCTACTTCCGTATCAACACGGAGAACATGGGCCAGTTCGAGCGGACCCTGATCATCGTCGACGAGGGTGCCTACGTGCACTACGTCGAGGGTTGTACGGCGCCGATCTACAAGTCGGACTCGCTGCACTCCGCGGTCGTCGAGATCATCGTCAAGAAGAACGCCCGCTGCCGTTACACGACCATCCAGAACTGGTCGAACAACGTCTACAACCTGGTCACCAAGCGCGCCGTGGCGTACGAGGGCGCGACCATGGAGTGGATCGACGGCAACATCGGCTCCAAGGTGACGATGAAGTACCCGGCCGTCTACCTGATGGGCGAGCACGCCAAGGGCGAGACCCTGTCCATCGCCTTCGCGGGCGAGGGGCAGCACCAGGACGCCGGCTCCAAGATGGTCCACATGGCGCCGAACACCTCCTCCAACATCGTCTCCAAGTCGGTGGCGCGCGGTGGCGGTCGTACGTCCTACCGTGGTCTCGTCGAGATCGGCGAGGGCGCCCACGGCTCCAAGTCGAACGTGCTGTGCGACGCGCTGCTCGTCGACACCATCTCCCGCTCCGACACGTACCCGTACGTGGACGTCCGCGAGGACGACGTGTCCATGGGCCACGAGGCGACTGTCTCCAAGGTCTCCGAGGACCAGCTCTTCTACCTGATGAGCCGTGGTCTGACCGAGTTCGAGGCGATGGCCATGATCGTGCGCGGCTTCGTCGAGCCGATCGCGAAGGAACTCCCCATGGAGTACGCCCTCGAACTCAACCGGCTGATCGAGCTGCAGATGGAAGGCGCGGTCGGCTAAGGCCCGCCTCTCCACAACCAGCTAGCGAAATCTGACGTAGGAAGAGAGCAGACCGACAGCCATGGCTGAGGCTCAGAACTCCCCCACCCTCGAATCCGCTCGGGCGGGGGGACCCCCACCGCTGGGGTCCACCACCGCCGGCCAGATCGCGGTGGCCGCCGAGTCGACCGTCGCCACGCGCATGAGCGCGCCCCCGTCCTTCGACGTGCAGGACTTCCCGGTCCCGCACGGCCGTGAGGAGGAGTGGCGGTTCACCCCGCTGGAGCGGCTGCGCGGGCTGCACGACGGCACCGCGGTCGCCACCGGCGACGGCCTGAAGGTCGACATCGACGCGCCCGAGGGCGTCGTCGTCGAGACCGTCGGCCGTGACGACGCGCGCCTGGGCAAGGCGGGCGTCCCGGTGGACCGCGTCGCCGCCCAGGCGTACTCGGCGTTCGAGAAGGCCGGCGTGATCACCGTCCCCAAGGAGACGGTCCTCACCGAGCCGATCCGAATCGCCGTGCACGGCGAGGGCGGGACCACCTTCGCCCACCAGGTCATCGAGCTGGGAGCCTTCGCCGAGGCCGTCGTCGTCCTCGACCACACCGGTGACGCCGTGCTCGCCGCCAACGTCGACTACCTCCTGGGGGACGGCGCCAAGCTGACCGTCGTCTCCGTCCAGGACTGGGACGACAAGGCCGTGCACGTGGCCCAGCACAACGCGCTGATCGGCCGCGACGCCACCTTCAAGTCGTTCGTGGTCACCTTCGGCGGCGACCTGGTCCGCCTGCACCCGCGCGTCACGTACGCCGGCCCCGGCGGTGAGGCCGAACTCTTCGGCCTCTACTTCACGGACGCCGGCCAGCATCAGGAGCACCGCCTCCTGGTCGACCACAACACCCCGCACTGCAAGTCGAACGTGGCCTACAAGGGCGCGCTCCAGGGCGAGGGCGCCCACGCGGTGTGGATCGGCGACGTCCTCATCGAGGCCAAGGCCGAGGGCACGGACACGTACGAGATGAACCGCAACCTGGTTCTGACCGACGGCGCCCGTGTCGACTCCGTGCCGAACCTCGAGATCGAGACCGGCGAGATCGTCGGCGCCGGCCACGCCAGCGCCACCGGCCGTTTCGACGACGAGCAGCTCTTCTACCTGATGGCCCGCGGCATCCCGGCCGACGAGGCCCGTCGTCTGGTGGTCCGCGGCTTCTTCGCCGAGCTGGTCCAGCAGATCGGCGTCGACGACATCGAAGAGCGCCTTCTCGTGAAGATCGACGAGGAGCTGGAGGCGTCGGTCTGATGGCCGCCTTCGACCGTGCCCGTTTCGTTCGGGCCTGTGGGCTGAGCGAGCTGGAGGAGGACACCCCGAAGCGGGTGGAACTCGACGGCACGCCGGTCTCGGTCGTGCAGACCGAGGGGGAGGTGTTCGCGATCCACGACATCTGCTCGCACGCGAACGTCTCGCTCTCCGAGGGCGAGGTGGAGGACTGCCAGATCGAGTGCTGGCTGCACGGCTCCAGCTTCGACCTCCGCACCGGCAAACCGTCCGGCCTGCCCGCGACGCGCCCCGTCCCCGTATATCCCGTAAAGATCGAAGGGGACGATGTGCTCGTCTCCCTTTCCCAGGAGTCCTGAGGCAACCCATGGCAACGCTTGAAATCCGAGACCTGCACGTCACCGTCGAGGCCGACAACTCCACCAAGGAGATCCTCAAGGGCGTCGACCTCACCGTGAAGCAGGGCGAGACGCACGCCATCATGGGCCCGAACGGCTCCGGCAAGTCGACGCTCGCCTACTCGCTCGCGGGTCACCCGAAGTACACGATCACCAGCGGCACCGTCACCCTCGACGGCGAGGACGTCCTGGAGATGTCCGTCGACGAGCGCGCCCGCGCGGGCCTGTTCCTGGCGATGCAGTACCCGGTCGAGGTCCCCGGCGTCTCGGTCTCCAACTTCCTCCGTACGTCCGCCACCGCCATCCGCGGCGAGGCCCCCAAGCTGCGGACGTGGGTGAAGGAGGTCAAGGAGACCATGCAGCGTCTCAACATGGACCCGGCCTTCGCCGAGCGCAACGTGAACGAGGGCTTCTCCGGCGGTGAGAAGAAGCGCCACGAGATCCTCCAGCTTGAGCTCCTCAAGCCGAAGGTCGCGATCCTCGACGAGACGGACTCCGGTCTGGACGTCGACGCGCTCCGGGTCGTCTCCGAGGGCGTCAACCGCGTCCGTGAGAGCGGCGAGGTGGGCACCATGCTCATCACGCACTACACGCGCATCCTGCGCTACATCAAGCCCGACTTCGTCCACGTCTTCTCCGCGGGCCGGATCGTCGAGTCCGGCGGCGCCGAACTCGCCGACAAGCTGGAGAACGAGGGCTACGAGGCTTACACGAAGGGTGGAGTATCCGCGTGACACAGCTGCCGGGCCTCCTCGACGCCGAGGCGATCCGAAAGGACTTCCCGATCCTGGACCGCCTGGTCCACGACGACCGGAAGCTCGTCTACCTGGACAACGCGGCGACCTCGCAGAAGCCGCGCCAGGTACTGGACGCCCTGAGTGAGTACTACGAGCGCCACAACGCCAACGTCCATCGCGGTGTGCATGTGCTCGCCGAGGAGGCCACGGCGCTGTACGAGGGCGCGCGCGACAAGGTCGCCGCGTTCATCAACGCGCCGAGCCGCGACGAGGTGATCTTCACCAAGAACGCCTCCGAGTCGCTCAACCTCGTGGCGAACATGCTGGGCTGGGCCGACGAGCCCTACCGCGTGGACCACGAGACCGAGATCGTCATCACGGAGATGGAGCACCACTCCAACATCGTGCCGTGGCAGCTGCTGGCGCAGCGCACGGGCGCGAAGCTGAAGTGGTTCGGGCTGACCGACGACGGCCGCCTCGACCTCTCCAACATCGACGAGATCATCACGGAGAAGACGAAGATCGTCTCCTTCGTCCTGGTGTCCAACATCCTGGGCACGGTGAACCCCGTCGAGGCGATAGTGCGCCGTGCGCAGGAGGTCGGCGCGCTGGTGTGCATCGACGCCTCGCAGGCCGCTCCGCACATGCCGATGGACGTACAGGCCCTCCAGGCCGACTTCGTGGCCTTCACCGGCCACAAGATGTGCGGCCCGACCGGCATCGGCGTCCTCTGGGGCCGCCAGGAGCTGCTGGAGGACCTGCCTCCGTTCCTCGGCGGCGGCGAGATGATCGAGACGGTGTCGATGCACTCGTCGACGTACGCCCCGGCACCCCACAAGTTCGAGGCGGGCACCCCGCCGATCGCGCAGGCGGTCGGGCTGGGAGCGGCGATCGACTACCTGTCGGCGATCGGCATGGACAAGATCCTCGCCCACGAGCACGCGCTCACCGAGTACGCGGTCAAGCGCTTCGCGGAGGTTCCGGGCCTCAGGATCATCGGCCCGACCACGGCCGAGGACCGGGGCGCGGCGATCTCCTTCACGCTCGGTGACATCCATCCGCACGACGTGGGCCAGGTCCTCGACGAGCAGGGCATCGCGGTACGCGTGGGTCATCACTGCGCACGCCCGGTCTGCCTGCGGTACGGAATTCCTGCGACCACGCGAGCGTCGTTCTATCTGTACTCCACGCCGGCCGAGATCGACGCACTGGTCGACGGCCTGGAGCACGTACGGAACTTCTTCGGCTGAGGGGCTGGCTGGAATCGTGCTGTGCAATCCCGGGGGACAACCCCCGGACCCCCGGCCGAGGGGCCACGCAAGGGAAGACGGGACGCGAGGGCGGTCGCTGTGAAGCTGGATTCGATGTACCAGGAAGTCATCCTGGACCACTACAAGCACCCGCACGGGCGCGGTCTTCGGGATGGCGACGCCGAGGTGCACCACGTCAACCCGACGTGCGGCGACGAGATCACGCTGCGCGTGAAGTACGACGGCACCACGATCGAGGACGTCTCGTACGAGGGCCAGGGCTGCTCGATCAGCCAGGCCTCGGCCTCCGTACTGAACGACCTGCTGGTCGGCAAGGACCTGGCGGACGCGCAGAAGATCCAGGAGACCTTCCTGGAGCTGATGCAGTCCAAGGGCCGGATCGAGCCCGACGACGCGATGGAGGAGGTGCTGGAGGACGCGGTCGCGTTCGCCGGTGTCTCCAAGTACCCGGCGCGGGTGAAGTGCGCCCTCCTGAGCTGGATGGCGTGGAAGGACGCGACGGCCCAGGCCCTGGGCGGAGCCGACGCCGAAAGGAAGACCGCATGAGCGAGACCGTTGAGATGAAGCCGGCCTCGGAGGAAGAACTCCGCGAGGCCCTGTACGACGTCGTCGACCCCGAACTGGGCATCGACGTCGTCAACCTCGGCCTGATCTACGGCATCCACATCGACGACGCGAACATCGCGACCATCGACATGACCCTGACCTCGGCGGCCTGTCCGCTGACGGACGTCATCGAGGACCAGGCCAAGTCCGCCACGGACGGCCTCGTCAACGAGCTCCGCATCAACTGGGTCTGGATGCCCCCGTGGGGCCCCGACAAGATCACGGACGACGGGCGCGAGCAGCTGCGGGCGCTCGGGTTCAACGTCTGAGTTCCACGAGCTGATGCGAACGGCGACGCCTTCGGGCGTCGCCGTTTCTCGTGCTCAGGCCAGCCCGCCCACCAGCCGGAACGCCGAGTCCGCCTGGTACCCGCCGCTGTGCTGGTACGACTCCAGGCGGAGTATGAAGTCCTTGTGGCGCAGGAAGCGGCCCGGGTAGTTGACCGACTCCAGCATGATCGCGCCGGACACCGGTGAGCTGCGGGGGCAGAACGTGGCGTCCTGCTTGAAGAGGGACGAGCCGTCGTTCCGGTCCGCGCGGAGGATGAAGTCGCGGTGGCGGAGATACGTGCCGTCGGCCGTGGCGAAGGACTGGCAGGAGCTGTCGGCCAGGCCCTTGACCAGCTTGAAGGTGGAGTCCTCGCGGGATTCCGAGCCGCCGACCGGGTCGAGCTTCACCAGGCCGCCGCTGACGTGCCAGTAGCGGTCGGGGTAGTTCACCGAGCGGACCGAGCGCCAGGTCGTCGACGGCTTCGGGGCGGACGAACCGGGCTGCGAGGTGGGCGGCTTGGGCGGAGCGGCGGGCGGGGGCGCGGAGGTCGAGCCCTGTGGTTCGGAGGCGCTCGTCGTCGTCCGGGCGGACGGGGAGGCGCTCTTCTCGCCGGGCGTCGGAGAGGGCGTCGCGGAGGGGGTGCCGTAGGAGATCAGGCCGGGGCCGCTCGGGTCCGCGACGGCCGCCTGGTCCGGGTCGGGTGACGGGTAGTCAGGCTGTTGCTCGGTCACGACGATCGCCGTCACACAGGCGGCGACCGTGGCTATCGCCAGCGCACCGGCCAGCCACAGGCGTCGCGTTCCCGGCACCCGGGAGGTGTCCGGAGCCCAGCCGCTCTCCCATGGCTGGTTCTGAGGGGGCCGGGACTTGCTTTCTGCCATGCGCGATTCCTCCGGCGGGCGCCTTGGGCGACGGCTGCGGCCGAGACGGGGAAGTAGGTGAACGGTGAAACACTAGTGGAGCCGGTGCGCTCCTGGGAGCTGTTTGCGTGAGCGGTTTCCGGCCGCTCCGGTTCCGCATCCCGCTCGATGTTCACAGCTCTTTCTCAGGCCGGGCCCAGCCCGGCCTCATTCGGCCACGGCAGCGTCGGAGCGTGGTCACCTCTGCACCTGCCTTCGTACGCCCTGCCTTCGTACGCCCTGTCTTCGTACGCCCTGTCTTCGTACGCCCTGTCTTCGTGCTCGGCTGTCCGCGTTCCGGGACCACCCTGTTGCAGCTGATGCTGCACGCGCACCCGAGGATCGCGCTGCCCCCGGAGACCCTCCCCCATAGCCCTTAAGGGGCATGGGGGGACCCCCATCGTTCTGCCCGCCTATGAAAGGCGGTTGCGCTTCGGGGACTTGCGGGACCCGGGCAACCGGGCCGGGCTCGCCGCCTGGATCACTGGGCGAAAGGAGACCCGGTTCCATGAGCTGGGGCTCGACGCCGACGCCGTGGCCGGGCGGATCGCGGAGGGCCCGCCCACCCTCGGCTCCGCCCTCGGGATCAGGCTCAAGGCCTACGCGGAACGGCACGGCAAGGTCCGCTGGGGCGACAAGCGGCCCGCCTACGCCCTGCACGTGGCGGAGATCCTGCGGCTCTTCCCGGACGCGCAGTTCGTGCACCTCGTACGGGACGGCCGCGACTGCGTCGCCTCACTGCTGGGGATGCCCTGGTGGCACCGCGGCTTCCACGAGGCCGTCGCCACCTGGGCGCAGGTGATGGACGTGACCCGGCGGTACGCGGGCCGGCTCGGACCGGACAGCTGGCACGAGCTGCGCTTCGAGGATGTGGTGGCCGACCCGGAGCCTCGACTGCGGGAGTTGTGCGGCTACTTGGGCGAGGAGTACGCCCCGGAGGTGGCCGAGCCGCACCGGCTGGCCCGCACGGCCGTGCCCGCCCGCAAGACCTGGCACCGGCGCACCCACACCACCCTGGACACCTCACGGGCGGGCAGCTGGCAACAGCGGCTGACGCCCGACCAGATACGGCTGTGCGACGCCGTGCTGGGAGAACGGCTGGAGCGCAACGGCTACGAGCTGAGCGGAGCGGTCCGGCCCGATCCCGCCGAGCTGCTCCGGTACCGCAAGGTGCCCGCCCTGCGGCGCGCCGCCCGCGCCAAGCGGCGGATCGCCGACCGCCTGGCGCGGGTGCGTGAACCGGGCCCGGTGGCGGCGCGGTCGGTCACCGTGTCCGGGTTCCATGTCTGACGTCGGGACCGGTCCGAGCCCGGCTCTGTGCCGGCGCTGTTATGTACACTCGTACACATGGGATACCTGTTGCTCGCCGGCGCCATCGCCGCCGAGGTGGCCGCCACGACCTTCATGAAGTACAGCGACGGCTTCAGCAGGCTCTGGCCCTCCCTGCTGACCGCTCTGGGGTACGTCGTCGCCTTCGCGCTGCTCGCGCAGACGCTGAAGACCGTCTCGATCGGCACGGCGTATGCGATCTGGGCCGGGGTCGGCACCGCGGTCATTGCGGCCATCGGCATGGTGTTCCTGGGGGAGGGGATGAACCTGGCCAAGGCCGCCGGTATCGCGTTGATCATCGTCGGTGTGGTGGTGCTGAACCTGGGCGGTGCGCACTGATGGCCCGCCGCTACGACCCCGAGCGACGCCAGCGGATCATCGACGCGGCGATCCGGGTCGCCGGGCAGAAGGGCCTTGCCGGGCTGAGCCACCGTTCCGTCGCCGCCGAGGCCGATGTGCCGCTCGGCTCCACGACGTACCACTTCAAGACCCTGGACGAGCTGATGGTCGCGGCGCTCCGCCAGGCCAACGAGGGCTTCGACAAGGTGATCGCCTCCCGCGGCGGCCTCGCCGGACCGCGCACCGAGCTGGCCGCCGAACTCGCCGGACTGCTGGGCGAGTGGCTGGCCGGCGAGCGCACCGGCGTCGAGCTGGAGTACGAGCTCTACCTCGCCGCCCTGCGCCGCCCCGCCCTGCGCCCGATCGCCGCCGAGTGGGCCGACGACCTCGCCGCCCGGCTCACCGCCCGCGTCGACCCGGTCACCGCGCGGGCGTTGGTCGCGCTGATGGACGGGATCTGTCTGCAGGTGCTGCTGACGGGGACGTCGTACGACGAGGAGTACGCGCGGGAGATGCTGGCGAGGATCATCGACGGCGCCGCGTGAGCCCGAGCGGCCGCGGTCCGTGAACGCCAGGCCGTGAACGCCGTGAACGCCAGGCCGTGAGCGCCGTGAACTCCGGTCCGTGAACCCCTTTGCCGACGTCGGGGAACAGCGGGTGACATCCTCACCCCGAACACACCCACGGAGGCCGCCACGTGACCGGACCACCGGACCCGTCCTCGCCCGAGGACGCCCAGGTCGTCGCCCACTCCCTGGAGGAACCGGAGCTCTTCGCCCGCCTCTACGACTGGTACGCCCCCGACATCCACCGCTATGTGGCACGCCGGCTGGGCGTGGGCGCCGCCGACGACATCACCGCGGAGACCTTCCTCATCGCCTTCCGCATCCGGTCCCGCTACGACACCGCCCGCCCCAGCGCCCGCCCCTGGCTCTACGGCATCGCCGGCAACCTCGTCGGCAAGCACCGCCGCGCCGAGGTGCGGGCCCTGCGGGCGCTGGCCCGCACCGGGCACGACCCGGTCGCCGAGACCTGGTCCGAGCGCGCCGACGACCGGGTCACCGCGCAGGCCGCCCAGGCCCCCCTCGCCGGGGCGCTCGCCGCGCTGTCCGTGGGCGACCGGCATGTGCTGCTGCTCGTGGCCTGGGCCGACCTGACGTACACCGAGGTCGGTGAGGCGCTCGGGATCCCCGTCGGCACCGTGCGCTCCCGGCTCAACCGCGCCCGCCGCAAGGTCCGTTCGGCCCTGGGCGCCGACCCCGCATTCACGCTCGACGCCACGGAGGTGTTCTGACATGGACGAGATGACGGCGGTTCGCGAACTGCGGGCCGAGGCCCCGGCGGCCGAGCGCGCACCCTTCTTCGCCGGACGCGACCGGCTGCTGCGGGAGGCGACGGGCCGCAGCCGTGCCCGCCGGCTGCGCGGCGACTGGCGGCTGATGGCCGCGGCGACGGCGGCCCTGATCACGGCGGTCGCCGTGATCGGGACGCAGGTGATCGACCGCGGCCCGGACGGAGTGCAGCCGGGCGCACGGCCCGGGTACACCCTCGAACTCGGCAGCGCCAAGGACCTCCTGAACGACGCCGCCGACGCCATCGCCGCCGGTCCCGCGGTCACCGCACGCGACGGCCAGTGGATCTACGTGAAGTCCGTCGAGACGAACATGACGGACGACGAGAAGCCGGGGCCGCAGACCAGCGAGGACTGGTATGCGTACGCCGATCCGAAGATGGAGGACGGCAAGGCCGGCGACGACCACTCGCCCAGGGAGGAGTACGCGTTCCTCAAGAGCCTGCCGGACGACCCGGCGAAGGTGCGGGTGAAGGCGCGCGCGTTCTTCTACGCCACCGACAAGTCCGAGTCCGGCACCCAGCACGAGTACCGGGCCCTTGTGGCTGTCCTCAGCCGGGCCTACGCCTACGACCCCGCAGGCCTCGCCAAGGTCTACCGGGCCCTCGCCACGATCCCCGGCGTACAGGCCGCGGAGGTCCAGGACGCGGCGGGGCGCAGCGCCTACGCGCTGTACCTGAAGAGCTCCGTCGTCACCTCCCGCGACGAAGTGCTCCTCGACCCGGCCACCTACCTCTACGCCGGGTACCGGTCCGTGGCGCAGAGCGGCGACCTGCAGTGGGACAAGGGCGACGTCGTGCTCGGCGGGGCACGGCTCGTGACGGCGGTAGTGGACGAGAAAGGGGAGCGGCCCTGATCCGGGCCGTCGGCACGGCCTGAGCCCGGTCCGATCCGCGACCGGTCCGGGCCGGATCCCGGACGGTGCGCCCGGCACCTGAGACGCCGTGCGCACCGGTTCGCCCAGGCGCCCCCCGCCACGTTAGGTTGCCCTTATGACCGACACGACTGCTCCTCGCACCACCGGCGCCGTTGCCGCCGGCCTCGCCACGATCGCCGCCGACGGCACCGTCCTCGACACCTGGTTTCCCGCGCCCGAGCTCACCGCCGAGCCCGGCCCGTCCGGCACCGAGCGGCTGTCCGCCGAGCGTGCCGCGGAGCTGCTCGGCCCAGGCGCCACCGCGGCGCTCGGTCCGGATGCCCGCCGGGGCGTCGAGGTGGTCGCGGTCCGTACGGTCATCGGCTCGCTCGACGACAAGCCGATCGACGCGCACGACGTCTACCTGCGCCTGCACCTGCTCTCGCACCGCCTGGTCCAGCCGCACGGCCAGAGCCTGGACGGCATCTTCGGCCACCTCGCCAACGTCGCCTGGACCTCGCTCGGCCCGGTCGCCGTGGACGACGTCGAGAAGGTGCGGCTGAACGCCCGCGCCGAGGGCCTGCACCTCCAGGTCACCTCGATCGACAAGTTCCCCCGCATGACGGACTACGTGGCCCCGAAGGGCGTCCGCATCGCCGACGCCGACCGGGTCCGCCTGGGCGCGCACCTCGCCGACGGCACGACCGTCATGCACGAGGGCTTCGTCAACTTCAACGCCGGCACGCTCGGCACGTCGATGGTCGAGGGCCGTATCTCCGCCGGTGTCGTGATCGGCGACGGCTCGGACATCGGCGGCGGCGCCTCCACCATGGGCACCCTGTCCGGCGGCGGCAACGTCCGCATCACCATCGGCGAGCGCTGCCTGATCGGCGCCGAGGCGGGCGTCGGCATCGCGCTCGGCGACGAGTGCGTGGTCGAGGCCGGCCTGTACGTCACCGCCGGCACGCGTGTCACCATGCCCGACGGGCAGATCGTCAAGGCGCGCGAGCTGTCCGGGGCCTCGAACATCCTGTTCCGCCGCAACTCGGTCACCGGCACGGTCGAGGCTCGCCCGAACAACGCGGTCTGGGGCGGTCTGAACGAGATCCTCCACAGCCACAACTGACCATCTCAAGATCTCGTATGGGTTACTCAGCGTGACCTTCTTGTGGTTTCGGCAGATGAACGGGTGGACGCAGTGTCCGATCAGACGCCGAAACGACGAACGAGGGATCGCGCAATGACGAACGAGCGGGCGAGGACCGTGGCACGGTGGCTGTCCGGGGCGCTGACCCTGACAGTGGTGTGCGGGCTGCCGGCACAGGCCGCGCACGCGGACGAGACCAACAGCGCCTCGCACAACGGCCCGCGGATCGGACTGGTCAACGTGGGCCAGGTGGACGATCCGATGGAGGACGTACTGGAGCACGTGCTGCTGATCGGCGACGGGTACACCTGGCGCTGATCACGCCCGCCGAGGGCCGGGGCCCGTACCGCACACCTGTGCGGTACGGGCCCCGGCCCTTTCCGCCGGGAAAATCCTCCGGAGAGATCTTCCAGAAAATTCTTCGGCGGGGTGGCATAGCGGCGGGCGGTCGCACGCGTCACAAGGAAGACAGGGGGCGGAGCGCAGGGACCGCCGGGGAAGAGAAGGTGACGATGAATGCCGAAGGGCTGGAGAGCTTCCGGGAGTTCGTGGACAACCGGTCGTCGGCGCTGCTGAAGACGGCCGTGCTGCTCTGCGGGGGAGACCAGCACGCCGGTGAGGACCTGCTGCAGACGGCGCTCGCCAAGGCGGCCGGGAAGTGGCAGCGGATCGACGAGCCCGAGGCCTATGTGCGCCGGATCCTCTACCGCCAGCAGGTCAGCCGCTGGCGGCTGAAGTGGCGCAGACGGGAGGTCAGCGTCGCCGAGCCGCCCGAGGCGGGCGTGGGAAGCGTCGACGCGGCGGCTGCGGCCGAACTGCGTGTCGTGATGCGCGAGGCGCTGTCGCGGCTCACCGCCCGCCAGCGGACCGTGCTCGTGCTGCGATACTTCGAAGACCTTCCCGAGGCCGACGTGGCCCGGCTCCTCGGCTGCACCGTGGGCACCGTACGGTCCACCACCCACCGCTCCCTCGCCCGGCTGCGCTCGCTGGCGCCCGAACTGGCCGCCCTGGGACCGGCCGACGCCGAGCGGCAGCCGTCCCGTGACTACTCGCCTCTGGAGGTGCGGCCGTGAACGTCGAGGAACTCGTGCGCGACGCGCTGCGGGAGCAGGCCGCCGAACAGTCCCCGGCACGGCCGGGGTTCGCCGACCGGGTGCTGGCGTTCCGCCGGCGCCGCCGTACGCGCCGGATCGCGACCGCCGCCGTCGCCACGGCCGCCGTGCTCGCCGTCGCGGTGGGCGTGCCGATGCTGGACTCGGGCCGGGGCACCGACGTACGCCCCGCGGACGTCGTACCGAAGACCGAGGTGACCGCGCATCCGGACCAGTCGCCGCCACGCGAGCTGATCTCCGCCGGGAACACCCAACTGGCCGCGTACTTCATCCCGAAGACCGTCGGGAAAACGGCCGACACCGCCGTCTACGAGCGCACCTACTGGCTGCTCGACCAGAAGACCGGCAGGTACGAGAAGACCACGAAGTGGTCCTGGGTGGCCGTGGCCCCCGGCATGAAGACCGCCGCCGTCCTGGAGCAGGACCTGCCCGCCTCACGCATCGGCCTGCTCGACCTGACCACCGGCGAGGTCGCGCGGTGGATCGCCGTCGACCACCCCGTCGGCGGACTCGCGTTCTCGCGCGACGGCCGCAAGCTGGTCGCGACGACGTACGGCGAGAACCCCGACCTGCGGGTCAAGATGGAGGGTTCCGACGGCTGGGACCAGAAGCAGCCGTCGAGCCGCACCGGTTTCCATGTCCTCGACGTGGCCTCCGGCAAGGGCTCCTGGACCGAGGTCGGGCTCGGCGGTGACCCCGAGGACCCCACAGGAAGCTTCCTCAACTCCCGCCAGGACTTCGCCCTCACCGGCGACGGCAGGTACGTCTGGGCGGGCAACCCCATGGGCGACATCGGCAAGCAGTTCTACGACTTCACGGGTAAGGAGGTCCCCGCGCCCGCGGGCGACAAGCACCTGTCGTGGTACGTCGACGCGGGGAAGTCGCCCGACGGCAGGCTCGTCGCCGGTGACTTCGCGGGCGAGAAGTGGAAGACCTCCTCCTGGGTCCTCGACGCCGCGACCGGCAAGAGGACCGAGGTCCACGGACAGCAGTTGCTCGCCTGGGTCGGCAACACGTCTCTCATCGCCTGGGACATCGCCAACGGCGGCAAGAACGAGTTCCACCAGCGGCTCGTACTGGTCACCATCGGCAGCGACAAGGTCGTACCGCTCAGCGACTTCCGCAAGGGCAACGACGGAGACGCCGGACGCTGGGAGCCCGTCTTCGCCGAACGCTGATCAGAAGGCGCTGGTCAGGAGGCCATGAACTGTTCGTACGCCGCCAGCAGCCCGTCGACCGTCTCGCGGTCGGCGGGCCGCAGCGGTGCGCGGACCGGGCCCGCGGGCAGGTCGAGTGCGTTGAGGAGGGCCTTGGCAGTGACCGTGCCGGGCAGGCCCGCCGACATCATCGGCTCGATCAGCCGCGTGGCCCGCTGCTGGAGGCGGGCGGCCACGGGGGTGTCGCCCGCCTCGAACGCGTCGAGGACCGCACGGAGGTGCGCCGGGACCACGTTGGCGACCGTGCTGACGTATCCGGCGGCGCCCACCGCGTAGAGGGCGAGGTTGTGTTCGTCGCAGCCCGCGTAGTACGCCAACTCCGTGCGGTCCAGGACCTTCTGGGCGCCGAGGAAGTCGTAGGAACAGTCCTTGACCGCGACGATGCGGGGGTGCCCGGCGAGGCGGATCAGGGTGTCCGGCTCGATCCGGGTGCCGGTGCGCCCCGGGATGTCGTACAGCACGAGCGGCAGCCCGGAGGCGTCCGCGACCTCGCGGAAATGCGCCTCCAGCGCGTCCTGCGGGGGCCTGCTGTAGTACGGGCTGACCACCAACAGACCGTCCGCGCCCGCCTTTTCGGCCGCCAGGGCCAGCTCAATGGTGTGCCGGGTGTCGAAGGTGCCCACACCCGCGACGATCGACGCCCGTCCGCCCACCGCCTCCCGGACGGCCGTGACGAGCGCGGCCTTCTCCGCGTCCGTCGTGGTCGGCGACTCGCCCGTCGTCCCGGACAGGACGAGACCGTCGCAGCCTTCCGTCACCAGCCGGTCGGCCAGCCGCTGCGCGCCGTCGAGATCGAGCGCGCCCGCGTCGGTGAAGGGCGTGATCATGGCGCAGAGGGCGCGGCCGAAGGGGCGAGGTGTCGTCATGAGGGTAGTCTCGGCGCGCCGACAGTGAAGCTCCACTTAATTCTTCTACGAGGTATTGATAAGGACTACTGACGGGTCCTCGGTCTGTGCGCAGGTGCCAGGCCCTATGTCCAAGTCGGCCCCTCATGGGTCACCATGGCCAGGACGGTCATCGGCCCCAGGTCATTGGGAGGCGTCATGAAGCTCGGCAAGGCACTCGCCACCGGAGTCGCGGAAGAGCGGCCGCAGGTGCACGGTCAAGAACCCGAAGAACTCGAGCTCCCTGAGGAGCTCAAGGAACTGAAGGCGCCCGAAGAGGTCCCGGCCGCCCGATGAGGCTGCGGCTCCCCGAGGAACGCCCGACGGAGCCGCCGACCGGATACAAGATCGCCCACCCGGTGCTGTCCCAGGACGGCACCCGGGCCGGGTTCACCGGTGTGTCGCTGGGCGGCGCGCTGCCGTACGGAGTCCTGGCCGACGCGTCCTGCGTCTACGGCCTGCGGCACCAGGCACCGCACCGCCGCTGCGACTGCGGCTTCCACTGCGTGCACGACCGTACGACGGCCGAGGCACTGCTGTGCACGGCCGAGCACCGTACGGCCGTCCTGCTCGAGGTCTCCGTACTCGGCCGCTACCTCCGCTTCGAGCGGGGCTTCCGGTACGCCCGTCAGCGCGTCCGCACGGCCACCGTCGGCCCGTGCGCCTGCGGCACGATCGCGGTGGCACTGGCCGACGCGGGCTGGGGCCGACCGGGCTGGCACGCGCTGGCTCCCTCCTGCGCGGGGTGCCTGCGCGGTCGTACGTCCGTCTCGTTGGCCGGGTTCGCCCGGCTGGCCGGGGACCGGCTGCGGGTGGTGGCGGGGGACGGCCTGCGGGTGGCGGGGGACGAGCTGCTGCCGGCCGCCGGCCCGGGTGTGCCCGGCGGATTCGGGGTGCCCGAACTCGTTGCGGAGGCCGCCCTGTTGCAGGCCCGGCTCGACTGGTTCCAGAGCCAGCTGGCCCGGCTCGGCGAGCGCGGTCCCGGAGGCGGGCCGCAGGGGTAGCGAGGGCCGGTCAGGGTACCCGGGGGTTCCGATACCGAGAGGAGGCGGAACCGTGACCGGGACCATGGCCCCCAGGCCCGTACATGACGAACATCATTCGGTCGGCGACCTCGTCGGACAGGCCACCGAACAGGTCTCCCGGCTGGTACGACAGGAAGTGGCCCTCGCCAAGGAGGAGCTTGCGCAGAAGGGCCGTCGCGCGGGGCGCGGCGGTGGGCTGCTCGGCGCCGCGGGCGCTGTCGCCTACGCCGGCTTCCTCGCCCTGGCCGCCACGGGTGCCGCCGCGCTCTCGCTGGTACTGCCCGTCTGGGCGGCGGCGCTCATCGTGACGGCCGTCCTGTTCGCGCTCGCGGGCCTGCTCGCGGTGACCGGCCGCGCCCAGCTGCGCCGCGCCACACCGCCCACGCCCGAGGAAGCGCTCGGCAGCGTCAGGGCCGACGTCCAGGAGATCAGGGGAAGGGCGCACCGATGACGGACAAGACAGCGCACGAGGCCGGCGCCAAGGGGCCCGACGAGCTGCGTCGGCAGATCGAGCGGACGCGGAGCGAACTCGGCGACACCGTGGAGGAGCTGGCCGGCAAGGTCGACGTCAAGGGGCGTGCGCGGGCACGGGCCGCCGACCTCCGCGACAAGGCGGGCGCGATGACGGTGCAGCTGCGCAGCAGTGCGGCGCAGGCCGGGCATACGGTCCAGGACCGGGCGAGTCATGCGGGGCATGCCGTTGAGCACAGCCTGCCCGGGCCGGTTCGCTCCGCCGTGCAGGTCGGGGTGCGGCATCCGCGGCCGGTGCTGGTTCTGGGGGCGGCGGCGGTGGGTGTGGTGGTCGTCGGAGAGGTGGTGCGGCGGCGTCACGGGCGGTGACGGTGCGGGTGCGGGCGCCGGGGTTGCCCTTGAGGTGGGTGACTTCGGCGCCCGGCGTCTGCGTGACCGTCCCTGAGGGCTCCGCCCCCAGACCCCCGGCCTTTGCCCACCCCCCACCCGACTCGGTTGGCTGTGGGGCGAGGTTTGGCGCTGGACCGACTGCTCGGTCGGCTTCGGTCGGCTGTGGCGTGGGGTTTCGTCGTGGCGACTCGGTTGGCTGGGGGAGGTGGGGTCAGGCGCCGGCCGGTCTCGTCTCGGTGGGCTGTGGGGAAGGGCGGCTGGGCGCTGGACCGACTGCTCGGTCGGCTGAGTGGTGAGGTGGTGCCCCGCCGCCCCCGTCACTTCCCCCGCGCCGCCCGCAACCTCGCCGGCCACTTCCTCGTGTCCCTCGGCTCCACGTACGGCTCCTCCGTCGGCGGGCGGCCGCCCGTGATCGCTCGCTCGCGTGCCAGTTCCGCGTCGAACTCCAGGCCCAGGAGGATCGCCATGTTGGTCAGCCAGAGCCAGACGAGGAAGACGATGGCGCCCGCGAGCGTGCCGTACGTCTTGTTGTACGAGCCGAAGTTGGACGCGTACACGGCGAAACCCGCGGACGCGGCCAGCCAGATCAGCGTGGCGAGGACGCTGCCGGGGGAGATCCAACGGAAGCCGCGGCCACGGACGTTGGGGGCGGCCCA
Organism: Streptomyces sp. a15; assembly: GCF_059026085.1. Classification (NCBI taxonomy): domain Bacteria; kingdom Bacillati; phylum Actinomycetota; class Actinomycetes; order Kitasatosporales; family Streptomycetaceae; genus Streptomyces; species Streptomyces sp. A15. The sequence goes on along the minus strand of NZ_JBWLKM010000073.1, from coordinate 10,154 downwards.
GTACAGCAGGGCGATCATCAGGACCACCAACAGAAGCAGTACCGGCCACTTCGCGACGTCCCACACCGCGATCGCCTCGTCACCGAGCCCGATCGTCGTGCCGGCCCGCTCGGCCAGCGGCCCCGTGAACACCACGATCAGCGCGCTCGCGGCCAGCATCAGCATCAGCACCACGGTCAGCGCCAGCCTCAGCGGCGTGAGCTTCCACACCGGGCGGCCCTCCGGAAGGTCGTACACCGCGTTGGACGCGCGAATGAACGCGGCGACATACCCGGACGCCGACCACAGGGCGAAGAGCAGGCCGAGGACGGCCAGCACGCTGCCGGTGCCGCCGCTGTCGCCGAGCTGGACCACCGCGTCCCGCAGGACGTCCCGGGCGGGGCCGGGGGCGAGGTCCCCGATGTTGTCGAGGATCTTGTCCGTGGCGCGCTGTCCGACCACACCCAGCAGGGACACCATCACCAGCAGCGCCGGGAAGAGCGACAGCACGCCGTAGTACGTCAACGCGGCCGCACGGTCGGAGAGTTCGTCGTCCAGCAACTCCTTGAACGTGCGCCCCACCACCGCCCGCCACGACCGCGCGGGCAACTCGGAAGGGCTGTCCGTCCCGGCCGTCTCGTGCATCCCGGCCGGCTCGCCCTGCTCCACCGTCTCGGCCCTCTGGGCCTTCTCGTCCATGACCAGCCGGGTCTCCCGAATTCGCCGCTCAAATCGGGTACTTGACCTGAATCTTGGTTGAGGTTGAAGGGTGGGCGGTGCACGCATCCCGTACCGACCGACGGAGGCCCGCCGTGACCCGCCGCACCGACACCCGCCGCACCGACACCCACCCCGACCTCACCCGGCCCGATGTCGGCGCCGCCCTCTTCAGCACCTGGCGTGTGGGCACCCCCGAGCGGCAGAAGCAGGCCGTCGAGGCGATCGCGCACACCTGGGAGCGCCGGCCCTGGCCCGCCGACGGCCTGCTCGGCTACCACGTCTACACCGGGCACGACGGCGAGACGCTGATGCACCATTCGCAGTGGGCGAGCGAGTCGGCCTACGAGGCCTTCGTGCTGCATCCAACAGCGGCTTCGCCGCGGGCCCACCGGCAGGAACGCAACGACGAGATCGACACCGCCGTCCCGGGCATCGAGCGCGTCGCACTCGACCGGTACCGGTACTACCGCGGCGAAGAGCGTGCCGCCTGCGACCAGCGTGTGCCGGGGCTGATCGTGACCGTGCGGATCGACTTCGAGCCGGGTGCGGCCGAGCGGCGCCGGGACTGGATCGACCTCCTGCTGCGCACCGCCCCCGGCCCGGTCGCCCACCGCGGACTGATCGCCGCCCACTTCCATCTGTCCACCGACGGCACCCACGTCCTCAACTACGCGGAGTGGGAGACCCCTCAGGCCTACGACAAGGCCCTCACCGTGCCCGTCGACGAGGAGTGGGAGCGGGTGCGGACGTACCCGGGCGTGCGGGGCTTCACGGGCAGGCGCTACGACCACGCCCTCGGTCTCGTGCCCCAGTGAGATCAACCCAGGTCTATCCGACGACTCAATGAGTCTGGACAAAAAAAGTTTTCGGTGAGACGGTGGACCCATGCTGGACGTGACCGTGATCGAGGATCCCGAGGCCGCAGCCGCCTCCCTGGACCCAATAAGGGCCCGGCTGCTCGCCGAGCTGGCCGCAGGCCCCGCCTCGGCTGCGATGCTGGCCGGCAAGGTCGGACTGCCCCGGCAGAAGGTCAACTACCACCTGAAGACCCTGGAGCGGCACGGCCTGGTCGAGCTGGCCGGCGAGCGCCGCAAGGGCAACGTCACGGAGCGGCTGATGCGGGCGACCGCCGCGTCGTACGTCATCTCACCGCTCGCGCTCGCCGCCGTGCAGCCGGACCCGGACCGCTTCCGGGACCAGCTCTCCGCGCGCTGGCTGCTCGCGCTCGGCGCCCGGCTCGTCCGGGACGTCGGCTCGCTGATCACCGGCGCGACGAAGGCCCGCAAGCGGCTGGCGACGTACGCGCTCGACGGCGAGGTCCGCTTCGCCTCGGCCGCCGACCGGGCCGCGTTCATCCAGGAGCTGACGGCGGGAATCACCGCGTTGATCCGCAAGTACGACGCTCCGGACACCGAGGACGGCCGTGATCACCGGATCGTCGTGGCCGTCCATCCCACGCTCAAGCCCACGGTCGAGGACCGGCCCGTCCCGGAACCCGTCCCGGAAATCGACAGCTAGACCAGTCCGTACTCAGGAGCCCACCATGTCCAAGGAATTCGAGATCGCCCGCGAGTTTGAGGTCGATGCCTCACCGGAGGAGGTCTGGGAGGCCGTCACCGCCCAGACCGGCGGCTGGCTGTGGCCGATGGAGCCCCCGGAGCCGCGCGAGGGCGGCAAGGGACCCTTCGGGTCCACGGTCACCGCCTGGGACCCGCCGCACCGCTACACCAACCGCGTCGAGAACGTCGAGGGCATCTCCGAGCAGACCCTCAACCAGCTCGACTACACCATCGAGCCGCGCGACGAGGGCCGGCGTGCCTGGGTGCGGTACGTGCACAGCGGGATCTTCGTCGACGACTGGGACAACCAGTACGACGGCGCCGCCAAGCACACCGACTTCTACATGGCGACCCTGCGCCAGTATCTGGTCCACTTCGCGCCCCGCACGGCCGCCTTCGCCACCTTCGACGGACCCGACGCCTCCAAGGCCACCGGTTCCTTCGCCGCCGTCGGCCGGGCGCTCGGCCTCGCGGACGACACCGCCGAGGGGGCGCGGGTGCGGGTCCGCGGCCCCGAGGACCAACTCCTCGACGCCGAGGTCGACTTCCGCAACCCGTACTTCCTCGGGCTGCGCACCGATGGCGCCCTGATCCGCGTCTTCGGGCGCGACCACTGGGCTTACCCGGTCGGGATCAGCGTCCACGACTTCGCGCCGGGCGCGGACGCGGAGGCGGTCGAGACCGCCTGGAAGGGCTGGCTGGACAAGGTGTTCAGCCAGCCCCGGTAGAGCACTGCGACCGACGGTCGGCGACTACGGCTTGAACCGCAGCACCTGCGGGTCGTGGTCGCTGATCTGGTCGTTGAACTCCGCGTTGATGTGCACGCTGTCGTACTCGAAGTCGCACGAACGCCGGATCGACGGACTGACCAGGATCTGGTCGAGGACCTGGGCGTTGCCCTGGTAGACGTACGAGTAACGCTCGCTCTTCGGCAGCGACTTGATCGCCGACCAGAGCGCGCCGTCGCTCTCCAGGATCTCGGTGGTGCCGGAGAACTCGAAGTCGTTGATGTCACCGAGGGTGACGACGTCCGCGTTCTTCTGGGTGGCCAGGATCTCCTTGACGAACCCGTTCACCGCGGTCGCCTGGAGGGCGCGCTGGGTCTCCGAGCTGCGCGCCGGCGGCTGGTACTGCGAGGTCAGAGCCTGGTCGCCGCCCTTGGAGTTGAAGTGGTTGGCGATCACGAAGACCGTCCGGCCACGGAAGGAGAACTCGCCGGCCAGCGGCTTGCGGCTGCTCGCCCAGGCGGTGTTCGCCGGGTCGATCCGGCCGGGGGAGACCGTCAGCGCGGCCTTGCCGTGCTCCTTGGTGACGCCGGCGGCGGTGGTGGCGTCGCCGCCCGCGCGGTCGGTGAAGGAGACCCGCTCCGGGTTGAACAGGAACACCTGGCGGATGTTGCCGCCCGGCTCGCCGCCGTCGGTGTTGTTCGCCGGGTCGATGGAGCGCCAGTCGTACGTCGGGCCGCCGGCCGCGGCGATCGCGTCGATCAGCTTGGTCACCGTCAGGTCGGCCGCGACCGTGCCGTCGTTCTTCGCGCCGTTGTTGTCCTGGATCTCCTCCAGGGACACGATGTCGGGCGACTGGAGGTTGTGCACGATCGCGGCGGCGTGCTCCTCGAAGGAGGCGTCGGACGGGTCGAGGTTCTCGACGTTGTACGTCGCGACCGCAAGCTCGCCGTTCTTCTGCTTCTCGGTGGTCTCCCGCGCGAGCCCGGCGCTCTTCAGCGTGCCGATCCGGTTGGCGACGAGGGTGTAGCCGCCGAACTGGTTGTAGTCCAGCGGGCCGGCGGTGGCGCCGGTGAGGACGTCGCCGACGTTCGCCTTCGGGAAGTCGGCGGTCGCGCCCAGGGACTGGATCTGGAGCCGGCCGGTGTTCTGCGACTCGTAGGAGCCGTAGACCGTGCCGCCGCGGCGGTTGCTGTTCTCGCGCGGCTTCACCGTGACCCACAGCTCGGTGAACGGGTCGGTGGCGCCGACCACGCGGGTGTCGGAGACCTGGACGTTCATGCCCTCCAGGGACTCGTAGTAGTCCAGGGCGTACTTCGACGGACGCAGGGTCAGAGCGTTGACCGAGCCGCTCGCGGCGGTGTCGCCGGCCGGGGCGTAGGCGCTCGGCACCGACCTGGCGTCGACGACGGTGGCGGCCGGGACCGCGTTGCCGCTGGAGACGACCGTCACCGTCGGGCGGACGATCTCGGTCACCGCCTGGTTGCCGGAGGCGGCGCCGCCCGGGACGAACTCCGTGATCGTGCCGGACACGGTCACCGCGTCGCCGACCGCGACCTTCGGGGTGGAGCTGGTGAAGACGAAGACGCCCTCGCTGGTGGCGGGGTCGGCGTCCGGGTTCGGGTCCTGGATCCAGAAGCCTCTGGAGGAGCCGTAGGTGCGCACGCCGGTGACGATTCCGGCCACATCCGTGACCGCCTGGCCGGCGTACGGGGATATCCGGGTCGTGCCCTGGATGTCATGGATGCTCACGGCCGCCGCGTGCGCGGGCGAGGTGAGTACGACGGTGGAGGCCGCGGAACAGACGGCGGCGACGGTGAGCGCGGCGAGACGCACGGAAGACTTGCTCGGCAACGGGATCCCTCCGGGGACGTACATGGGCGCCGGGACGAGGGTGAAGCGAAAGGCGCGTATGACGCGCGTAGAAGCGAGTGAACACCTGTCCCCCGGCTTCTACGCGCGTCAATCTCGTGCCTGGTCAGGCCACTTGTCAAGGTTTCAGCCATGTACGGCCCCGGACCGGGAGATGAACCGGGCGGCATGGGTGGAAAGCGGTCTAGGCTGAGCGGCTGAGTGGTACGACGCGCCTCTAGGAGAACCAGCCGATGTCAGACAGCTCCCCACTGCCGCCGGTGCGGCTGCACCCCGAAGCGGAGCTGGCGCGGGACGCCCTGTCCACGCCGCTGCTGTCACGGGCCGCGCGGCTCGCCCGCTGGGCCGGGCCGACGACGCGGATCGACGCCGGGGGCGGGCTCGTCGAAGAGCAGCTGCCCGAGGCGGCCGAGGTGCTCGGGCTGAGCGGGGACGACGCGGCGGCGTACGCGAGCGAGGCCTGGCGGGTCGCCGTCGACACCGGGCTCGTCGAGGTCGTCGACGAGGAAGCCGGCACCGTCGCCGCGGGTGAGGAACTGGCCGTGCTCACCGGCGGCGCCCCGCACGACGTGCTCGGTGTGTGGCTGGCGGCGCTGGAGACCGTGCTCGCCGACGCGAGCGGGCCCGACCTGGACGACCTGGTCGGCGCGATGGACGCGGGGGGCGAGGTCGACTTCTCGTCCCTGGACTGGGACCCGGAGGCCGAGGCCGAGTTCCTGGACGGCGTGCTCGGCAACCTCTACCTCCTCACCGCCGGCGAGGAGAGGCCCGGCAGGGCATTCGTGCCGCTGCCCGCGCTGGCCGCCTCGATGATCGTCCCCAGCGACATGGGCGAGCCCACCAACGACGTGCTGGAGCAGGTCTCCGACGCGATGATGCGGCTCGACGACCAGTTCCGGCTCCTTGAGCCGGTCGGGCTCGTGGCATACCAGCCCGTCGACGAGGCGCTGATGGCCGACACCGACGAGGAGCCCGCCTCCCCGGTCGACGAGACCGACGTCTCCCGCTACGGCATGGTCCGGCTCACCCCGCTCGGCCTCTACGGGCTCAGGGCCCGGCTCCTGGAGGCCGGGTTCGAGGCACCCGCGGTCGGCGACCTCGCCGACAAGGGCGCCGACGCGCTGCTCGACGGCACGGCCGCCTTCCCGCCCACCGCCGCCCAGGCCGAGACCGAGCAGTGGCTGGCGCGCCGTGAATCCCTCGCCGCCGCGCGGGAGTTGCTGGCGGCGGCGCGGGGCCTGGACGCCGGGGCGCCGCTCAGGCGACTGCGCTGCCAGCAGGCGCTGTCCCTGGTGGGCAACGAGGACGAGCCGGCCCTGCGCGAGGTCCTCGACGACCCCGAGCTCGGCGGACTGGCCCGGGTCTGGCTGGCCGAGCGGGGCGCCTCCGAGGTGCCGGCACCCTCCGAGGACCTGGTGTTCTGGCTGACCGTCGACACGCTCGCCGCGCAGCTCGCGGCGGAGGGCAACTCCGACGAGCTGAGGGGGCTGGTCGAGGGACTGGCCCAGCAGCACAGCGGGTTCTTCGCGGCGGCCTGGCGGGTCGACCACCCCGCCACGGCGGACGTGCTGGAGGCGATGGGGCGGCTGCACCCCGACAAGAGGATCGCGAAGGAAGCACGGAAGGCCGCGTTCAAGGCGCGGTCGCAGCAAGGGGGTTGAGCCGAGGGACCGCTCGGCGGTCCATGCTCGGCCGGAGGCGGCCGGGGCCCGCACATCGGGGCTCCGGCCGCCTTTTCCGCGGCCTGACGCCCGGACGGACGGCCCGGACGGACGGCCCGGACAGACGCTCGCACACACGGCCCGACGCTCTCGGGAACTCGCACCTGCCGCAATTGCGACCTATATCTGATTAGCATTCAGAAATCTGCTTCCTGCGACTTTGTCGTACGTGGCGCACAGGTCCTGCGTGCAATCAACCGCGAGAGGAGGCCACATGGCCTCATCAGGCCGTCGTAGATCGCTGCTGCACCACACTTCTTCTCGACACGACCTCGAACTGCGTGCCGCAGCACCGCACTTCGGGCGGCGCCGCTTCTTCACGATCGCCGCGGCGGCCGCCGCCCTCGCCTTCACCACCAACCTGCCGGCCCGGGGCGCGGCGGGCTCCTCCGAGCTCGACGCGGCGAGGATCTCCAGCGACCCGTTCACGCTCGGCATCGCCTCCGGAGACCCGCTGCCCCACTCCGTACTGCTGTGGACGCGGCTCGCCCCCGCCCCGTACCAGGCGGACGGCGGTCTGCCCGGGCGGTACGTCGCCGTCCAGTGGGAGGTGGCCACCGACGAACGCTTCGCCCTGACCGTCCGCACAGGCGTCGCCATCGCCTATCCCGAGTACAACCACAGCCTGCACGTCGAGGTCGACGGCCTCGACCCCGACCGTGTCTACTACTACCGGTTCAAGGCCGGAACCTGGATCAGCGAGACGGGCCGCACCCGCACGGCGCCCGCCACCACGGCCGCCGCCGCGACGCTCACCTACGCCGCCGTCGCCTGCCAGGCCTACTTCGACGGGTACTACACGGTGCACCGCCATCTCGCCCAGGACGACGTCGACGTGGTGTTCCATCTCGGCGACTACCTGTACGAGTACGCCGTGAACTCCGTGGGCGGCCACCGGAACTACACCGACCGCAAGCTGCCCGACCTCTTCAACCACGAGGCCACGACCCTGGAGGACCACCGGCTGCGCTACGCCCTCTACAAGAGCGACCCGGACCTGCGGGCGGTCCACGCGGCCCACCCCTTCGTCGTCACCTGGGACGACCACGAGACCGAGAACAACTACGCGGGCGCCATCAGCGAGAACAACGACCCGCCGGAGACGTTCCTGCTGCGCCGCGCCGCCGCCTACCGGGCGCACTGGGAGAACCATCCGCTGCGCAACGCACAGCTGCCCAGCGGCCCGGACATGCAGCTCTACCGCCGGCTCCACTGGGGAACGCTCGCCCAGTTCGACGTCCTCGACACCCGCCAGTACCGCTCCGACCAGTTGTACGGCGACGCCAAACACGTCGTCCTCGGCCCCGAGGTGGACGACCCGACACGCACCATGACGGGGGCGGCGCAGGAGAGCTGGCTGATCGACGGCTGGCGCGCCTCCGAGGCCCTGTGGAACGTGATGTCGCAACAGGTCTGCTTCTCCCAGCGCAAACTCGACCTCAACGCGGAGGCGAAGACGTCCATGGACGCCTGGGACGGCTACCGGGCCTCGCGTCGGCGGATCCTCGACGGCGCGAAATCGGCCGGGGTCGAGAACCTGGTGGTGATGACCGGGGACGTGCACGTCGGGTACGCCTTCGACATCAAGGACGACTTCGACGATCCGGCGTCCAGGACCCTGGGCACGGAGATCGTCGCCACGTCGGTGGCGAGCGGCCGGGACGGCGCCGAGAGGCCACCCACCTGGGACACCTACCTCAAGGCCAACCCGCATCTGAAGTTCTACGACGGGCGGCGCGGCTATGTGAGGGTCGTACTGGACCGCCTGAAGGCGCGGGCCGACTTCAGGACCGTGTCCGCCGTGACGACGCCGGGCGCGCCGATCACGACCGCCGCGTCCTTCGTGACCGAGGCCGGTAACCCCGGACTCAAGCCCGCGTGACACCGGTACCGGATGCTGACGGGCCGACACCCGTACCGGGGTGTCGGCCCGTCAGCATCCGGTACTCCGCCGGGCGGGCCCTTCATGTCGTCCAATGCGCGGAACGGACGGGAACCGGACATCTTCTGAGCCCTCTTCGGCAAAACCTAGGTTTTCGAGGCCCTTCTGCCACCGAAACCCGAGGAGACGCCTGATGGTCCACAGACACGCCGGAGCCTGCTGTGCCGCCTTGACGGTGCTCGGCGCGCTCGTGCTCGCGGGGCTGCCCCAAGCCGCGGCCGCCGAGCCCCCCGCGCCGACACCGGCACCCTCCGCCGCCGAGACGCTCGGCGCCGACAAGCCGTCGCCCGCAGTCCTGCGCGCGTTGGTGCGCGACCTGGGCCTGACGGACACACAGGCCAGGACGCGCCTGGTGAACGAGGCCGAGGCGGGCACGCGCGCCGGCCGGCTCCAGAACGCGCTGGGCAAGCACTTCGCGGGAGCATGGGTGAGCGGCGCGACCTCCGCCGACCTGACCGTCGCGACCACCGACGCCGCGGACGTCCCCGCCATCGAGGCCGGCGGGGCGAAGGCGGCGGTCGTCAAGACCGCGCTGGAGGACCTGAGGAAGGCCAAGAAGAAGCTGGACGGCGCCGTGACCGGCAAGGCCCTCGACACGCCGGTGCGGTACATCGACGTACGGACCAACCGGGTGACGGTCCAGGCGACGAGCCGTGCCGCCGCGGACACGCTCATCGCCGACGCCGGAGTCGCCGCTGGGCTCGTGGACGTCAAGGTGTCGGCGGAGCGGCCTCGCGCCCTGCACGACGTACGGGGCGGTGACGCCTTCTACATCGACGACCAGGCCCGTTGCTCCGTGGGATTCTCCATCACCAAGGGCGAGCAGCAGGGCTTCGCCACAGCCGGTCACTGCGGCAAGGCGGGCGCCAAGACGACCGGCTTCAACAAGGTCGCCCAGGGCACCTTCCAGAACTCCGTCTTCCCCGGCCTGGACATGGCGTGGGTGGGCGTCAACAGCGACTGGACCGCAACGCCCGCCGTCAAGGGGGAGGGTGACGAGAACGTGCAGACCGCCGGCTCGGTGAAGGCCCTGGCGGGCGCCGCGGTCTGCCGGTCCGGGTCGACCACCGGCTGGCACTGCGGAACGATCGAGCAGCACGACACCAGCGTCAGCTATTCCGAGGGCACCGTCGACGGCGTGACCCGCACCACGGTGTGCGCCGAGCCGGGCGACTCCGGCGGCTCCTACATCTCGGGAACCCAGGCCCAGGGCGTCACGTCGGGGGGCTCCGGCGACTGCACGAGCGGCGGAACGACCTACTACCAGCCGATCAACCCGGTGCTCAGCGCCTACGGCCTCACCCTCAAGACCGGGGCGGCCGAGAGCGGTACCCAGGCCCCCCAGGACGGCCAGGCGGGTGGCTGGGCCGTGGGTCAGGTCTACGAGGTCGGCGCGCGGGTGACGTACGACGGCGTCTCCTACCAGTGCCTGCAGGCGCATCAGGCGCAGGGCGCGTGGCAGCCCGCCCTCACTCCGGCCCTGTGGCAGCGCGTTTGACGACCACGACGATGCCGCGGCGGGGGGGGGGGGGGGGGGGGGGGGCAAACGGCGCGCGGCAGGGTTTTTTGGGTTCCCACCCGCACCGCCGGTGCGGCTTTCGTGGTCGGGTGCGGGTGGCCCTGGTGGGGGCGGAGC
>NZ_JBWLKM010000072.1:0-41401 GCF_059026085.1 Streptomyces sp. a15 | reverse complement strand
GCGGAATGGCAGACGCGCTAGCTTGAGGTGCTAGTGCCCTTTATCGGGCGTGGGGGTTCAAGTCCCCCCTCGGACACTTGAGATGAGCGAGGGCCGCGATCACTGGATCGCGGCCCTCGCTCGTTGTGTGGGCCATCTCTCCCCGGCCTGAAGATCACCAGGTCAACGCCCCTGCGCAGGGCGCGTGCAGGCCCTCGAAAGGCCGTCCCCAGTGGCCGGACAAGGGGCCCGAGCCTAGCGTCGTACTAAAATTTCCGGCTTGTTACGGAACGGAGCTGGAAACGGACAACCCCAGGCAGACCTGCGGGCCCCGCCAGCGCCCCGGAGGCTTCCGGGATCGAGACGCGAGGGCCCGATGGCAGCGATACACGAGAGCAGTGCTCTCGGCCTGCTCGACGAAGAGCTCCGAGAACGGTTCGGCGACACGGCACGCTTCTCCGGGGGACCGGCGGCCTCGCCGCGCACCCTCGTCGACATCTTCGACGCGTCGGTGCGGTCGTATCCCGACGAACTCGCCCTGGACGACGGCACGACGGGGCTGACCTACCGGGAGCTGGCCGCCACGGTGGAGGACCTGCGGCGCGCGCTGGCCGGTGCCGGGGTCGGGCTCGGGGACCGGGTGGGGGTCCGGGTGCCGTCCGGCACCAATGAGCTGTACGTCGCGATTCTCGCCGTACTGGCTGCCGGGGCCGCCTATGTGCCGGTGGACGCCGAGGACCCGGACGAGCGGGCCGAGTTGGTGTTCGGGGAGGCGGAGGTGCGGGCCGTCGTCGGGGCCGGGCACGAGCTCACCGCGTTCTCGCGCAGCGACCTCCCCGCGGCGCGGCCCGGCACGGAGCACGACGCCTGGATCATCTTCACCTCCGGATCCACCGGGAAGCCCAAGGGCGTCGCCGTCAGCCATCGCAGTGCCGCCGCGTTCGTGGACGCCGAGGCGGCGCTGTTCCTCACGGAGGATCCGATCGGGCCCGGGGACCGGGTCATGGCGGGTCTGTCGGTCGCGTTCGACGCGTCCTGCGAGGAGATGTGGCTGGCCTGGCGGTACGGGGCATGCCTCGTGCCGGTGCCGCGCTCGCAGGTCAGGAGCGGTGCCGATCTCGGGCCCTGGCTGGCCGATCAGGAGATCAGCGCGGTGTCGACCGTGCCGACGCTGGCCTCGCTGTGGGAGCCCGAGCACCTGAACGACGTACGGCTGCTGATCTTCGGCGGTGAGGCCTGCCCGCCCGAGCTGGTGCAGCGGCTGGTGACGGAGGGGCGCGAGGTCTGGAACACGTACGGGCCGACCGAGGCGACCGTCGTGGCCTGTGCGTCGCTGATGAGCGGCGAGGAGCCGATCCGGATCGGGCTGCCGTTGGACGGCTGGGAGCTGGCCGTCGTGGACGAGGCCGGGGAGCCCGTGCCGATGGGCGGCACCGGGCAGCTGGTGATCGGCGGGGTCGGGCTCGCGCGGTATCTCGACGCCGAGAAGGACGCGGAGAAGTACGCGCCGCTGGAGTCCCTCGGGTGGGAGCGGGCGTACCGCAGCGGTGACCTCGTCAAGGCGGAGCCTCAGGGGCTGGTCTTCCTCGGGCGGGCCGACGAGCAGATCAAGCTCGGCGGACGGCGCATCGAGCTCGGTGAGGTGGACGCGGCGCTCCAGGCCTTGCCCGGCGTGGCGGGGGCCGCGGCCGCGGTACGCACCGCCCGCAGCGGCAACCAGCTCCTCGTCGGGTATGTCGTCACCCAGGACGGCTGGGACCACGCGGCGGCCGTCGAAAAGCTGCGGGCCGAACTGCCGGCCGCGCTCGTCCCGCTGCTCGCACCGGTCGACGACCTGCCGACCCGGACGAGCGGCAAGGTGGACCGGGGCGCCCTCCCCTGGCCGCTGGAGGGGCTGACGACCGGTGGTCCGGCCGAGCAGCTGTACGGCACCGAGGCCTGGCTCGCCGAGCAGTGGAGCGGGGTTCTCGGCATCCCCGTGTCGAGTGCGCGGGACGACTTCTTCGCGATCGGCGGCAGCAGCCTCGCCGCCGCCCAGCTGACCACACGGCTGCGTACCCGCTACCCGAGCGCGGCCGTCCTCGACATCTACCAGCAGCCCGTGCTGCGCAAGCTAGCGCGGCACCTGGAGGAGTCCTCGCAGGACGACGGTGCCGAGCGGACCGTCGCTCCGGTTCCGGTACGCGCCCAGGCGGTCCAACTCCTGGTGCTGCTCCCCCTGTTCACGCTGCTCGGACTGCGCTGGAGTGTGGCGCTGGCCGCGCTCGGGAACGTGCTGCCCGCCTACTCCTGGCTGCCGACCGCGCCTTGGTGGGCCGTCGGGGCCGGGGCGCTGCTGTTCTTCAGCCCGCCGGGGCGGCTCGCGATCGCCGCGGGCGGGGCGCGGCTGCTGCTGCGCGGTGTGCAGCCGGGGCGGTACGCGCGCGGTGGCAGCGTGCATCTGCGGCTGTGGACCGCCGAGCGGCTGGCCGAGTTCAGCGGGGCGACCTCGCTGACCGGGTCGTGGCTGGAGCGGTACGCGCGGGCGCTGGGCGCCAAGGTCGGTCCCGAGGTGGACCTGCACTCGCTGCCGCCGGTCACCGGCATGCTCAAGCTGGGCCGGGGCGCGGCCGTGGAGTCCGAGGTGGACCTGTCCGGCTGGTGGCTGGACGGCGACCGGCTGGAGATCGGCGCGGTCAGGGTCGGCGGGCACGCCGTCGTCGGCACGCGCAGCATTCTCTTCCCGGGCGCCCGGGTCGGCAAGCGGGCCGAGGTGGCACCCGGTTCGGCCGTCACCGGTCAGATCCCGACCGGGCAGCGCTGGGCGGGCGCGCCCGCGGTCAAGCTCGGCAAGGCCAAGCGGAACTGGCCGAAGGAACGGCCGGTGCGCGGCACGTACTGGCGTGTCATGTACGGCATGGCGGGCTTCGCGCTGACGCTGCTGCCGGTGCTGGCGGGCGTGGCGGCGCTGCTGGTGGCGCGCGTGTTCGTGGAATCCGGCACCGGGCTCGGCGAGGCGCTCCAGGGTGCCGCGCTCGCCCTCGTCCCGGCGACGCTGGCCTTCGGGCTGGCGTACGCGCTGCTGCTCCTGATCGCCGTACGACTGCTCAGCCTGGGCCTGCGGGAGGGCACGCACCCCACGCACAGCCGGATCGGCTGGCAGGCGTGGACGGTCACGCAGCTGATGGACCGCTCGCGGGAGACGCTGTTCCCGCTGTACGCCGGGCTGGTCACGCCGGTGTGGCTGCGGCTGCTCGGGATGCGGATCGGGCGGGGCGCCGAGGTGTCGACCGTGCTCGCGCTGCCGAGCCTGACGACGGTCGGCGAGGGCGCGTTCCTGGCGGACGACACGCTGACCGCGCCGTACGAGCTCGGCGGTGGCTGGATGCGGATCGGGCGGGCGGAGATCGGGCGGCGGGCCTTCCTCGGGAACTCGGGGATGACCGGGCCGGGGCGGTCGGTGCCGGACGGCGGGCTGGTGGGTGTGCTGTCGGCGACGCCGAAGAAGGCGAAGAAGGGCAGCTCCTATCTGGGGCTGCCGCCGGTGAAGCTGCCGCGCGCGGCGGCCGGCGGTGACCAGAGCCGGACGTACGATCCGCCGGCGCGGCTGCTGTGGGCGCGCGGCCTGGTGGAGCTGTGCCGGATCGTGCCGGTGTTCTGCTCGGCGGGGATCGCCGTGCTGACGGTGGCGGCGCTGTGCGCGCTGGGTTCGCTGGGTGTGTGGGCGCCGCTGCTGTCGGGGCTCGTGCTGCTCGGGGCCGGGGTCGCGGCGGGGCTGCTGTCCATCGTGGCCAAGTGGGTGCTCGTGGGGCGGCACCGCAGCGGGGAGCATCCGCTGTGGAGCGGGTTCGTGTGGCGCAACGAGCTGGCGGACACCTTCGTCGAGGTGGTGGCCGTGCCGTGGCTGGCCGGTTCGGTGCCGGGTACGCCGGTGATGACGGCGTGGCTGCGCGGGCTGGGTGCGAAGATCGGGCGGGGTGTGTGGGTGGAGAGCTACTGGCTGCCCGAGACCGACCTGGTGACGCTGGGGGACGCGGCGACGGTGAACCGGGGCTGTGTGCTCCAGACGCACCTCTTCCACGACCGGATCTTGCGGACGGATACTGTGGTCCTCCGTGAGGGCGCGACGCTGGGTCCTGGCGGAATCGTCCTGCCCGGCAGCACGGTCGGCGCCCGTACCACTCTGGGTCCGGCGTCGCTGGTGATGGCGGCGGAGTCCGTTCCCGACGACACCCGCTGGCTGGGCAATCCGATCGAGTCATGGCGCTCCTGAAAGCGCTGCGCGGCTCGTTCGGGTCGGGTCCGGGGCCTGTCCGGCGGATCAGGTCGCAGGAAATCGGCGGCGCCTGATGCCCCCCGCGTCTGCGGCATGATCCGCCGGACAGGCCCACAGGACGGTGCACCGGCACGACGTTCGAGCACAGCGCAGGGAGCAGACGCAGCAGTGACCGTTCAGCAGGCAGTGGGTCCGGACCCGTACTTTCCGGCCAACGGCGATCCCCGTTACCGGGTGCACCGCTACGAGCTCGCGCTGGACTACCGCCCGGGTCCCAACCGGCTGTCCGGGACGGCCCGGATCAACGGCATAGCGGGACGGTCGCCGCTCGCGGAGTTCGTGCTGAATCTCGCCGACTTCAAGATCGGCCGGGTCCGGGTGGACGGGCGGCAGCCGCACTACACGCACCGGGGCGGGCGGCTGCGGGTCCGGCCCGCGAAGCCGATCCGCGCCGGGGCCGCCTTCACGGTCGAGGTGGACTGGTCGGGCAACCCCAAGCCGGTCACCAGCCCCTGGGGCGGGCTCGGCTGGGAGGAGCTGGAGGACGGGGCGCTGGTGGCGAGCCAGCCGGTCGGGGCACCGTCCTGGTACCCGTGCAACGACCGGCCCGCCGACAAGGCGTCGTACCAGATCTCGATCACCACGCCGTCGGCGTACTCGGTGGTGGCCGGCGGGCGCCTGCTGACCCGGACCACGAAGGCGTCGACGACGACCTGGGTGTACGAGCAGTCCGCGCCGACGTCCAGCTATCTGGTCGGGCTGTCGATCGGCAAGTACCAGACGGTGCTGCTGGGTGATCCGGGGCTGGGCGGTGTGCCGCAGCACGGGCACATTCCGGCGCACCTGCTTGCGGAGTTCTCGCGGGACTTCGCGCGGCAGCCGCAGATGATGCATGTCTTCCAACAGCTCTTCGGGCCCTACCCGTTCGGCGAGTACGCCGTCGTGGTGACCGAGGAGGAGCTCGATGTCCCCGTCGAGGCACAGGGGTTGTCGCTGTTCGGCGCCAACCACGTGGACGGGGCGCGGGGTTCGGAGCGGCTGGTCGCGCACGAGCTGGCGCACCAGTGGTTCGGCAACAGCGTGTCCATCGCCGACTGGCGGCACATCTGGCTGAACGAGGGCTTCGCGAAGTACGCGGAGTGGCTGTGGTCGGAGCGGTCGGGCGGGCGCCCGGCCCATCGGCACGCCGCCGCCGCACACCGGTTGCTGTCCTCCCTCCCCCAGGACCTCCGGCTGGCCGACCCGGGCCGCAAGTCGATGTTCGACGACCGGCTCTACGAACGCGGCGGGCTGACCCTGCACGCGGTGCGGTGCGCGATGGGCGACGACGCCTTCTTCCGGATGCTGCGCGGCTGGGCCGGGCTGCACCGGGGCGGGTCGGTGAGCACGACGACGTTCACGGCGCATGTGGCGCGGTTCGCGGCCGAGCCGCTGGACGAGGTGTTCCAGGCGTGGGTGTACGACACGGCGCTGCCGCCCCTGCCCACGGCCGACACGCGGATGGCCGGGTAGGAGCGGCAGCGCGGGGTCAGGAGCCCGGGACCCTCAGCTTGTCCCAGCTGACCTTGCCCGGGATGCCGTCGGCGTCCTTGCCCTTGAAGTGGAGCTTGTGCTGCCAGGCCTGGTAGGAGCGCCGGTCGGCCTCGGTCCACTCGGGGCCGGGGCCCTCGTCGTAGCGGCCGCAGCCCTCGGCGACCAGGCGGCGGCCCATCGCCGTGATGACCGGGGACTTCTGCCCGACGTGGAAGAAGCCGCTGCCCGGGAACGGCTCGTACGACGGCTTCGACGGCGTGGGCTTGGGGTCGGGGGGCTGTGCCTTGCCGCCCAGCCGGTCGGCTATGCGCTTTCGCATGCCGTCCATCGTGAAGCCGCGCGGGTCCGTCTTGCCGGGCCGCCACTCCTTGTGGCCGATGACGGACCGCTCGCTCCAGCCGTGGTGGCGGCAGATCGCGGCGGCCACCTTCTCGATGGCCTCCTTCTGGACCTCGGGCCAGGGGTCCTTGCCGTCGCCGAGGTTGACGCACTCGAAGCCGTAGAAGTGCCGGTTGCCGTCGGTGTCGGCCTCGTTGTCGGGCGGCAGCTTCGCCTCGTTGACCACGGCGCGCAGGACATCGCTGTCACCGAGCCCGGCGTGGTTGGCGCGGCCGTTGCCGACGAGGTGGATGTGGCCCTTCTTGTCGATGACGCCGTGACACAGGGGGCCGGGCAGGCCGGAGTAGCCGTTGTAACAGATGTTCACGGAGGCGTCGGTGCCGGAGGTGACGGTGTGGTGGATCATCACGCCGTTCACCGGGCCCCAGGGTCCCTTGGTGTTGCGGTTGTGGGAGCGCCAGTTGCGCACCTCGTGGACCGTCAGGCCCTCGGCGCGCAGGATCTCCACCATCTTGGACGCGCTGATCGGCTTGGCCATCACTCGTCTCCTTCCGCGGCCGCCTCGGCCTCGGCTGTGGTCTGCGACCGGCCGCCCGAGGGGTCGGTCTCCGCCTCCAGTTCCTGTCGGCGGGCCTGTTCCTCCGCCGCGAGCGTCGCCTCGTCCGCCGCCGGGATGCTGCTGGCCAGCGGGGCGAAGGCGAGCCGCAGGTCGACGGCACCGGCCTCGCCCTTGACCAGGGCGAGCGGGGCGAAGTGGCGGGCGATGCCGACCGATGCCTGGAGCAGCGGACGGCGGGCCGGGTCGGCCGGCCACTCGACGCTGCCGGTGGCGGTACGGGCGGGGATGCCCCAGTGGTCGCCGGTGCGGTAGGTGCCGCCCTTGGCGAAGTAGACCTCGACGCCGTCCTCCAAGGGGAGCCACTCGCCCTCCTCGACCTTCAGCGCGCCACCTTGCAGGGCGGCGGTACGGCCCTTGCGCTTCGGTCCCTCGCGGTGGTCCCAGCGGCGCAGGAAGGGGTTGAGGTGGGGCAGCCGGCCGACGCCCGGCTCCGACTCGGCGGACAGCCGGACCCGGCGGCCGGGCAGGTCCAGTTCCTCGACGCGCAGCAGGGGCAGCGCCTCCAGGCGGGAGGCGTAGGCGGTGTCGGTGAACTCGACGAGGTCACCGACGTCCAGGTCCAGCTTGTCGTCGTGGCCGAGCGAGGCCAACTGCACCCAGGTGCCGTCGAGTTCGTCGACCGGGAAGACCACGGAGCCGTTCTCGCGGGACCACTTGAAGGTGGCCTCCCCGGCCTCGCCGCCGGCGTGGACCTCGACGCGGTAGAGCTGGTTCTCCGGGCCGCGGTAGCGGGCGTCGGGCTTGACCAGGCACGGGTCCTCGTCGGCGTGGTCGGGCCGTTCGCTGCGGGCGGCGAGGCGGGCGGAGGGCGCAGACTGGCCCTTGGCCCACTTGTCGAAGGCGGCGCGGACGACCTCCTTCGACGGGTCGGTCTCCTCGATCGCCAACTCCGCCAGCGACAGCGGCAGTACCTGCCATACGACCTTGACGCGGGCGGCCGTGTCGGGCATCGCCGCGCCGAGGGCGACCTCGCGCAGCGCCGGGTCCTCGGCGGCGGTCACCGACCGCTCCCACACCTTGAGGTAGACGAGGAACGGCGACTGCGCGGGCGAGGGCAGCCGGTCGCCGGGCTTCTCCGGGTCGCGGTGCCCGTCGGGCTGGTCCCAGTAGGTCCAGTACGCGGGCGGGGCCGCGGTGTCCTGCTCCTCGGCGTCCTCGTCGGGGACGGGCGTGCCGGGGGCCGGCCGGTCGGCGTCGAGGAGGATGCCGTCGACGTAGTAGCGGCCGCCGTGGATGTGGAGCGTGTCGATGTCGTGCCGGCCGCCCACGTACTCGATGCGGAAGCCCGGCGCGTCGCGCGGCCCGCCGTGCCGGCCGATGAGGTCCGCGGCGAGGGTGCGGGACTGGTGGAGCTGGATCGCGGTCTGCTCGTTGGCGTCGGCGTCGAGCTGGACGCGGCCCTGCTGGGCGATGACCGCGGTGTAGTGCCGCTCCGGGCGGAACGTGGAGCGGGAGAGGTCAGCGTGCATGAAGGGGGTCCCCCTGGGTCGAGATGTGCGGGTTCACGGCTTGGTTGTGCTCACGTCACGAAGAAGATCCCGGCGTCCGTGCCCGCGGGCGTGTACTCCGCGAGCCGCGCCCGGAGGCCGTCCTCGCGCTGCGGCCGGTACAGGTCGTGGAAGGCGCCCAGCTCGGCGCCGTCGTCCGAGCCGCGCCGGATCTCCTCGGGACCGCGGTCGGCCAACTGCCCGTACCACGGGGTCCCGTAGCGCTCGGAGGTGAACAACGGGCGCACGCCAGTGGGGCATCGGTGCCTGCGGGGCGTGCGCGAGCCGGCGGGGACGTACGAGTACCGCAGGCAGCCGATGCCGCGCCGGGCCACGTGCAGTTTCCCGGTGAGGATCGAGTTCTCGGCGATCTGGACGGCGTGGGTGTGGATCTCGCCGATGACGGTCGTCCGGTGCAGGTGGAGCACGGCGTGGGCGTGGCGGCAGTCCGGTGCGGACAGGGCCTCGCGGTCGTGGCCGGTGGCGTCGAGGATGCTGTCCCTCAGGTGGATGTCGAGGGGGTCCTCGCTCACCTCGTCGCCGATGACCTCGACGGTGCCGAGGATGCTGTGCTCGACCTGGAGGCAGGCGGTGGTGCGTTCCAGGACGATGCTGGGCTCCTCCGGCGAGTGCGGTGCGCACTCGGGCTCCAGGGACCAGCCGGGCACGAGGGTGCTGTGGCGTACGACGACGGCGCCCATCGGGCCGGTGACGTTGATGCCGCGCCCGGCGACGAGGAGCCCGTCGAGGACGAGACGGGGCCGCTCGTGCGGGGCGCAGTCGTCGCTGACGGCACGGATGTTGAGGGCGTCCGGGCGGTTGCTGTACCAGTCGAGCAGGCGGATCACCGGCCGGGCGCCCTCGGCCGCCCGTACTTCCAGCCGGTCGCCGGGGTCGAGGTCGAAGTCCAGCTGCTCCTGGTAGGCGCCGCTGTGCGTGATCTCGATGATGCCCTCGGGCCCGGTCCGGTCGGCCCGGCGGTCGTGCTGCCAGGCCCGGTAGGCGTCCATGATCTGGCGGTACGGCTGTCCCGGTCCGACCCGGTAGAAGGCGGCGTCGATGGGGGTCCCCCCGCTCGAGCGAAGCCGAGAGTGGGGGAGGGCCACACGGTCGGGCCGCTCGTACTCGCCGCCGCCCAGGTCGGCGCCGAACGCGTAGTGATAGTCCGCCCATACGCCCTGCCGGGGCGCGGTCCGGGAGCCGAACGCGATCCGCCCGAGCTCGGGGTCGACGGCGACCTGCCCGCGCTTCGGCCGGTAGCGCCAGTCGGACAGGTCGGCGACCACGATGTCGGACGGCGGTACGGGCTGGTCCTCGCCGTCGCGCCGGATGACCAGGCTCTTGCCGGGGCCGTAGTAGTCGGCGAGCCGGTCGTGGAGCAGGCGGCGGGTGATGAGGGCGGGCACGTTGTCGACGGTGGCGATGTGCGTGGGCGACGGCTCCGGGACCGGCTTGGTGGCCAGGGGGGTGTCGTTGCCGAGGATGGAGAAGGTGTAGAGGTTGCGGGCGCGGTCGATGCAGTACGCCGGGGACGCGGTCAGCGCGTACGGCTTGAGGCGCCAGACGAAGAGACCGACTCCGGCGGGGGTCCGGCCGCCTTGCCTTTTCGTCGAGTTGGACCGGCGCACATCCACCGTTCGGGCCGCCGTGTCGAAGGGGCCGCCCGCGAGGGCGAGCGCGGAGCCGTCCCGGAGGTCGGCGAGACGTCCCCTGCCCGTGTCCCGGTGGAGCTTCACCGGTTGGTTGTGGGCGACCAGTCGCGACAGCTCGACGGCCCGGGCCGGCCAGCCGGCCACCTGCTCGGAGATCTCCTCCAGGAGGTGCAGCGTGCCCTTGCGGCGGCGGTTGGCGACGGTGGCCGCCACGTCGGCGCGCGGGGCGATCGCCTCGGCCAGCGCGTCGCGGCCGCCGTCGTGCAGGCCCTCGGTGAGGACGCGCTCGTAGCCGGGCAGGGTGCGGTAGCCGACGAGGTCGCCGAGGTACGGCAGCACCCAGGGCGCGGCCGTCTCCACGAACAGGTCCTCGTAGCCCTGCTCGACGCCGTCGCGGACCCGGTCGAGCTGCTCGGCGATCACGGCGAGCAGCGCGCGCAGGGGTTCGCCCTCCTCGGCGTCGCGCAGGAGGTGCCAGCGGGGCAGCAGGGCGGCGAGGCCGTCGGGTTCCCGGGTCGTCGCCGGGGTTGCGGTGTCCAACTGGACATCCGCAGAGTTGGCAGCCATCACTTGACCTCCGTCAGAATCAGGGTGTCCGCGGCGCGCGGCGACAGCAGGGCCAGCTGGGCGGGGCGGATGCCACGGAAGACGAACACCGACCGGCCCTTGGGCAGGCGCCGGGTGTCGGTGATGTCGGGGTTGAGGCGCAGGAGTTCGGCGAGCGGGATGCCGTAGCGGGCGCAGACCTCCGTCAGCGTCTCGCCGTTCTCGGCGCGAACCGTGTGGACCTTCTCGTCGTACGTCGCCGGGTGCGCGGGGACGGATGCCCTGGGCGCGCCGGGGTCGGTGAGCAGGTCGGTCAGCTCCTGCGGAGTGGCGGACGCGGGGACACCCGTGAACACGTCCACGTCCACGTAGTCGACGCCGGGCACGGTGTGGGCCGCGGCCAGGAGTTCGGAGAGGCGGGCGGGCCGCGCCAGCTCCCGTCCCTCGTAGCCGAGCCGGCGCAGCAGAGCCTGGCGAAGGCGTGGCTCCACCGTCTCCCAGGCGTGGTCCGGGGCCACCTTCACCTTGGCGGCGACGAGCAGCAGGACCAGTTCGCGCGCGTCGACGCGGACGGGGAGGCCGGGGTCGCCGTACTCGGTGAGCGCTCCGCGCAGGGGGCGCAAGGTCTCCTCGCCGACCGGCACGTCGTCCGTGCCCGCGACGGTCACGTGCAGCACGCGCCGCCGGCCGTCGAAGAGCTCGCGCGCGGCGGCCCGGCCGATGCCGGCCCGGGAGCGGGCGAAGTCCTCGTAGTCGGACGGGGAGACGAGCCTGTCCAGGGCTGAGACCGCGAGGGGGATCGTACGGCGGGTCAGGCCGGGCCCGTCCGCGTCCGCGCCGCCGCCGGCCGGGCGGGGGTTGGTGACCGCGGTGACGCCCAGCGGGCGGGTGAGCGGCTGGCTGATCCGGTCGGCGGGGACGTTGGCGGCCCTGCCGGTGCCGAAGCGGTAGCGGGCGTGGACGTTGTCGTGGCCGGTGGGCAGCCGGGCGCCGTGGACGCCGTCGCCGAAGGTCACCGTCGTACGGCCGTCTGCGGTGGAGCCGGTGATGTAGACGCGCTCGCGCGGGCCGCGTCCGGCGAGGCTGTCGACCTCGTGCCACAGCACGCCGTCGACCCGGACCTCCAACACCGCTGTGGCACCGAGGGGGTTGTCGTCGGCGAGCCAGGTGAGCGGCGACTGCCAGAGCGCGAAGGTCTGATTGACCCGGTCCGAGTCGCCGCTGCCGATCGCCTCGCCCCGGCTCTCGCCGTGGGTGGCCTCGACGACGTTGCCGAGGATGCGGACGGTCTCGCGGCGGTAGCGGTGGGCGAGGTCGGTGGTCAGGGTGAGCCGGGTGTGCACGCGGTCGCCGGGCAGCTGGGGGTCGACGGCCGGGTCGGCGGCGGCGATCGTGACGACCTCGGTGGCGGCGATGGCCCCCGGGATGTCACTGCGCTCACCGGTGACGACGAGCGTGCGTCCGGGGCCCAACCCGTCGTGCAGCTCGGCGAGTTCGATCTCGTTGCCGTGGACGTCCTCGCCGAGGGGCTCGTCGGCGAGGCGCAGCGGCTCGCCCGCCGCGTGCACGGTGGTGTCGCGGATGTGCGACAGCAACACGTCGAACTCGTCCAGCCAGGGGTCGGCGAGGGTGAGTTCGGTGCCGCGGCCGGTGATGCCGTAGTTGGTGTACGCCGCCGTGCGCGCGGCCACGACCTGCGTGGTGACGAAGGCGAGCTTGGCGTCGCCGGGTACACCGTCCTGGGCGCCCTTGGCGGGGCGCCGGACCGCGACCCAGCTGCCGACCGTGATCCCGTCGTGCACGGTGTCGAGTTGCAGCACGGTGCGGTTGACGGGCTGCGGCTTGCTGGCGATGACGATCTCGACATGGGGTTCGGCGCTGCCCACCGTGTACCTGAGGCTCACCTCGTAGTCGCCGTGGGTGAACTGCTCCGAGGCGCCCGGCCGCAGGGCGATCTGCTGCGCCGTACCGTTGTGGACGCCCACCTGGACCAGGCCGTCGTCGCCGGGCCGCGACACGAACAGGGTGCGCTCGGGCAGACCCGAGTGGAGGCGGGCGGTGACGCCGGGCTCCTGGGAGTCGGCCGGGCGGCGGTTCAGCCAGCTCAGCTCGCGGTCCTGGCCGGAGCGTACGGACAGGTCGACCTGGCCCGTGCCCAGCGGGAAGGTGGCGAACTGCGGGACGGGCAGGTTCTCGGCGCGCTGGTCGGAGCTGCTGCCCTCGACGTACTGGAACTCCGCCCGGACCGGGACCTTGCCGCCGGTGTCGTACACCACCCGCATACTCACCAGCACCGCGCCAGTGAGCGGCCAGTCCGCGGTGCGGATGACCCGGCCCCGGTTGTCCTGGACCGGCTTGAGCGGGGCCGTGGCGCCGAAGGGGGCCGCGGTGACCCGCATCGCGAGCAGTTCGCGCAGCAGCTGCGGGGCGCCGGGGGCGGCGACCGTGCGCCAGGCGGGGTAGAGGCTGCCGAGGGTGGGGTTGAGGGCGGCGAGGAGGCGGGCGGGGTCGGTGGCGGGGCGTTCCGAGCCGGTAGCCGAGGCGGGGGCCGCGGTTCGCAGAGCGGGGAGGACAGCGGCCAGAGCCTGCAGAGCGGCGGCGCGCGAATCGCCGGGTAGGGGCGCGGGCCGTGTCGATATGCGGCTCCGCCGCGTGGGCGCGACCAGCCCCGACGCCGCCGCAGCCGCCTGACCACCCATCGCGGCACCCACCGTCTGCGCAGGCGCCAACTCGGATGCGCGCTCAGCGAGTTCGGCCAGCACAGCCTCCAACTGCTCGAACCAAGCGGCAACGTCCTCGTACGCCTCGGCCAGCACCTGCGCCTCGCCGAGGCGGGCGACGGGCTCCGCGAGCCGGGTCGCGAGCTCCTCGGGCGTCTTGATCCCGTCCAGATCCGTCCGCAGCGGGTCGAGGACCTGGTCGTCGATGTCGTCGACCAGCCGGCTCACCGGGCGCGGGTTGGGCACGGCAGGCGTCGACGGCTCGTCACCCGGTTCACCCGGCACCGCGGGCTCGGCAGTCCAGCGCCGTACCTCGTCGAGGAGTTCCTTCAGCGTCGGCGGGGCCGACTTCGGCAGGGAGATCGCCGTGATCTCGTCGTCGCGGTCGACCCGCGTCCTGGCGACCGGCAGCAACTTCCGCTCCCCGCCCGCCTGTTCACCGAAGACGAAGAGCAGCTGGTCCCCGGTCTGCAGGGAGTTGGCGGTCCCCTCCACGAAGAGTTCGGAGCGGCGCTCCAGATCCGCGGGGGTCACCAGGGAGGGCCGGCGCCGTCGTACCTTCAGCTCGTTCCAGTCCCAGCGGGCCGTCAGGTCGCGGCTCGTCTCGAAGGTCAGGGACTGCTCGTCGGCGGAGGCGGGCACGCTGTGGCTGCGCGCGCCGCGCGGGATCCGCACGGGCAGGGCCTCGGCGCGCGGGTCGCGTTCGAGGGTGTACGCCAGGTACGTGCTCGCGGCGACGCCCGGGCGCGGCCGGTGGCCGACGAGCCGGCCGAGCAGGACCAGCGAGCGGTGCTCGTTGGCCGTACGGATGTAGGCCTCGTCGGCGATCCGCTCGGAGTGGAAGGTCAGTAGGTCGCCGAGGACCGCGGTGGCGTCGAGCAGGCCGATCGCCGGGTCGTCCGGGGTGCGGACGGTCAGGCCTCCCCCAGCCTCCGGCCGGGGGGACCCCCATTTCGCTCCGCTCAAGGCCGGGTACGCGGGTGAGGCGAGCCGGTCCAGGAGGGCGGCCAGGAAGGAGCCGTACTCGCCGATGCGGTAGTCGAGGGCGGTGCGGCCGGGCGGGTTGTGCGGCGGGGCGGGCGCGAGGCGCTCGTCGTGGCCGCCGCGGCAGGCACCGCCGCAGGCGCACCCCTCGACGGTGGAGTCGATGGCCGTCATCGGGCACCTCCCAGGGATATCGCCAGCAGGCCGTTCTCCGGCCGGTCCGGGTCGTTGTCGCAGGTGGCGATCTCCAGCGGGCCGAGCCGCAGCACTCCGTCCTCCCTCTCTTCCCTGTCTCGTCGGGCTTCGTCGAACAGCCGCCGCAGCCGGGTCACCTGGACGCTCTCCACGCCCGGTACGGCCGCGGCGACGGCGACCAGGCGGCTGAGCCGCACGGGTTCGCCGAAGGTCAGCGCGTCCGGGTGGAAGAAGCCGTTGCGTCCGGTGCCCAGGACCCGGTACAGCTCGGCCAGGATCTGTCCGTGCTGGTGACCTGGCGCGGCGCACACGGTGAGCGCGATGTCCAGCGGTATCAGGCGGGCGGGGCCGACCACGAGGTCGTGGCCGATGCGCCGGTACGCCTCCAGGGACTGCTCGACCCGGGCGAGCAGCTCGGCCGACGGCTGTGCGCTGCCGTGCGCGTCGATCGCGATGTGGGCCTCCTGCGTGCTGCCGGTCCAGCGGATGTCGGCGGCCGCCCGCTGGACGCCCGGCAGCGCGGAGGCGAGGGCCGCGTAGTCCTTGGCGGTGACCGCGCGCAGCCGGGTGCGGCGCAGGTCGAGCGGGGCCAGCTGGCGTGCCTGCTCGACCGGTTCGGGCTCGGTGCCGCCGGTGGCGGGCAGCGGGTTGCGGACGACGGCGGCGGGCGGCTGTTCGCACTCGCTCTGGATGACCAGGTGGTTGACGGCCTCGGCGCCGACGTTGCCCGCGCTGCCGCCGCCGAGGCGGTAGCGCAGGGCGAGCCGGGACGCCGGTGCCGGCTTCGCGCCGTGCCGGCCGTCGCCGAAGCGCAGGGCGAGGCGGCCGTCGTCCTCCAGTTCGCCGACGAAGTGCCGGTCGCGGGAGGTGCTGTCGAGGAGGTCGCGGCGCGGCTCCCAGACCAGGTCGTCCTGGTGGAGCCGTACGGCGGGCAGCGCCCGGCGCGGGTCCTGGGTGAGCCCGGCGGATGCGGAGCCGCGGAGCACCGGCTCGTCGGGGTGCAGTCCGGCCGCGTACGCCGGGCCCCAGCTGTGGGCGATCTCCCAGGCGATGTGACCGTCGAGGACCGCGCCCGCGCGGGCCCGTGCGGTGAGGATCTCCACGCGGCGCAGCTTGCCGTCGAGCAACTGGTCGCTGCGGTGAAGGAGTTCACGCAGACCGCGCACCGGGTGGCGGCGCAGTTCGAGGCGCTCCAGGACCTTCAGGCCGTAGACGACGGCGAGTTCGGCGATCTCCTCCTCGCCGAGCCCGTCGCGGTCGCGGGCGCTGCGCCACAGGTCGACGAGCCGCTGCCGGACGCGCCCCGGGATCGCGGCGATCCGCTCGGCCTGTCCTGCGGCGACGACGGCCGGATCGGGGAACGGCACCGCCTGCACGACCGGCGAGCGGCCGAGGACAGGCCGGAAGCGGGGCCGGATCCCCGGGTAGACGGACTGCGCGAGCAGGGTCCGCAGGGCGGCCGCCTGGGCGTACGCCGTGCCGGGAACGACACTCCCCCAGCCTCCGGCCGGGGGTGCCCCCACGTGCCGCTGTCCGGCCAGCTCCAGGCCGAGTCCGGCGCGTACGGTCGCCGCCTCGCCCACGGTGGTGAACAGCTCGCGGACGTCGTCCGGTACGAGCGCCTCGCCCGACTCGGTCTTGTCCGTGAGGAAGCCGATGAGCCGGGCCGGCGCGTTGCCCTGCTCGCCGTCGTGGCAGCCGAAGGCGGGAGGGTCGCAAGGGGCGACGACGGCGGGCTCGGGCGGCACGGTGACCGTCTCGGGGAGCCCGGTGAGGGTGCGGCCGTGGTCGACGAGGACGACGTTCCCGCGGGCCAGCGTCACGTCCTCGACGGGCAGGCAGTCCCGTCCGCCGCGGGTGGTGAGGCAGAGCGGGAAGCGGAGCGCGTCCTCGGCGGCCCAGGTGATCTCGAGGACGGGCTGGTCCTCGATGCGGTCGAGGCCGGGGGTGACGGAGGTGAGGCGTACGGCCTGGCGGTGGGCGGGGCCGGCGTCGCCGGGGGTGCCGGTGCGCGGGCCCTTCACCTCCTCCAGGATCAGCAAGTCGCCCGGATTGAGAGTGAGTTGGCGGTCCCGGCAGGTCTCCGGGTCGTCCCACTCGTCGCGCAGGGTGGCGGAGGTGGACCCGGCGGGCAGGGTGCACACCTCGCCGCCCCAGGTCCACAGCCGGATGGCGTTGTGCGCGACCTTCAGCTCCAACGGGTCGGCGGCGACGACCGGTTCGAAGACCTCCACCGAGCCGCGCTCGTCGAGGTCGGCGAGGTCGTTCTCGTCGACGACCGTGCCGGGTTCGGGGCGGTCGTGCGGGTCGAGGCTGCGGACGTCGACGGAGGCGAAGCGGAAGGTGCCCGGGGCGAGCGTGTGGTCGCCTGCGGTCTCGACCGCGACGTACGCCCGCGCCGTGCAGCCGTCGTGCATCGCGTAGTCGATGAGCCGGACGTGCCGGCGTACGGAGACCCGGCGGCGCGCGGTGTCGAGGTAGGCCTCGGTGGCGACCGCGTCCTGCTGGTAGCTGATCTGGTCGCCGGTGTACGCGAGCAGCTCGACGAGGGTCGTGCCCAGGTCGGCCGGGTTGCGCTCGACCCAGTCGGGGGTGGTGAGCGCGAGCCGGTCCAGGAGCAGCTTGCGGATGGTGTCGTAGTCGCGGGCCGTGTAGTCGATGACCGGCGCGTCCGGGAAGTCCGGCTCCCTCTCGTGCTCGTCCTCGCAGTCGAAGGGCGTCGGGCAGTCGGGCCGGAAGGCGAAGGACGCGCTGTGGTAGCGCTGGTCGAAGCCGCGGAAGGGGGCGATGCCCGGGCGTCCGTACGGGTCGGTCTCGACGAGCGAGAGCCGGTAGCGGGAGGTGTCGCCGGCCCGGTCGAGGGTGACGTAGAGCCGGTCGTCGAGCTCCGGGTCCTCCTCGCGCTCGATGCTGACGTCGACGGCGGTGATGCCGGTGACGCGGCGGCCGCCGTCGACACGGATGTTCTCGGGGCCGAGGCCGTGCGGGGCCTTGCCGAGGAAGGTGACGGTGAGCAGCAGCCCGTCGTCACTCACCTCGACGGCGTCAACTCCGTTGAGTTGGGCGGCTCTTACTTTGGCCCAGCGAGAGGTCGTGGTGTTCGTCATGCGGCGGCCCGCCCTTCGAAGACGTCCTCGCGCACGGTGCCGGTGGCGCGGACGGCGTACGAAAGATGGACGCGTACGGCGTTGTCCGCGCTCTCGATATCGAGGGCGATCACCTCGATGAGGTCGCCGAGCCAGCGCTGCAGCGCCGCCTGGACGGAGAGTTCGAGCGTGCTGACGAGCTCGGGGCTGTTCGGGGCGAAGACCAGGTCGAGCAGTCCGCAGCCGAAGTCGGGACGCATCACACGCTCGCCGGGGCTGGTGAACAGCAGTTGTTCGACCAGGTCGTGGACGTGCTCGGCGTGGCCGGCGTGCGCTGTACGGCCCCGGCGGTCGGCGTGGAAGGGGAACGCGAGGTCGGAGCGTGGGCGGGTGCCACGCGCGCTCGGCTGGCGGCTCATCGGATGGTGACCTTTCGCTGTGCGGCCTGGACGACGGGCGGGCCCTGCGGCACGAAGGCCGCCGTGAGGCACTGGGCCGCTGAGGTGTCGAGCAGCACGGGTGCGCCGTCGACCGTGACGCCGGTGCCGTCGGCCGTCCAGCGGACCGAGACGCAGGGCGTGGGCACACCGCCGACGGTGTGGGGGCAGCCGGTGACGACGTAGCCGTGCGTGGCCGTGGCGACGGCGACCCCTTGGCTGAGCACACCGCCGGAGGGCGTGGTGGCGGCGGTGACACGGCCGCCGTGCGGGCAGCCGATCACGGCGCCGGCATCGAGCAGACTCCCGGGCAACTTCTTTTCTCCCCGTCTTCTTTCGCTCTGCTGTCGCGCGTCTGTCGCGCGCATCCATCGCTCGTCTATCGCGCGTCTATCGCTTCGAGAGCACGGTCAACTGGCCCTCGTTGATGGTCACTTCACGGCCGCGCAGGACGATCTCGGCGCCCGCGCCGGTCGCGATGACCACGGCTTCCTTGGTGATGCGGATGTAGGCGCCGCCCTGGGCCTGGAGCAGGATTCCCTGCTCGGCGCCGGCGGTGTCGTTCATGACGATCTTGTGCGCCTGCGGTGTCTGTACGACGACCGGCTTGTTCGGCGAGTTGGCCTGCAGCTCGCGACGCGCGTCGGGCGGCAGCTCCTCGGCGGCGCCGTACCAGCACCCCGTCCACACCGGGAAGCTCGGGTCCCCCTGCTCGAACTCCACCCAGACGCCCGCGCCGGGCGGCGGCACCACGAACTGCCCCGACTCGGGACCGGTGAACGGCAGGCAGGGCAGCGCCCAGGTCGACGGCTCGTCGCCGAGGACGTCCGGGACCTCGACGGTGACACGGCCGATGCGCAGCGGGTCGTCGTTGCTGACGACCCGGCCGCGGAACTTGCCGAGGTAGCGATTGCTGGGTGCCGCCATGCTGAACTGCTCCTGGTGATCGGTGAGTTGTCTCGTCGGCTGCGCTACGGCCGGACGTAGTCGCTGCGGGCTTCCAGGCCTTCCCTGGAGAGGGTGAAGTTCTGCTGGTACGAGCCCGGGCGCAGGTTGTGCGTGACGGACTTGACGTAGTAGTCGCCGTCGTACGCCCGTCCGGAACCGCGGACGCCGACGAGCTGGCGCGGCTGCAGGATGTAGCCGTGCCGGTTGACGTCGAGCGAGCCGGAGCCGGAGACGACGTCGGCGGAGACCGCGGCGCGGGCGAGAAGCTCGGCCTCGGCCTGCTCGCGCTGCTGCTTGGCGGTGCCGGACAGGGTCCTGCGCTTGAGGGCCGGGGTGGGCCGCCTGCCGAGGGGCGGGCGCAGGGGGCTGATCGGCGGTTGCGGGAGGAGGGTGGACTGCCGGGTGCCCGGGTCCTGCCAACGGGCCTGCGGCTCCTCCCTGGCCGTCCCGTCGTAGGCGAACGTCAGCTGGTCCACGGTCGTGTTGGCGTCCATGTTGACGTTGAGGGCGTGCTGGCGGATGCCGAGGCGGACCTCCGGGCCCCAACGGGCCGAGGACTGGCCGGGGTTGGGGCCGGGCTCCAGGTAGAACGTGTAGCCGTTGGCGCGGGCGAGCTCGGTGACGTACTGGAGGTCGGTGCCCGTCTGGTAGTGCACGCGGAGGTCCTGGTGCGGGGGCTGGGCGATCTTCTCGGTGTAGACGTCGGGCCGGATGCCGTAGTCGGAGTACCGGCGCAGGATGGCGAGGACCCGTTCCGACGGCGGCAGGTTGGGATAGCGGGCGGTGCGTTCCTCCAGGTCCATCAGGAGGGTGAGGTCCTCGCCGGTGACGGTGAGGGTGGAGTGGCCGGGCTGGTTGCTGGCGCCGACCTCGTGCCGGACGATCAGGCCGTCGAAGAGCACGTCGGGGGTGCCCTTGACCGCGACGGTCACGATGATCCGGGTCTTGGGATCGAAGAACCCCTCGGGCAGCAGCCGCCGGCTGATCATGCCGGTCTTGGTGAGGTCGAAGGCGAGCTGGAAGCCGCTGCGCTCCCCCGCCGTGGCGGTGATCTGGGCGGACAGCAGCGCCTCGGTGACCTCGGCGGGGACCGGCCGGGCGAGCTTGGGCCCCATGAGGAGCGTGATGTGGACGGGGCCCTGCCCGACGGGCAGATCAAACACGCCGGTCTCCCCTGCCGCCGGGGAAGCCACCGGTGAGCGGGATGTCGATGACGCGTCCGGCCTCGTCCGTCAGCTCCCGCGGATCGAGTACGGGGTTGGCGTCGGCGATCTGCCACCACTGGGCGACGTCGCCGAGGTAGCGCTGGGCGAGCAGGTCGGGGCGCTCGCCGCTGCCGACGACGTGGTCCTGGGTCTCCTGCTCCGCCGGCTGCTCCAGCGGAGGCAGCAACCGGCGCTTGGTGTACCGGACTTCGGTCCCGTCGGGCTGCCGGTGGATGCCGATCTCGGCGTCGTGGTAGCGGCTGGTGCGGGGGTAGGGGTGGGCGCCGGGGATGGCGTCGAGGGCGCTCTCGTAGGGCTCGATGTCGGCCATGGTGTGCTGTTCAGCCCCTTCCGATCACGGCGTTCGTTCCGGCGAGCCCGAGCGAGCCGAGGCTGCCGCCCCGGGCCGCCGCGGCGAGCCGCTCCTTCTGCGCGAGGTGCGCCATGTAGAGGTCGGCGCCGCGGTGTCCGGCGGGCAGGTCGCTGACGGTGAGGATCTTCATGCCGATGCTGAGCGAGGCCCGGATCGGGTTGAGGTTCACGTCGAACGCCGACTCGTTGACGGACAGTTCGGTCAGCCGGACCGGCATGACCCGCTTGCTGCCCCACGTGAACAGCGTCAACGGCATCTCGATGGGGCTGATCTCGATGGTCCCCTTCTGCGACAGCCGGCTCGCCGCGCGCAGTTGGGCGGTCGTCGGCTGCACGAGCATTTCAAGGGTCGCGAGCTGCGGGTGGATGCCGTCGGGCGCGGCGATCTCGAACTGGTCGGTGGCGTCGATCTCGGCGGTGAACTTCCAGGTCTCCTGGGCGGGACCCTTGAGGCGAAGCGCCTCGTTGCGGTCCCCGCTGCCGGTGCCGCCGCCTCCGGCGTCGCCGCTGTCGCCGGCCGATTGAGGGCTCACGCTGCGTTCGAGGGTGTCCGGGTTGAACTGCAGGACGATGATCCGCTGGGGGGTGCCGGTGTCGGGGTCGACTACGACTATTCCGGAGCGGATGGGTTTGGGGATGTCGGCGTAGCGGGTCAACGGACCTTACCTTTCAGAGACAGAGCAATTCCGGCGCCGCTGGCTATCGGAGCCGAGCAGCCAGGCGACGGCGGAGCGGCTTGTAGTCATGTCCGGGGAAGACGTCGGGAAACAGCGTAAGCATGTCGTTCAACTGCCGGCCGATCCCTTCGAAGTCGTCGCCCCGCAACGACACGTCCGTGAAGAGGTACTGCCAACCGAAGGTGCCTTTGGTCACCCGCAGCGTTTCCATGTATTCGCGGTAATCCAGGTCCAGCTTCCACACCCCCCGAGATCCGTGATCGAACCAGATCTCGGAGCTCGTTGTCGCACCAGGTTGTACGCGTACGGCCGCCAGGGTTCCCACTCCGCTGTCCGGCGTGCCGTCAATGGCCCGGAGCTGGTACTCGAGGTAGGGATCGGCGATGGGCGACTCCCTCCACCCCAGTTCGGGCGGGTCCTCCTCGATCTGCCGCTTGATGCTCGCGATGTAGAACTCCCCCGCAACATAGGCGTGTTCCTCGGTCGTACGCCAGGAACTGCCAATTCCACTGAATCGTGTGTACAGCTCGACGAAGGACTGGTCCAGGTGAATGTCATAATCGTCGGCGATCTCACTCATGGCTGTCGACGCGTCGCCCAGACTTTCGTCGATCGGAGTGTTGTACTCGTTGTGCACATGGATCGCCGGGGAGTTCCTCAACTCTGCGAGGACTTCCAGCCACATGTTTTCGTGGGGAGTCAAGGAGTTCATTCCTGGTCCGTTCCGTCAGAGAACAGCGCTCATTTCCCGAATGTGAGCCGTCCACTTGCCTTCATGATCAGCTTGACGGCCTCTTGCCGTTCCTGGCGGTTCGCTCCGCCCGATGCGCCGCCACCTCCGAGGTCCTCCGATTTTGTCAGCGCATCCGCCAGTTCGATGACGTTGTTGAACTTACGGTTGTTCGCCTTTCGCGCCTTGGCCATCTTCACAACCGCCTGGGCGAAGTAGTCGGAAAGGTTCGTCGCCTCTTGTATCCGGCCCGACGTGTCTTTGTTCACATTAACCTTGGGAAGAGTCGTCGACGTGCCCAGATCATAGGCGCTCGGCGCGTCGAAGGACCCAGGCCAATTATCGATCTCATTGTCCCGCTTCCAATGTCCTCCCTCGACCTTGTACGTGCCCCAGTGCACATGAATGGATTTCGGGAATCCCGGATGACCCGCGTGGTACTCAATCTTCCTGACGTCGTACCAGACCATCGTCTCGAGCTTGGCCGGAAGGTCCCGCTTACCCAGAGTTTTTCCATCCTTTCCCGTCTTTCCGACGGCCAGTGCCGCGGGATGCTCGACATCTTCCGCACCCTTGTTCTCGGTTTTCCTGGCCGGCACCAGGTTCGAGGTCGACGCATGGCCTCCGAGTCGCGACGGCAGCATGTGCATGCGGACCCAGTTGCTCTTCCGTGCATCAACCGTGAGCTGGCTCCATCCCAGCGGTGAGACCCCATCGCGCTCATACGTGTCGGTGCCCTTCGGCGTCCTTTTCTTGATGTAGTGAGCCCTGAATTCGGCTGCCAGAGGACCGTCCGCGAAGGGGGGCAGGATCGTGGGTGGCAAAGGGGGTACCTCCATAGCCGATCCCCTGGCCTCCAGCAGTTCGGCCAGATACTCCATGTTCTCCTTGAGCCTGCCCAGCTCGCCCTCGAAGACCGTGTCACCCGCCTTGCCGACATGGACCGGGGTGCTGTAGCCCCGCTTGCGGTTCCCGTCCTGACGGTCGGAGTTCGGGAGTCCGTCCTGCATGGCCTCCACGACTTGGTATTGGTCCATGGCCGCTTTGCGCGCGCGTTCCTGGTCCAACCAACGGTCGGGATCCGACTCTTTGAGGAGATCGTTCTCCCGCGCCCAATACCGGAAGAAGCTCCTCATGGCCTGCGGAGTGCTTCGGACAGTCAGATCGGCGCTCCTGCCCTTTCCGTTGAAGAGCAGGGTGTGCAATCCGTCGTCCGTGCGGAAACTCACCCTGGGCAGTTCGTAGTCCTTCCTGCCCGCGTGCTCCTGCTGCCTGTCCCGGTCACCGGTCCGCTGCCGGTCACGCTCCCTGGTCCGGTCACGGTCCTGTCGACGCCGCCACTGCTCCCGCAGACGCCGCAGACGATCGTTCAGCCGGCCGCCGATCCTGCGGCGGGTCTTGCCGAACAGCCGGCCGACCGCCCGGCGTGCGCGGTTGACGGCTGACTTGACGGTCTGGCGGGCACGGCGGACGCGGCGGCGGGTGCGGTCTCCGGGTCGGCGGTCCCTGTCGGTGTCGCGGCGGCGGCCGGCCGGCCGGTCGTCGTCCCGGCGACGGTCTGCCGTCGTGCGCCGACGCTCGTCGGGGCGGTTGGTCCTGGGATCGCGGTCCCGGTCGTCGTCGCGGCGGCGGTCGGGGCGGAGCGTGTCGCGGGCCGGGCCGCGGCGGGTGGGGCGGTCGGTGCGGTCCTTCCTGTCCTCGTCGCGCGTCCGGCGCTCCGCGTCCTTGGCTCGCCGCCTGGCCGCGTTGACGTCGCGGCCGTCCTCGCGGCGTTCGTCGTCGTCGCGGCGCTTCTTCGGGCGGGTGGTGTGGGCGGGGCGCGGCTTCTTCTCCGGGGAGGAGCGCTTGCCGGGGCGGGGCCTGGACTGGGGGCGCGAGGTCTTGTTCGGGGACGGCTTGCGCGGGGCGGGGCGGCGATCGGCCGGCTTGTTCGTGGCCGAGGGGTCGTCGTCCTTGGGCTTCTCGTCCTGGCGCTGCTCGTCCTTCGGCTTCTCGTCCTTCGGCTTGTTCGGTGTGGACGGCTGGTCGGGGGTGTCCGGCTGCCCGGGCTTGTCCTTCTTCGTGCGGAGGTTCTTCAGCATGCCGCCGAGCCGCTCGGCGACCTTGCCCATGAACCTGCTGACGCCCTCGATCAGGAACTCGTAGATGAGCTCCAGGAGGGCCACGACCCCGGCCGCCACCGCCTTCGCGAACGGCAGCGCGCCGTTGCCGCTCTTGACCGACTTCAGGAAGTCCATGAACAGGCCGAAGGCGGCGAGGATTTCGCTCAGCGCGCCCCACGCCGTCCGCAGGGCGTCGATGACCGCCATCACCCAGCCGGCGCCGGGAATCAGTTTGGCGACGACCTTCTCGACGACCATGACGCCGATGATGAGGGGCAGTTGGGGGACCGCCTCGTCCCAGGCCATCTGCGCCATCTGCTCCACGGTGACGCCGCCGGAGACCAGCTCCTGGAAGTCCTCCATCGGGATGCCGATGATCTCCTGGACCTTCTGGTTGAACCAGGCCTTGACCGCGGTCTTGATCTCGTTGAAGAGGTGTTCCTTGGCGCCGGTTTCGGCCGCCGCACCCGCCTTGCTGATCCAGTCGCCGGGGTCGGAGACGATGTCGTTGAAGATGGCCGCCCACTCGC
This sequence comes from Streptomyces sp. a15, assembly GCF_059026085.1. Lineage (NCBI taxonomy): Bacteria > Bacillati > Actinomycetota > Actinomycetes > Kitasatosporales > Streptomycetaceae > Streptomyces > Streptomyces sp. A15. The sequence continues at coordinate 17,005 of NZ_JBWLKM010000072.1, read as the reverse complement.
CGAGACCCGACACGACGGCCGCACCGAACTCCAGCGCGCTGACGGTGACGGACTCGGCGACGTCGACGGCCGCCAGCAGTCCGGTCTCCAGCAGGTCGAGGCCGGCGAGCAGCGCGCCGCACAGGCCGTCGAGCAGCTTGCCGGCGACCTCCTTGAGGGCGTCGGCGAACTCGTTGACCTTCTGTACGGCCCAGTCGCGGGCGCCGTCGATGGTGTTGCGCCACTTGTCGCGCATCGCCGGGTAGTCGGCGAGGAGTTCGTCGCCGAGGGCGATCAGGGCGTCGGCGAAGGTGTTGATCTGGTCGATGACCCAGTTGCGGGCGTCGTCGATGAGCTTGAAGACCTGCTGCTTGAACTGGTCGATGAGGTCGGTGACGGCCTTGCGGGCCTTCTCGAAGATGCCCTTGATGGCGTTCTTGAGGCCCTCGAAGAACTCCTTCAGCTTCTCGATGGCGTCTTCGAGCCAGCTGTCGGCGTCGTCCTTGCCCTCGTTCTGCTTCTTCTCCGCGTCCTGCTCTGCGGTGGTCTGCTCCGTCTCGATCTTCTTGTTGTCGTCCTCGGTGCGCTTGTCGACGTCCTTGTCGGTGTCCTCTTCCTTCTTCTTGACGTCTTCGCGGACCTTGTCGTACTTCTTGCCCTTCTTGTCGTCGATCTCCGCGACCTTGTCGTCCTGCTCCTTGCGCCACCGGTCGCGGGAGTCGGAGATGTCGGTGCGGCCCTTGTCGCGGGCGTCGGCCTGCTTCTTGCCGCTGGCGTCGACCTCGCGCTTGAGGTCCTCGTCGTGCTGCTTGCGGTCGTCCGTGGCCTTCTTGTCCTTGGCCTGGCGCTCCTGGCCCATCTTGTTCCGGCCCTCGGCGAAGCCGGCCTGGATCTGCGGGCCCCGGTCGTGTTCGGCGACGGCGGAGGCGGACTCGATGGGCACGCCGCCGGACACCGAGCGCGGTCCGCTCGACTTCCCGCCCTTCTTCCCGCCGGCCACCTTGCCGGTCAGGGTCTCCTTGGGGACGTCCGGGTAGAGCTGGTCCTCGCCCATGGGGCGGGCCGCGTCGTCCCGCCCGGCCTGGTGCAGTTCGGTCTTCCGCTCGTCGAGCTTGCCGCTCTGCTCGTCGGTGCGCTGCGGGTCGGAGTCGTTCTCCAGGGGCAGGCGGGGGGCGTCGCCCACGCGGGCGTTCTGCAGGCCCTCGTCCTTTGTGGGCAGTCCGAGGATCGAGTCGATCAGATCGTCGAGCGGCAGGATCTCTTTCAGCAGCTTGCCGAACAGCTGGGCGCCGATCGTGACGGCGATGTCCCACCAGCTCGGCTCCGGCACGTTCGCCCCCGGCACCTCGCCTTCCGGCTTCTGGTCGCCGGTGATCTCGGGGGTCTTGCCGGGGGCCGCCTCGGTGCGGGCGACCTTGGCGTTGGTGTAGGTGCCGGGGGCCGCGGGCGTCGGGCCGCCGGGGACCGTGCGCGGCGAACCGGACGGTCGCTGCGTGGTCGGCGGCGCCTTGCGCAGGGCGGAGCGGTCCTTCTCGACGGAGCGGCCCACGGCGCCGTCGACGCCCTTCAGCGTCTCCAGCGCCTGGTGCGGCTTGAGCGATCCCGCCGTCGCCAGGCCCGACTCGGGCGTGGCGTTGGAGACGTCCGGGGCGGGCGCCTCCTTCTTGGGCTTGGCGCCTCCGGCCGGGGCGGAACGGCCGCCGCTGCGGCCGCCTGACCGTACGGGTGCGGGTGCGGACGCCGTACGGCCGCCGCCTCCGCCGCGGCGGGCGTTCTTCGCCACCTGGCGTGCCGCCGCTCGCTTGCTGCCCGTCGGCCGGGCGCGTGAGCCGGTCGAGGGACCGGATGCCGGGGCCTCGGCGGCCTTGGGCGTGTTGGTCGTCGCCTCCGGTCCGGCGGACAGGGGGGAAGGCCCGTTGCCGGGGGCGAGCTTGGGCGCTGAGGCCGGGCCCGGGGTCGAGACCCGGTCCGGTCCGGTCTCCGGTCCCGCCGAGGTGGCGGGACCACGGCCCTCGGTGACGTCCCGCGCTCCGGGCTCGGAGGCGGGTGCGGACACGGACGCTTGGGCCGAGTCGCCCTGCTCGGAGCGGTTGTCGTCGCGCCCGGCGCTCTCCTGAGGGCCTGCCCCGGTCTCCTTGCTCTGCTTCTGCTGCGCACCGGCGGTGTCGGTGCCGCGACCGCCACCCTGCTCCTCGGTTCCGCCCTTTCGGCTGTCTCCCCCGGAGGCGGCGGAACCGGAAGGGGACGTCCCGGGCTCCTGCTTACGGGCGTCCTCGCCCGCCTTGTCCAACTGTCCGGGCGGTGCCGTCTCCCCGGGGCCGGGGGCCGTGCCGCCGCCCGGCGCACCGTCGGCGGTTCGGGCCTCCTCGTCGCGGCGACGGGCGTCGGCGTCCTCCCGCTGAGCCTCCGTCTGCTTCCAGTCCCGGTCGGCGGACTCCGCCAGTGGTGCCGCGGTGGCGTCGCCGGCCCGCGGCTCCGAGTCGGCACCACTGTCTTCACCGGCCCCGGAGTCCTGCTCGACGGACAGCGCCGCGAAGAGGTCCTGGTCCTCGGAGTCGTTCTCCGCGGCGTCCGAGTCGGCGTCCCTGGGGGTGCCGGTTGCGGTCGCGCCCTGCTCCGGGCCGCTCGGAACTGCTGGAGTCTCGACGGCCGCGGGACTCATCGGACGTGCGGGATCCTTCTTGCGCTGCTCGACAAGCGTCGGGTTCTTCGCGGCCGGAGTGGCGCCGACCAGGTCGATGTCGGGCACCGAGCCGGTGCCGCCCTGCTCGTCGGGCTCCGTGTCCGATGCCTCGGTGTCGTCCTCCGCCACCGATTCCAGCCCCAACGGCTCGTCGTCGGCGTCCTCCTCGTTCGACGGGTCGCCCCCCACGGCGCGGGCCGGAGCGGTGCCCCCACCCGTCCTGGTCCGCTCGCCGGGCTCGGCCCCGCTCCGGTCCACCGCCCCCGGGGCGGCGGCCTGCCGGGCGGCGACCTCACTGCCGCCCGTACCCTCGGACTGCGGCGGCTCCTGCTCACCGGCCTGCTTCTCCGGTTCCGGCGTGGCCAAGTCCTGCGCCCCCTCGGACTCCTCCTGGGCCTCCCGCTCGTCGCTCTGGTCCTGTTCCTTCTGTTCCGTCTCGGCGTTCGCCGCGCCCTCGCGCTCGTCCGCGGCGTCCTTCTGTGCGTCCTGGCCGGAGGCGTTCCGATCCTCCTGCTGCTCCTGGGACCGCTCCTGCTGCTGCCCCGCCGAGGCCTCGCGATCCCGGGCAGCGCCCTTCTCGCCGGGCGCGCCCTCCTGGTCCGCAGCGTCCGCAGAGTCCTCGGCCTCCTCGTCCCGCCGACCGTCGGACCCGGTCCGTCCGTCGTCCTCCTGCCGACCGTCCCCGTCCCGGGGGGTATCCGTACGCTCCCCCGCCTCCTCCTGTTCCTCGCCCGAGGCCCGCCGACGCTCCTCCTCGATCTCCTCCCCCGCCCCGGGCACGGCCAACGGCGCCGCCGCGGCCTCCGACGGCAGCGGTCCGGCCTGCTCCGTCTCCTCCACGGCCGCCAGCAGCCGGTCGAGCACCGGCGTGGGCAGCCGCAGCTCCAACCGGTCCAGCACGATGTCCTGCACCTGCGGCGCCATCCGCGCAAGCTGCAGCCGCACCCGCCCCGACCGGTCCTCGGGGTCGCCGCGCAGGGAGCGGAGCAGGCCGTTGGCCAGGCGGTCGACAAGGGTCGCCGGGTCCAGTTGCTCCATGCGGCGACGGTCGGCGTCGACGGTCGCGTACCGCAGCCAGCCGGGCGTGGCCTGACCCTGCTCGATCTGAGCGACGTCCGCGCCGGACTCCGGCTGCTGTACGAGATCCCGCGCCGCCGACTCCGCCTCCCGCTCGATCGCCTGCTGCGGCAGGCTCACCGCGCCCAGTTCGCGGCCGGCGCGCAGGGTGCCGAGGCCGTGCGGGTTCTGGACGGTGTGCAGGAGTTCGTGGGCGAGGAGGCGGCGGCCCTCGTCGGTGCCGGGCTTGAAGGTGCCCTCGGCGAAGAAGATGTCCTGGCCGACCGCGACCGCGTCCGCGCCGAGCAGGTCCGTCAGGTGTCCCGCGTCCCGGCCGGTGTGCAGGCGTACCCGGCTCAGGTCGTGGCCGAGGCGTTCCTCCAACTCGCGTCGTATGCCAGGGTCGAGAGGCTGTCCGGCGCCGCTGACGATGTTCTTCGGTTCAGGCGTACGGGACTTGGCGGCACGTTCCCTGCGCTTACGGCGGCGCTGTTCGGCCGACTGTTCGGAACGGTCGTCCTGCGACTGGGCGTTGGCGTTCACCGGGTCACCTCCCCGTGGCCGCTGAGGCCCTCGTGCACGGCCCGCGCCAGTTCCTGGCCGAGGCGGCGGGCGGACAGGCCGGCGGGCAGGGGCGCGAGGCCGGTCAGCGCGTCGACGGTGAGGGCGCCGTCGGCCGCCAGCGGTACGCCGTGTTCCCGGACCAGGCGGGTCAGTTCGCGTTCGAAGGCGGCCGAGACGTGCTCGGGGTCGGCGCGGAAGCCGTCGAGCACCAGCTCCCCGATGTCCACGCGTATCGCCGAGGGCGCCTTGCTCGCACCGTTCCCACCAGTCCCACCGTTCCCGCCCATCCGCGTCACACCCATCCCCGGACCTCCGTGGGCGTCAGGGAGCGCTCCAGCTTCAGATACTCCGTGCGGGCCGCGGCGAGCATGTGCCGCATCTGGAGGCGATCGCCCTCCTCGGCGGCCAGGAACGCTCCGGACAGCGCGATGTTGCGGATCGAACCGCCCGCGACGGTGAGCCGGGCCAGCAGCGCGGGGTCGATGTCCTTCACGGGGGCCTGGGGCGGCAGCACGCGGCGCCAGATCTCCGCGCGTTCGTCCTCCGCCGGGAAGGGGAAGTCGACGACGAAGCGGATGCGGCGCAGGAAGGCCGTGTCGAGGGCCTTCTTCATGTTGGTGGTGAGGATGGCGAGGCCCCGGTAGGCCTCCATCCGCATCAGCAGGTAGCTGACCTCGAGGTTGGCGTAGCGGTCGTGGCTGTCCTTGACCTCGCTGCGCTTGCCGAAGAGGGCGTCGGCCTCGTCGAACAGGAGCAGCGCGCCGCCGCGTTCGGCGGCGTCGAAGACGCGGCGGAGGTTCTTCTCCGTCTCGCCGATGTACTTGCTCACGACCTGCGAGAGGTCGATCACGAACAGGTCGAGGCCCAGTTCCTTCGCCATCACCTCGGCGGCCAGCGTCTTGCCGGTGCCGGAGCCGCCCGCGAACATCGCGGTGACTCCGAGACCGCGGCGCAGGGTCGCCGCGAATCCCCACTCCTGGTGGACGGTCGCCCGCTGCCGGACGTGCGCGACGATCTCGCGCAGCACGCTGGTCTGCCGCTCGTGCAGGACGAGGTCGTCCCAGCCGGCCTGCGGTTCGATGCGGCGGCCCAGCTCGTCCATGCCGATGCGGGCCTCCTCCAGCCCGGCCCGCCAGGCGAGTTGGGCGGGGTCGAGCCGGTCCTCGTACGGCAGCCGGCGGCGTACGGTGGCGGCCGCGGACCGTACGACGTGCGGCGGCAGCTGGAACTGGGCGATCAGGGACCGGAGTTCGGTGTCGTCCAGGTCCGCGACGGGGTGGAACGCGTCGGCCCACAGGGCGAGTTGCTCCTCGTCATCGAGACGCGGCACGGACACCCGCGCGCCGTGCGGGCGGTCCGTGCGCAGCGGGTCCTCGCTCGACACCACGACGGGTACGGCGGTCCCGGCCAGGAACGCCTCGGCGGCCGCCCGCTGGTCACGGTCCAGTTCACCCGCCTCCACCAGCAGCGCGGCGGGCAGCAGGATCGCCTCGCGCTGCCACAGCCGGGCGAGCGCGTCCCGTTCGGCGGGGTCCGCCGGGATGTCCTCGGCGCCCATCGCGTACATCCCGAGCCCGGACCGGGCGGCCGCCGCGGCGGCGATGTCGGCGCGGCTACGCAGGTCCCCGCCGGTCACCTCGACGACCGGCACGTCGCTCCCCGTCACCCATCCCTCGGCGACCCGGCTCGCGGCCAGGTCGTACGACGGCGGCAGGCGGTCCGGCGCGGGGGTGCGGCGCAGGCGGCCGTGCAGCCGGGCGTCCAGGTAGGGCGAGCCCAGCAGGAAGTGCAGGATGCGCTCGTCGAGCCGCAGCCGGGAGGTGGTCAGCCGTGACTCGTCGTCCAGTTCGACGATCCGCCAGCGGCGCAGCGGCGCGACGGGCGTGAGGGCGCTCCAGTGCGGCTCGGCCAGCGCGGCCAGGGCGAGCGCGAAGGTGGGGAACGCCCGCTGCGGGTCGCCCGAGGCCGCGGCGCAGCGGGCGGCGGTCGTGGGGTCCAGTTCGTCGGCGGCGGTGAGGAGGATCAGGTCGCGCTCGAAGGGGGTGAGGCCGAAGCAGGCGAACAGTGCGTCGAGCGGGTCGGCCGAAGGCTCGGTGACGGACGGGGTCGTCGGCACCGGGGCCTCGGTTCCCCGGCCGTCCTCGCCCGCCGCGTGGGCGTCGACGCGGGACAGCACGCGCCGGATCTCCGCCATCAGCGCCGCGCCGCCGTCCCGCGCGCCCGCCCCGTCGGCCGTTCCCGTCACGCCCGGCGTACCCGGCGTATCCGGCTCGTTCGTCCCCATGTCCTCACCTGCCCCCGTCGTCCCCATCTGGTCTCAGTTCTCCGTGCCTTCGCCGTCGGCCCGCCGAGCGGTGCGCTTGCGGGGTTCCGGCTGCGCGGCCTTGCCCGCCTGGGCGGACTTCCGGGTCCGGGCGGCCGGGGCCTTGGCCACCGTCTTGGCCGCGGTCTTCGCAGGGGCTTTCACGGCCTGCTTGGCAGACGCAGGCGCGGGCCGCGAGACGGGATCCTCGGTCTCGGTCTCCGCCTCCGTGACCGGCGCCACGAACGGCACCACCCGCACGTCGGACCGTTCCACCGGCTTCGCCGGCACCGGCGTCTGGCGGCCGTCGATGAAGACGAGGGCCGCCTGGTAGACCACGGACAGCGAGTACGGGGTCTGGTGGAGCATCCCCCACAGCTTCGACGTCTCGTCGATGTCCATCACCGTCGGCGTGAACCGCACGCGCTGTGCCGCCTCGGCGAGGTCGCTCCCGGCCAGGTAGGGCCGCTCACCGGCCTGTTCGACGACGTCCTTCGGCAGGATCGGTATCTCGTGCAGGGTGCGCATCACGGAGCCGATCAGCCGTTGCCCGACCAGTTCCGTCTCCTCGCCGTACGCGCTGATCAGGTAGTGCAGGTCGAGTGCCGCGGCGGGCCGCTTGACCAGGGTGCCGTCCGACGCGCGCGTCGGCAGGTCGTTGTTGCGCTGCGAGGTGTTGGGCGTGACCTGGTAGAGGAACACAGAGATGGTCGGCTCGGCCTGCGCGTCGGCCGGCGGTTTGCGCGGCTCGACCTTGACGGCTTCGCCGAACTCCGGCCCCACGTTGTTCTCGATCAGCAGGGCGAGGGCCTGGGTGACATGGGCGATGGCCAGTGCGTTGCTCATGACGTCAGTCCCTCGGTTCCATCCAGCCGAATTCGTCCCACTGCTGCCTGTGCGCGGCTCACTCGCGCCCCCGTGCCAGGTACTCCGCGAGGCTCACGGTCGCCCCCGCACGCCCCGCCTGCGGCGTCCGCCGCTGCCGCGCGCCGCCGGACGGCGACCCGGCCGCCGTCACTTCCAGCCGCCCGATCTGCACCTGCACCACCTGCTCGGCCGCCCGCGCGGGTCGCCGGGCCGCGGCCTGGCGTACGGCGTCCCGTGCTGCCGTCGTGTCCGCGGCGGCGGGGCGCAGCGCCGCGGACACGACGGCGGGGGAAGCGGCGTCCGCACCCGGGGGGGTGGGCACGGAGGCCGCGGGCCGGTCGGCGCCCCGGTCGGAGCGCCCTTGTCCCGCCGCGCGCCGCACGGCGGCGGAGGGCACCTGCCGCGGTGCGAGGGGCGCGGCGGGCCGCAGCAGGGGGATCTCCGGGGCGGCCTGCGCGGCAGGGCGCGAGGCCGGTTCGGCGGGCGCCCGTTCGGTGCGTACGACGGTCCGCTCCCGTTCCGTGTACACCCGGGCCTCGCCGGTCGCGGCCGGGCGCGGCGCGTCCGGTGGCGGCAGGACCGTCGGCGTGGTGGAGGGCCACAGCAGCCCGTCCTCGTCCGGCGTCGCCGCCTGGGCCCGGACCGCCTCGACCCGTTCGAAGGGGCCGGGCAGCCGGGGCCGCACCCGCCCGGCGCCTGGGCGCGGGGCGGTGGCCGGTGCGGCGTGCCGGGCGATCAGCCGGTCGAGGAAGTCGGGCCCCGACCGCTCGGCAGAGGAGTCAGACATCCGCACACAGCTCCAGGTAGTAGCGGCGCCGCAGCGGGCTGAGCGCCAGGATCTCCGGCTCGCTCCAGCCGTACGCGGTGGCGAGCAGATGGACGTCGAGGAGCACGTCGCGCGCCCAGGCGTCCAGTTCGGTCCACAGATAGGAGGCGATGTCGAGCTCGGCCCGGGTGGCCTGCCCGCACTCGGGGCAGGCCACGTTGAGCGTCAGGTCGGCGCCCGGATCGGCCGCCTCGACCGCCTCGGCGATCCGGCGCTGCACGGCCGCGGGCAACTCCCCCGCCGCCGGCTCCCCGGCCGGCACCGCGCTCCCGTCGTGCGTCGCCGAGACCAGGCACCGCGCGAGCAGCGCCGTACGCGGGTCCGCGGCACGGGCCACCGCCGCCAGGTCGGCGACCCCGGGCAGCCTGAACTCGACGTCCCAGCCGCCCTGTTGGACCCGCACGACGTGCTCGCCGCGCCCGCCCAGCGAACCGGCCAAGTCCCCGGCGTCCAGCTCGAACTCCATGTCCGCGCCGCACGCCGCGCACTCCAGCCGTACCTGCATCCGCTCGCCGAACAGCGCCCGGCGCAGCGCGAACAGGTCCGCCTCGCGCTCGCCGACGGGCACCGAGGGCAGCCGCCCGGCGTCGACGTCGGGCCGGGCCGCACGGTGCAGCAGCAGCGCGCGCCCGACCGGCGCCTCGGCCAGTCCCGCCTCCCAGGCGGCCAGCAGTTCGGCCGCCCCGGTGATCGCCATGTCCTCCCCCGATCCGATCGACTACGCCCGGTTCATGCCGGGTTGAGGAACGACGGTTCCTCCGGTTCGGGCACCTCGTAGTCCCGCTCCCAGCCCTCGCACTCGAGCTTCAGCGACTGGATGGCCACCGCGTTGGCGTTGGCGTCGAGTTCGCCGAGGACCTGGTACTCGCTGGGCCAGGTCCGGTAGAGCTTGTGCGAGACGGCGACCTGCCCGGCCTCGTTGAGGACCTGGATGACGATGTCCTTGCGGAAGTCGGCCAGGGACACCTCGGAGCCGAGACCCGCGCCGACCTGCCAGACCTTGTTGGCCCAGCGGTCGAACTCGGGGTCGTGGGTGACTCCGCGCTCCAGGGTGACGCCCTCGAACTCGGAGCGGCCCGGCGACTTGCGCGGGGAGGAGGGGTCGCCGCCGTGGCGGTGCTTGACGACCTCCGTGGTCCGCTTCAGCGGACTGATCTTGCTGATGCCGGCGACCGTACGACCGTCCCACAGAACCAGGAACTTGAAGTTCTTGTAGGGGTCGAATCGATGCGCGTTGACCGTGAACTCAGCCATCGGATTCCTTCAGCTCTCCAAATTTCCGTGGGCGTTAGAGCGCGAACTGCCCCGACGTCTGCTGGATCTTGACGACGACGAACTCGGCCGGCCGGACTGGCGCGATGCCCACCAGGACGTTGACGACGCCGTTGGCGACGTCCTCGTTCGTCGTGGTCTCGTGGTCGCACTTGACGAAGTACGCCTCGCGCGGGGTGCTGCCCTTGAAGGCGCCCTGGCGGAACAGCGTGTGCAGGTACGAGGAGGCGCCGAGCCGGATCTGCTGCCACAGGCTCTCGTCGTTGGGCTCGAACACCACCCACTGCAGGCCGCGTTGGAGGCTCTCCTCCACGTGCAGCGCGAGCCGCCGCACGGGCACGTACTTCCACTCGCTGTCGAGCGCGTCGGAGCCCTCGAGGGTGCGTGCGCCCCACACCAGCGGTCCGGTCACCGGGAAGGTCCGCAGGCAGTTGACGCCGAGCGGATTGAGCAGCCCGGTCTCGCGGTCGGTCAGGTCGACGGTGAGCGAGTGCACGCCCGCGAGCCGCGCCTCGGTGCCGGCCGGCGCCTTCCACACGCCGCGCTCGGAGTCGGTGCGCGCGATGACGCCCGCGACCGCGCCGGACGGCGGGAAGGAGCGCAGCCGCCCGGTGAGCGGGTCGGTGAGCTGCAGGTGCGGGAAGTACAGACCCGCGTGGTTGCCGCGGACGGCGTCGAAGGCCGAGAGGCCGGCCCGTGCCGTGTCGACACTCACCCAGGTGCTGGGCGCGTCGACCAGCAGGAAGATCCGTCGCTCCTGGCACAGCCGCTGGGCCGCCGAGACGACCGTGAGCATGTCCTCGGTCTTCTCGTACGAGGCGAGCTCGGGCAGCGCCAGCAGGTTGACGTCGGCGACGCCGCGCAGGGCCTGGATGCCGGTCTTGTCGGCCTCGGAGCCGATGAGGTCACGCGGTCCGGGCGCCTCGCCGTCCTCGCCACCCTCCAGCGGGAAGACCGGCGGGTTGACCGAGGCCTCCAGGCCCAGGTCGTTGGCGCACTCGCCGACGAAGCGGACGACGTCCTCGGGGTCCGTGGAGCCCGCGACGACCTGGACGCGCCGGCCGAAGGCGGTGACCTCGGCGCCCGCGAAGGCGTGCTTGCCCGGGGCGTCGGGCAGCGCCCGCAGCTTGCGTTCGAGCAGCAGCGCCAACTCGGCCACGCTGGAGGGGGCTTCCCCGTCGCAGTCGGGGTCGTAGAGGGTGAACTCCCGCTCCACGTCGCCGATCTTGACGGTCAGGTCGACGGCCAGGTCGGGCAGTTCGTGCCCGAACGGCTTGGAGACGGTGCCGGACGGGTCGGGGCGCCCCTCGCCGACGGCCTCGACGCGGATGAGCCGCGACCCCGCGTTGATCACGGTCGGCGCGTACCGCCCGTTCGAGGCGTCCATGGACAGCCCGGTGAAGCTCTCGCGGGCGTCGCCCTTGGCGTCGTAGACGCGCAGGTTGAAGGTCGCGTCGGGGTCGGGGGTGTCGTAGTCGACGGCGACGCGCAGGCCGTTGCCCCACACGCCGGGTTCCTTGGCGTGGACCTCGAGCACGCGGCTCTCGCTGTGGCCCTCGGTGGACTCCAGGACGACGCAGGCGGCCTTGCCGCTGCCGGCCTTGGCCACCCGGACGATCACGGCGACGGTGCCGCCGTTGCCGAAGAACTGGTGCACCGCGTAGGCGAGGGCACTCTTCGAGCCGAGCCCGCCGAAGCGCCGCTCGAACTCGGTGAAGCCGGTGACGCGCACCGGCTCGTTCAGCGGACCCCGCCGGGTGTGTCCCACGAAGGCGGTCACCGACGTGGTCACGGCGGAGATGGTGCGGGTGCTGCTGGGAAGCTCTTCGACATAGACGCCGGGATACGTCGGCCTGGCGGCGTTCACTGCATTCGTCGGCATTCCCCCTCCAATCCCTTTTCGGGCACCGATCGACAGGCACCAAGAGACGGCAGAAAGGAGAGGTTTCGTCACGGTGCAGGCGGAAGGTCCCCGACGCGCGAAGGCGCGCCGGTCCGCGGACACCGCATCAGCTTCCCCCGTCAGTGCCCGGACGGACGGCCGCCCGGGACAAGCGCACACGCTTGTGACTCCTGATGCTCAAGTGCTGAACCCACGGTGGAGTGCAAAGAGTTGGACAACAAGGCGTCTTCACGCCACGCCTGAGGGGGGTTCGATGGAGGGTGCCGCGCATGACTCGCACACGATGTGCGCACGTCGCAACAGGTGCTTCACAGGTTTCCCACAGGCGATGTTCTAGCAGAATGGTGGTCATGCCCCGACGTACCTCGCATCTCCGGTCCCAGAGCCCTTCCGCCCCTGCTCACAAGCCCTCGTGCCCTTGCGATCTTGGGGAGACGTATGCAGAGTGCTGTGGCCGATTCCACCGGGGTGAGGCCGCGGCGCCGACCGCGGAATCGCTGATGCGTTCGCGCTACAGCGCTTTCGTGCAGCGCGACGAGGCATACCTGCTGCGCACCTGGCACCCCCGGACCCGGCCGCCCCGGGTCGAGTTCGACCCCGGCATGCGCTGGACCCGTCTGGAGATCCTCGCCACGAGCGAGGGATCGGCGTTCCACACCACCGGGACCGTGACCTTCCGGGCCTCGTACCGGGGCGGTTCGCTGCACGAGCGGAGCCGGTTCGAGCGGGTGGACGGCGCATGGGTGTACGTGGACGGGACCTTCCTCGACTAGGCCTGTCCGGACCCTCGACCAGCGTCTGTCCCGGACCCGGTTACGGCGCGAGGATGTCCAGTTCCTGAAGCGCGCCCACGGTGATCTCGCGGGTCAGCGCCTCCGCGCGGACGGCGTCGCCCGCGCGGACCGCTTCCGCGACCTGGACATGGAGGGTGACGGCGGCCGGGTCGGGGTCGTCGAACATGACCTCGTGGTGGGTGCGGCCGGCGAGGACCTCGGCGACGACGTCGCCGAGACGCGCGAACATCTCGTTGCCACAGGCGTTGAGGATGACGCGGTGGAAGGCGATGTCGTGGACCAGGTAGCCCTCGAGCTGGTGGCCTCGCGAGTGGGCCACCATACCCAGGGCGCACTCGGTGAGTTCGGCGCACTGGTCGGCCGTGGCGTACTTGGCGGCGAGGCCCGCGGCGACCGGTTCGATCGCGGAGCGCAGGACGGTGAGGGAGCGCAGCTGGCGGGGGCGGTCGGCGCCGGCCAGGCGCCAGCGGATGACCTGGGGGTCGAAGACGTTCCACTCGTTCGCGGGACGGACCGTCACGCCCACGCGGCGGCGGGACTCGACGAGGTGCATGGACTCCAGGACGCGGACCGCCTCGCGCATCACGGAGCGTGAGACGTCGAAACTCTGGGCCAGCTCGTCGGTGCGCAGGACACTGCCGGGCGGGTACTCGCCCGCGGTGATCGCGGGGCCGAGGGTTTCCAGTACGCGGCCGTGCAGCCCCCGGCCCGATGTGCTCATGCACTCAGCGTACGGGGCAGATCACAGGAACAAAAAGTCAGACTTATTTGTCACAGACTCTTGAATTCGTCGTACCTAATAGGTTTCAGTGTGGCCGACGTCAGATGCCGACGTCGGATGTCGAGGAAGACAGCGAGGCAGTGATGCGTACCCCTCACGTCGTCGTGGTGATGGGCGTCGCCGGCACGGGCAAGACCACGATCGGTCCCCTGCTCGCGGCCCGGCTGGGCGTTCCCTACGCCGAGGGCGACGACTTCCACCCCCAGGCCAACATCGACAAGATGTCGGCCGGCACCCCCCTCGGGGACGCGGACCGGTGGCCGTGGCTCGACGCCATCGGCGCCTGGGCGCACGAGCGGGCCGGGCTCGGCGGGGTGGTCAGCTGCTCCGCGCTGAAGCGGTCCTACCGCGACCGGCTCAGGGCCGCCGCTCCCGGTGTCGTGTTCGTGCACCTCGCGGGCGACCGGAAGCTCATCGAGGAGCGCATGGCGCACCGGCAGGGCCACTTCATGCCGACCGCGCTGCTGGACTCCCAGTTCGCCACGCTCCAGCCGCTCCAGGCGGACGAGGCGGGAGTCGCCGTGGACGTCTCCGGAAGCCCCGAGGAGATCACCGAGCGGGCCGCCGAGGCACTGAGCGTCCTCCCCGACGTGTCCCGGTAACACCCCTCCCCAACTCCCCTCCCCAGTAACACCCCTCCCCCCTCCCCGTACTTGCAAGGGAATCCCCTGTGACCAGACTCAGTGTCGAGATGCTGGCAGCGGACGCACCCGAGCCGATCACCTCGGCCGGCCACGCTCAGCTGGGTATCGCCGTCCTGGCGGGCATAGCCGTCATCGTCCTGCTCATCACCAAGTTCAAGCTCCACGCATTTCTGTCGCTGACCATCGGGTCACTGGCGCTCGGCGCGTTCGCCGGGGCGCCGCTCGACAAGGCGATCACCAGCTTCACCACCGGGCTCGGGTCCACCGTGGCCGGCGTGGGCGTGCTGATCGCCCTCGGCGCGATCCTCGGCAAGATGCTCGCCGACTCGGGAGGCGCCGACCAGATCGTCGACACGATCCTGGCGAAGGCGAGCGGCCGCACCATGCCGTGGGCGATGGTGCTGATCGCCTCGGTGATCGGACTGCCGCTGTTCTTCGAGGTCGGCGTGGTGCTGCTGATCCCGGTCGTGCTGATGGTCGCCAAGCGCGGCAACTACTCGCTCATGCGCATCGGCATCCCAGCGCTCGCCGGTCTGTCCGTGATGCACGGTCTGGTCCCGCCGCACCCCGGCCCGCTGGTCGCGATCGACGCGGTCAAGGCCAACCTGGGCGTCACGCTGGCGCTCGGCGTGCTCGTCGCCATACCGACCGTGATCATCGCCGGTCCGCTGTTCGCCCGGTACGCGGCCCGCTGGGTTGACGTCCCGGCCCCCGAACGCATGATCCCGCAGCGCGCCTCCGAGGAACTGGAGAGGCGTCCCGGCTTCGGCGCGACCCTCGCCACGATCCTGCTGCCGGTCGTCCTGATGCTGTCCAAGGCCCTGGTCGACATTGTCATCGACGACCCGGCGCACGATGTGCAGCGCACCTTCGACGTCATCGGCTCTCCGCTGATCGCCCTGCTCGCCGCCGTGCTGGTCGGCATCTTCACCCTCCTGCGCCCTGCCGGGTTCGCCAAGGATCGGGTCTCGCAACTCGTCGAGAAGGGCCTCGCGCCCATCGCCGGCATCCTGCTGATCGTCGGCGCGGGCGGCGGCTTCAAGCAGACGCTGATCGACTCCGGCGTCGGCCAGATGATCCTGGACATCTCCAAGGACTGGTCGATCCCCGCCCTGCTCCTGGCCTGGCTGATCGCGGTGGCGATCCGGCTGGCGACCGGTTCGGCGACCGTGGCGACGATCTCGGCGGCCGGCCTGGTCGCCCCGCTCGCGGCCGACATGTCGACGACCCACACGGCCCTGCTCGTCCTGGCCATCGGCGCCGGCTCGCTCTTCTTCAGCCATGTCAACGACGCCGGATTCTGGCTGGTGAAGGAGTACTTCGGCCTGAGCGTCGGCCAGACCCTCAAGACCTGGTCCGTCATGGAGACGATCATCTCCGTGGTCGCGGGCGGTGTGGTCCTCCTCCTCTCGCTGATCATCTAGGAGTACGGCGATGAGTCACCCCTTGTTCGACATCGGCGGCCGGACCGCCCTGGTCACCGGCTCCAGCCGGGGCATCGGACTCGCACTGGCCCGCGGCCTCGCTCAGGCGGGCTGCCGGGTCGTCCTCAACGGGCGGGACGGCGAGCGGCTCACCAAGGCCGCCGCCGAGTTGCCCGGTGAGGTGCACACGGCCGTGTTCGACGTCACCGACGGGCCGTCGGTGGCGGACGGCATAGCGGATGTGGAGGAACGGGTCGGCCCGCTCGACATCCTGGTCAACAACGCGGGCATGCAACTGCGCGCCCCGCTCCTGGAGTTCACCGACTCCGACTGGCACCGGATCCTGGACACCAACCTGACCAGTGCCTTCCTGGTCGGCAGGGAAGCCGCCCGCCGGATGACGGAACGCGGCCACGGCAAGATCATCAACATCTGCTCGCTGCAGAGCGAGGTGGCCCGCCCCGGCATCGCGCCCTACGCGGCCACCAAGGGCGCCCTGAAGATGCTCACCAAGGGCATGTGCGCGGACTGGGGTCCGCACGGCGTCCAGGTCAACGGCCTCGGCCCCGGCTACATCGAGACCGAGCTGACCCGGCCTCTCGTCGACGACGAGGAGTTCAGCGCGTGGGTACGGCGCCGCACCCCGGCCGGCCGCTGGGGCCGTACGGAGGACCTGGTGGGCGGGGTGCTGTTCCTCGCCTCGCCCGCCGCGGACTTCGTCGGCGGACAGGTGCTGTATGTCGACGGCGGCATGACGAGCGTGCTGTGACCTCCGGGAGGCTTTGATGCTGGGTTGCGTGATCCACGGCCAGGGTGACCTGCGGGTCGAGGAGTTGGCGGTACCGGACCCCGGCCCCGGCCAGGCGCTCGTGGCCGTACGGTACGGCGGGGTGTGCGGGTCCGACCTGCACTACTGGCGGCACGGCGGGGTCGGCGACTTCCGCCTCAAGGAGCCGATGGTGCTCGGCCACGAGGTGGTCGGAACGATCGTCTCGTACGGTGCCGGCGCGTCAGGGCCGGTTGCCGGTACGGCAGTCGCCGTGCACCCGGCCACACCCTGCGGGGTCTGCCCGGAGTGCGCGGACGGGCGCCGCAACGTCTGCCGGGACACGCGCTATCTGGGCAGCGCGGCACGGTTTCCGCACGTACAGGGCGGGTTCGCGGCTCACGTGGTCGTACCCGCCGACCAGGTCAGGGCGCTCCCGGCCGGCCTGGAGCTGCGCCGGGCCGCGCTCGCCGAACCGCTGTCGGTGGCACTGCACGCGGTCCGGCGGGCCGGGGACGTGCGGGGCCGGCACGTCCTGGTCACCGGCGCCGGGCCGATCGGCTCTCTGGTGGTCGCGGCGGCCAAGGCCGCGGGCGCCGCCCACGTGACGGTGACGGACCTGCTCCCGGCGGCCCTGGCGTACGCCTCGGCCGCGGGCGCCGACACCCTCGTACGGGCGGACGACCCGGCGGATCCCGGGTGGCCCGCGGAGGTCGACGCCGCCGTCGAGGCGTCCGGGGCGGCCGAGGGCCTCGACACCTGCCTCCGCCTGGTGCGGCGCGGCGGGGTCCTCGTCCAGCTCGGCATGCTGTCGCCCGGGCCGAGCCCCTTCGCCGGGAACCTCGTCGTCAGCCGCGAGATAGAACTGCGCGGCGCCTTCCGCTTCGACGGCGAGTTCGACGACGCGCTGGCGTTGCTCGCGGCGGAGCCGGTGTTCGACGAGCTGATCAGCGCGGTGGTGCCCGTCCGGGAGGCCGAGTCGGCGTTCGCGCTGGCGGCGGACCGGAGCCGGTCGTGCAAGGTACTGCTGGACTTCGCGCCCTGACGTCGACTGGGTTGGGGGGGGGGGGGGGGGGGAGGGGGGGAGGAGGAGGGGGGAGGGGGGGGGGGGAGAAGGGGGGGAGGGGGGGGGGGGGAGGGGAGG
>NZ_JBWLKM010000071.1:28123-42595 GCF_059026085.1 Streptomyces sp. a15 | reverse complement strand
AAGTCTGGGGGAGCGCCCAAGACCGTTCGGGGCGTGCGGCTGAGCGGACTCACTCCTGCTCAGTCCACAGGAACGGTACCGGCCGCCCGAGCAGGCCGAGCCCGGCGCGGGCATCGACGAGCGCGCCGACGTGTACGGCCTCGGCGCGGTCGGCTACCACCTGGTCACCGGCACGGTTCCGGGCCCGCCCGGCAAGGTGGTGCGCCCGGACCGGCTGCGTCCGGGCCTGGATCCCGGTGTCCGGCGCGCCCTGATGCGGGCGCTGCACCCGGACCGGGAGCGGCGCTGGCCCGATGCCCGGGCCTTCGCCGGGGAGTTGGAGCGGCTGGCGTCCCAGGTGGCCGGCCGGCCTCACCGCGTGTCCGCGAAGGGCGTCGCGTCGGCCGCCGTAGTACTCACGGTCGTGGCCGCCGGTGTGACGGCCGCGCTGGTGAGCCGGTCCTCCGGGGACGCCGACGTACGGGTCGAGGACGCGACCGGCCGGATCGCCGCCGAGGTACCCGGCGCGTGGGGGCGGCAGCTGCGCGACTCGGGGTGGGATCCGCGGGTGCTCGGTCTGCCCGCGGGGCAGGAGCCGGGGCTCGTCGTCGCGGACCACCTGGACAAGTGGCAGGACCTCGGCGCGGACGTGAACGGCGTGTTCGTCGGCCTGAGCGAGCGGGGCGACGTCACGGCCCGGGTCGCCGCCCTCGCCCACCCCGGCTGCCGCTACGACGGCGCCCGCGCCTACACCGGCCGTGTCTGGCACGGCAGGGTCCGCGGCTGGAGCGACTGCCCGGGCGGCGGGTCCGTCACGGAGGCCGGGCTCACGTCGGCGGACGGCGGCGGGCAGCCACAGGTGTATGTGCAGATCCGGCAGAGCGGCGGTGCGACCGCGACCGACCGCGTCCTGGATTCCATACGGCTGGGAGACCGCCGTGATTCCCTGGGGTGACGGGCGAACTTTTCCGTCCCCGGCCGCATCGGACCTCAGTGACGGGGCACAAGGCGCCGTACGCACGTGTGTCACGCGTGCGAGGAGTTTCCGGGAGTGTGGACAGACATGGCGAAGACGTCCCAGGGCGTGTCGCGGGCGGCCCGGCTCGCCGGCGCGGTCGCGGTGCTCGGCCTGCTGACCGCCTGCGGCGGCGGTGACGGCACGGCGAGCCCGCCGCAGAAGGTGGCCGGTACGGCCGCGCCCGCGACCGAGGGCCGTACGACTGCTCCGGCCGCACCCGCCGACCCCACGCCGAGTCGCGTTCCCAGCGGGTCCGCCGCCCCGCCCACCACCTCGCCCACCACCTCGCCCCCTGCCTCGCCCACGGCCGAGGACTCCCCCACCGCCGTGAGCACCCGCTGCCACACCTCCGAGCTGCGCGCGTCCGTCGGGCGCAACGACCCGGGGGCCGGGCAGTGGAACTTCCCGGTCGTCCTGGCCAATGCCTCCGACCGGACGTGCACCGTGCGCGGCTATCCGGGCGCCGCCTTCCTGGACGCGTCCGGCAAGCAGCTGGGCCCGGACCCGAAGCGCTCCGCAGACACGCCCGTGACGGTCACGCTGGCGCCGGGGAAGAGCGCCTGGGCCGGGCTGTCGTTCTCCAATCCCGAGGTCAGCGGGGCGCGGGCGGCCACTCCCGAGTCGCTGCTGGTGACGCCGCCGGACGAGCGGGACCCGCTGAAGGTGGCGTGGACGGCGGGGCAGGTGCCGGTGTCCGGCAACGCGTCCTCGGTGTTCCTGACGGTGTTCGCCGCCGGGACGGCCCCCTGAGCCGTCGCCGCTGGGCGGGGTCCATTCCTGCCTCTTACCGTCGCCTGCTTCGATGGCCGGGCAGCATCTGATCACGTTCCGAAGGATCCGCCCTGAACACCCCGCTCGCCGAAGCCCTGTCCGTCGCTCTGCTCGTCGCCGTCCTCGCCTGGGCCGTACTTCGCCCCAACGGATGGCCGGAGGCGGTGCTGGCCGTCCCGGCGGCGGGAGTGGTGATCGTGACCGGGGTGATCTCGCCGGCGCACGCGCGGGCGGAGGCCGAGCAGCTCGGGCCGGTGATCGGGTTCCTCGCCGCGGTGCTGGTGCTGGCCCACCTCTGCGACGTCGAGGGGCTCTTCCAGGCGTGCGGGGCGTGGCTGGCCCGTCGGGCGGCGGGCTCGCCCGGGCGGCTGCTGGCCGGGGTGTTCGTGCTGGCGTCGACGATCACGGCGGTGCTGAGTCTGGACGCCACCGTGGTGCTGCTGACGCCGGTGGTGTTCGCCACCGCCGCCCGCATGGGAGTCCGGGCCGGGCCGCACGTCTACGCGTGCGCGCACCTGTCGAACACGGCCTCGCTGCTGCTGCCGGTCTCCAACCTCACCAACCTGCTGGCGTTCGCGGCGAGCGGGCTGAGCTTCACGCGCTTCGCCGCGCTGATGGCGCTGCCCTGGCTGGTCGCGATCGTCGCCGAGTACGCGGTCTTCCGGCGCTTCTTCGAGCGCGACCTGGACGAGGTCACCCACTCCCCCGTGACCGCCGAGGCTCCGGAGCTGCCGCTGTTCGCGCTCGTCACCGTCGCCTGCACGCTGGCCGGGTTCGTCGTGACCTCGGCCCTCGGCGTCGAGCCGGCCTGGGCCGCGCTGGCGGGGGCGCTGGTCCTGGCGGGACGGGCTCTCGTCCGGCGGCGGGCCACCCCGCTCACCGTGGTGCGGGCGGCGGCGCCGGCCTTCCTGGCGTTCGTGCTCGCGCTCGGAGTCGTCGTGCGCGCGGTGGTCGACAACGGCCTCGCCGACGCGCTGCGGCACGCGCTGCCGGAGGGGACGGGACTGGCCGCGCTGCTCGGCATCGCCGCCCTGGCCGCCGTACTGGCGAACCTGATCAACAACCTGCCCGCGGTCCTGGTCCTGCTGCCGCTGACCGCCTCGGCCGGCCCGGGCGCGCTCCTCGCGGTGCTGCTCGGGGTGAACATCGGGCCGAACCTGACCTACGCCGGGTCGCTGGCCACGCTGCTGTGGCGGCGCATCGCGCACGGGCAGGGGCACGAGGTCGGGCTCAAGGAGTTCACCCGGCTCGGTCTGCTCGCCACGCCGGCCGCGCTGGTGCCCGCGGTGGTGGCGCTGTGGGCGTCGCTCCAGGTCGTCGGGGCCTGAAGCGTCCGGTCGCCGTCACGGGGCGGGTCAGTTGCGGTCGCGGCCGTCGCCGCCGTAGCCGTAGCCGCCGTAGCCGTACCCGGACCAGCCGCCGTACTGGCCGCCGTCCTGGCCGTACCCGGAGCAGTAGTACGGGTTGTAGTAACAGTTCCCGTTGGTGGGATACGGATACGTCGGCGTGGGGGCGGGCGTGGGCGTGGCCTCGGGGGTCGACGGAGTCGCGGACGGCGTGGGTGTGGGCGTGGGCTTCGGGCTTGGTGTTCTCGACGGCTCGGGCGTGGGCCCGGGCACCCTCGACAGGGTGCTGTCCGCGCCCCAGTTGACCACCTCCATCTGGAGGTCGGTCCTCGAGGTGTCGATCACCCAGCGCTGCGCGGGGCTGTCGTCACGGGTCTTCACGACCAGCGAGCCCGCTCCGTCGGTGGCGGAGGGGCTCAGGGCCAGATCCTGGTCCCAGCGCGGCACCAGCATGCCCTGGAGGGTGAAGTCGTAGCGGATGCTCTTGTCGGCTGCCTTTTCCGCGCCCGCGCACGGAGCGAGCCGCACCGAGTAGCCGAGGTGGGAGTCCAGGCAGAGATCGGGGGCGTCCGCGTTGCGCAGCAGCCCGTCGGCGTCGTACGACCACTGCTGCGAAGGCTCCGCGGAACAGTCGGTGAGCTCGGTCTCCGCGTCCTTGACGGCCTTCGCACCGACCACGCCGACGCACAGCCCGGACGCCACGTTGTGCAGCCGGCCGCGCATGGTGCCCTGCTCGCCCTCTCCGGAGCCGGCCCAGGACGGGTCGGAGGTCGCGGTACCCGTGTCGGGGGCGTCGGAGGTGCGGCCGTCGTCGGCCTGGGGGTTGTCGTCGGAGGAGCCGAGGGAGGACCACAACGCCAGCGGGAGGACGATCAGCCCGCTCACGGTCAGGACGGCCGCGGTGAGGTTGCGGCGGGACGCGCGGCGGGCGGCCTTGTGGGCGGAACGGCGGGAGGCGGAGCGCGGGCCGACCCGGGGTGCGGAGGTCGGACGCGGGGGCGCCTCGAAGGCCGCACCCGCGACGGCGGGTGGCCGGGTGTCCGGCGCCGGGACGAAGGCCTCGCCCGGGGCGGCCGGGGGCTGGGCCGGCGTCGCGCTCATGAAGGACTCGCCCACGACGGCCGGGCGCTGGGCCTGCGCTTCCTCGGGAGCGTCGTCCACATGTGCGCGCGCCTCCCGATAGGCGTGCGCGCCCCAGCCGAGCACCGCCTCGGCGAGCGCGCCGCCGAGGCCATGGTTGAACTGGTGCAGCTGGTCGGCGGTGTTCCGGCAGTGCTTGCACCGCTCCAGGTGTTCGCTCAGGTCGGCGTCGAGGCCGGCACCGCCGCGCCGATAGGTCACGTCCAGCAGCCGGAGGTAGTGACGGCACTCCTGCTCGGGAGCGAGTTCGCGGTGGATCTGGAGGCACTCGTCCCGCAACCGCTCGCGGCCCCGCTGCAGTTCGATGCCCGCGTCCTCCTCGCCCAGGCCCAGCAGTGCGGCGGGCATGCCGAGCGGTTCGGACTCGACCTCGGTGTGCCACAGCAGACAGCGGGCCGACTGGGGCAGCCGCTGGAACGCCCCGGACAGCAGGCGGCGGTTGGCCGGCGGCAGCAGGCGGGCGGTGATGCGGTCCCCGCCGCCCTCGGTTCTCAACTCCGGGTGCAGCAGCTCGCGTCTGCCGTCGGCGTCCCATTCCGCCGCTATGCGGCGCACGGTGACGAGCAGGTGGGGCCGCCAGGCGGATGTCGGCCCGTTCTGGCGCAGCGTTTCCCCGAAGAGCCGGGTGAATGCGGCGGTGGTGAGCATTCCCGCGGGGCGGGCGCCGTCGGTGCACAACCGTGCGTAGGCGAAGGCCGCTTCCCAGTGCCGGTCCAGGAGTTCACCGACTGGTTGGAGCGCCGGTGTCGCCCCGCTCCACTTCTTGAGCTCGGCGCTCAGTTGCTCGTCCGTGGCGTTGGAGGGACGAGCGGGAGTCGGGGAATTCGACAGGCCTGCGTCTTTCACAGCGGCATTCCTCCGAGGGCGTTCTGCACAAAGTCCATACCAATGGGTATGCGGTGCCGCCGACAAGGCGCCGGGGTCCGTCCGCACAGGGTTCGGCATCTCGAACGCCCGCCAGGGGAAGCTCTTTTGGAGCATGAGGAGCGCACGGGAGAGGCCTCGCGCACACGGCAAAGAGAGATTGTCCGTGCGCCGACCAGGCCACCTTTGCACAGGTCAACGAGGCGTAACAAGTCATCCCGCGGTTTTGTGCATTGTGTTCGGGTCGCTGATGTTTGACAACGGGTCAATAGCGGTCCTTTGCGGCAGCTTTACCGTGCCGCGATATCAGGGGTCGTAAACGGGAACGGTATTCACTTGCTTCGGGCGTCGACTTCGCGCCAACCATTGAACGGCCACTCCACCGCACCTGAGACCGTTCTTCGCCACTCATCCGCCAACCATTGGGCCGACAAAACCGGAGGGCGGGGGTCCGTTCGGCACGTGGTTCGCACCGCGCGGATCCCCGCCCTGGGCCGGCCCCTCAGGAGTGACCGAGAATCGGGTGCGGGGCGTAGGGCCGCTCCAGCTCCTCGATCTCCTTGTCGCTGAGCTCGAGTTCGACGGCGGCCACGGCGTCCTCGATGTGCTGCGGCTTGGCCGCGCCGACGATGGGCGCCGCCACCGTCTCCTGGTGCTGCAGCCAGGCGAGGGCCACCTGGGCGCGCGGGACACCCCGGTCGTCCGCGATGCGGGTGACGGCCTCGACGATGGTGCGGTCGCCCTCCGGGTAGAGGTTGCTGCCGAAGTTGTCGTTCGCGCTGCGCTCGGTGACCGTGCCCCAGTCGCGGGTCAGGCGACCGCGGGCCAGCGGGCTCCACGGCAGGGCACCGACGCCCTGGTCCGCGCACAGCGGCAGCATCTCGCGCTCTTCCTCGCGGTAAAGGAGGTTGTAGTGGTTCTGCATGGAGACGAACTTGGTCCAGCCGTGCCGCTCGGCCGTGTACTGCATCTTCGAGAACTGCCAGGCGTACATCGAACTCGCCCCGATGTAACGCACCTTGCCCGCCTTCACCAGGTCGTGCAGGGCCTCCATCGTCTCCTCGACCGGGGTGTGCGGGTCGTAGCGATGGATCTGGTAGAGGTCCACATAGTCCGTGCCGAGGCGGCTCAGGCTGTGGTCGATCTCGGTCATGATCACCTTGCGGGAAAGTCCGGCACCGTTGGCTCCGGGCCGCATCCGGCCGTGCACCTTGGTCGCGAGCACGAACTCGTCACGGCGGGCGAAGTCGGCGAGCGCCTTGCCGACGATCTCCTCGCTGGTGCCGTCCGAGTACACGTTGGCGGTGTCGAAGAAGTTGATCCCCGCCTCCAACGCCTGCCGGATCAGCGGCCGTGACGCCTCCTCGTCGAGGGTCCACTCGTGCACGCCGCGGTCCGGCAGGCCGTACGTCATGCAGCCCAGACAGATCCGCGAGACGTCCAGGCCCGTCGAACCGAGCTTCACGTACTGCATCGTTGCTGCTCCTGCCTTCGGGATGGGTACGAAAGGGAGCGTACGACTTCGCCCGCGCTCCAACTCCCACAGCGGCTCTCCCGCCCAACCGGCCGGCCGTCACCGTCCGGCTCACCCCAGAAGATCCAGCGCCCGCTCCCATCCGAACTCCGGGCGGGTACCGTCCTCCCCCGGCTCGCCGGAGTACGGCTCGCCGAACTTCACGCCCATGGCGCGCAGTCGTATGAGGCTGTCCTGGTAGGCGGGGTGGGCCGCGAGCGCGTCGGCCACGCACGGCAGTGCGGCGACCGGGACGCCCAGGCCGTACGTCTCGCACAGGGTCGCCACCGCGAGGGTGTCGGCGAGCCCGGCCGCCCACTTGTTGACGGTGTTGAAGGTGGCCGGAGCGACCACGACGGCGTCCGGCGGCGGGAAGGGACGCGGGTCGCCCGGGCTGCGCCAGGCCGAGCGGATCCGCCGCCCGGTCTGCGCCTCGACGGCGGCGGTGCCGAAGAAGCCGTTCATCGCGACGGGGGTCGCGATCACGCCGACCTCCCAGTCGCGCTCCTGGGCCGCGGTGATCAGCCTGCTGACGTCCGCCGCGATCCCGGCGGCGCAGACGACGACGTAGAGGAAGGGTTTCCCGTCCGGTTCGGTCATTCCGCGCACCCTACTCAAGCGGGAAGGACCGCCCCCGTTCGGCTTCCGGCCGCGGGCCGAGGATGCGCCGCTGCTTCTCCTCGATGGGCACGTCGTTGATGCTCGCCTCGCGCCGGGTCATCAGCCCGTGCTCGTCGAACTCCCACAGCTCGTTGCCGTACGACCGCCACCACCGGCCGTCCGCGTCCCGGCACTCGTACTGGAACCGCACGGCGATGCGGTTGCCGTCGAAGGCCCACAACTCCTTGCGCAGCGCGTACTCGTGCTCGCGCGCCCACTTCGCGGTCAGGAACTCGACGATCTGCGCGCGGCCGGTGACGAAGGTGTCGCGGTTGCGCCACACCGAGTCCGGCGAGTAGGCGAGCGCCACCCGGTGCGGGTCGCGGGTGTTCCAGGCGTCCTCGGCCGCCTGGACCTTCTGGGCGGCGCTCTCGCGGGTGAAGGGCGGCAGGGGCGGGCGGTCGGTCATGTCTTCCTCCGTGGCCGACAAGGGAGAACGAGCGTTCTCCGGTACGATCGTCACCGTAGGAGAACGCCCGTTCTCGCGTCAAGGAGTGGTCGTCCATGGACAGCGCGGTCGCCCGGGAGCGGGTGCTGGACGCAGCGGAGGAGCTGTTCTACGGGCGGGGCATCCAGTCCGTCGGGATGGACGCCGTCCGGGGCGCGTCCGGGGTCTCCCTGAAGCGGCTCTACCAGCTCTTCCCGGCGAAGGAACAGCTGGTCGAGGCCTATCTGGAGCGGCGGGACGAGCGCTGGCGCGGCCGACTGGCCGCACATGTGGAGCGCGAGGCGGATCCGAAGCGTCGCATCCTGGCGGTCTTCGACTGGCTGGAGGAGTGGTTCGGCGAGGAGGGCTTCCGCGGATGCGCGTGGATCAACTCGTACGGCGAACTGGGTGCCACCTCGGACCGGGTGGTGGCCCAAGTACGGGCGCACAAGCGGGCGTTCGGCGACTACCTCGCCTCGCTGGTGGCCGACGCGGGGCGGCCCGCCGCACTGGCCGCCCCACTGTTCCTGCTGGCCGAGGGCGCCATGGTCACGGCGGGCATCACCGGGAGCACCCGGCCGGCCGCCGAGGCGCGCGACGCGGCGCGACTGCTGCTGGAGTCCCGCTGAGGTCGGGCGGGGCAGGCGAGCTCAGTACGCCGTGCGTCAGCCCACCGTCTCCGACACGGTGATGGCGGAGACGGGGCAGGCCCGGGCGGCCTCCCGGACCATGGGGTCGCCGCCGCCGTCCTCCCGGCCGGGCAGGAGGGTGCTGTAGCCGTCGTCGTCCTGGGTGAAGACGCCCGGAGCGGCCAGCGCGCACTGGCCCGCGCCGATGCAGACGTCCTTGTCGATGTCGATGTGCATGACCGGAGCCTCTTACCAGGTCACGGGGAGTTCCAGCATCCCCTGGATGGTGTCGCCGGGTTTGAAGGGGATCTCGTCCGCGGGGGCGGCGAGGCGGAGTGTGTGCAGCCGGTCGAAGAGCGTGTGCAGGGCGATCTCCAGCTCGGCGCGGGCCAGGTTCTGGCCGAGGCACTGGTGGATGCCGAAGCCGAACGCCACGTGGTGGCGGGCGGGCCGATGCCAGTCCAGGGTGTCGGGGTCGGCGTACACGGTCTCGTCGCGGTTGATGACCGAGGTCGCGAAGACCACGCCGTCGCCCGCCCGGATCGTCGTCCCCGCCACCTCGATGTCCTCGGTCGCCGACCGCAGCAGACCGTCGGCGATCGACAGCATCCGCATGAGTTCCTCGACCGCGGTGGGCAGGAGCGCCGGATCGTCGCGCAACTCGGCAAGCCGCTCGGGGTGTTGGAGGAGCGTGAAGGTGCCGAGCGAGATCATGTTGGCGGTCGTCTCGTGGCCGGCGACCAGCAGGATGATCGCCAGGGCGATCGCTTCCTGGCGGTCGATCGCGCCGTCGCGCAGCTGCTGGTGGACGAGTTCGTCCAGCACGCCGTCGCCGGGCTCGTGCTGCTTCTGTTTGTGGTCGATCAACTCGCCGAGGTACACCTCGAGTTGGTCGCACGCGTCCATGGTGTCGGCGGCCGTCGGACCGCGCAGGAGGCGTCGGGACTGCCCTTCGAAGAAGTCGTGGTCGGCGTACGGCACGCCGAGCAGGGCGCAGATCACCGTCGACGGCACGGGCAGTGCGAAGGCGCTCACCAGCTCGGCGGGCGGCCCCTGGGCGATCATCGCGTCGATCCGTTCGTCCACGACCTGCTGGATGCGCGGGCGCAGTTCGGTGGCGCGTTTGAGGGTGAAGCCGGGGATCACCATCCGCCGCTGGGTGCGGTGCTCGGGGTCGTCGACGCCGAGCAGCGCGGTCTTCCGGTTCCGTACGCCCGCGAAGCGCTCCGTGGGCGCGGGGAAGTCGGGCCGGGTCCGGTCGCTGGACAGACGCGGGTCGGGCAGCAGAGCGCGGGCTGCGGCATGACCGCTGACCAGCCAGGCCGGGCGGCCGTCGAAGAGGGTGATCCGGGTGAGCGGCCGGGCGCTGCGCAGCGGGTCGTAGGCGGTCGGCGGGTGGTAGGGACAGGTCCGGCTCCGGGGGAAGGCGACCGGTTCCGTTTCTGTCATGGCAGACCTCGCAGACGAAGGGTGCGTCGTACCGATCCTCATTAGATGCCCAGGGCATCTAATGAGGGGACGAGAAGTTCGGCCAGATCGGTGGGGAGGGCGATATGGCCGGAGATCGCCGCTGCCCGGACACGAATCGGAGGGTCGGATTCACCGCCCGGCCGGGGCGAGTCGTCGCACCTCGGAAATTCGCTTGTCCCCGCACGGCCGCCACCCCCAGGATCTGGCCATGCTGAAAACCGATGCCCCGCTGCCGCTGACCGCCACCGCCGTTCGTCCGGTGCGTGTCCAGCAGCAGCCCGGCCGTCCATGGAGGCCCAAGCTGCCCCGCTCATGAGCGCCGCGCTCCTCGCGGGACTGCTCGCGGGGTACGGCATCGCCATCCCCGTCGGTGCGGTCGGCGCCTATCTCGTCTCCCTCTCCGCCCGTACGTCCCTGCGGACCGGTGTCTGCGCCGCGCTCGGTGTCGCTGCCGCCGACGGGCTCTACGCCCTCCTGGCCACGGTCGGCGGCTCCGCCCTCGCGGGTGCGCTGCGACCGGTGCTCGGGCCGCTGCGCTGGGCCTCCGCCCTGGTGCTGGTGGCGCTCGCGGTCCTCGGCACCGTCACCGCCGTACGGCAGTACCGCGGCCACCGGCTCGCCACCCGTGCCGACCCGCCTCCGCCGAGCCCCGCGCGGGCCTTTCTGACGCTGCTCGGGATCACCCTGCTCAACCCCACCACCGTGATCTACTTCGCCGCCCTGGTGCTCGGCAGCCGTGCCGAGGAGACCGTACGGCCCCTGGAACAAGGCGTGTTCGTCCTGGCGGCCTTCGTCGCGTCCGCGAGCTGGCAGCTGCTGCTGGCGGGGGGCGGCGCCCTGCTGGGCCGGGCCCTGACCGGGCGTCGTGGGCGGCTGGCGACGGTGCTGCTGTCGAGCGGCGTGATGACGGCGCTGGCCGTGCGGATGCTGGTGTCCGGGTCATGAGCGGGCCGGCGGTCACGGTGCGAAGGCGCGGGCCACCGCGAGGCTGTCCTCGTAGACGTGGTGGCGGACGACCAGTCCGTCCTCGACGGTGAGATGCAGGGCGAACCTGGCGCGATAGGCGCGCCCGGTGGTGGCCGCGGTCTGCCGGATCTCACCGAGCACCACGGCATCGGCGCCGTCCACGAGGATGCGCTCGACCTCCGTCGCGGCCTCTCCCGGGACGTGGTACGCGGCCAGCTCCCGGTAGTGGGCGGCGGCGTCGGCCCGGGTGGCGCGGTGCCGGATCCACGGGGTCGCGCCGCGGCCATGCTCGTCCTCGGGCCAGTCCAGCATCCAGTCGGCGGGCTCGGCGTACAACTCGGCGATCCGCTCCGGATCGCCCCGGCCGATCCTGAGCAGCAGTTCCTCGACCACGGCGCGGGTCGTGGTGGCGGGGGTCGTCGTGGTCATGGGGCCCTCTCCCTCGGACGGACGGCTGTCGTGCGGTGCGGTCCCGACTGTGCCGTATGCGCTGGACCGGGGCGATTACCCGTGAAGTAATGGAAGGGCGACGCATTTTGGGGCCGTCGGGGAACGTGGTACGGATGGAAGCCGTTCGTACCGATGTTGAACCCCGGTACGAGCAAGGCCTGTTCAACGACGATGGGACGGAGACGGATCTCATGCCTCTTGACGGCGAGTACGAACCCAGCCCGGAGCAGTGGGTGCGCGACCAGGTGGAGCTGTACGAGAGCTCCGGCGGCACCAAGGGAACGACGCTGATGGACACGGGAATGCCCGTCATCCTGCTGACGACCCGGGGCGCGAAGAGCGGCAAGCTCCGCAAGACGCCGCTGATGCGCGTCGAGCACGAGGGAAGGTACGCGGCGGTGGCATCGCTGGGCGGGGCGCCCAAGCACCCCGTCTGGTACTACAACATCAAGGCCGATCCCCACGTGGAACTCCAGGACGGGCCGACCAAGCGGGACATGACGGCCCGTGAGATCACCGGAGCGGAGAAGGCCGAGTGGTGGGAGCGCGCCGTCGCGGCGTACCCGCCGTACGCCGACTACCAGACGAAGACAGACCGGGTGATTCCGGTCTTCGTGCTGGAGTCCTCGGACGGGAACTGAACCTCCCGGAAAAAATTCTCGCCCGGGGTGGCATGGACCGGCATCGGCCGGGCACCCGAGCGTCAGGCCCCGCCGCGTTCCCCCGTCGCGGCGGGGCTTTCCCCTGCTTCGGCGGCGGGCCGGTCGGTCACGTCGAGGAAGATCTGGCCGGTCTCGGGAACGGTACTCGCGATGGACCGCTTGATCCGCACCGCGACCTCCTCGACCCGCTCGCTGTCCAGTCCGGGCACCAGGTCGATGCGGGCCGCCACCAGGAGCGAGTCCAGCCCCATCTTCATCGTGAACAGCGCCTCCACGCTGTCGATCTCGGGCTGCGCCTGAAGCAGCGCCCGGATCCTGCCGCTGGACTCCGGGTCGGCGGCCTCCCCGATCAGCTGGTCCCGTGCCTCACGGCCGAGGCGGTAGGCCACGTACACGAGCAGGGCGCCGATCGCCAGGGACGCGGACGCCTCCCAGACCACCTGCCCGGTGACCATGTGCAGGGCCATGCCGGTGATCGCGAGGGTGACGCCGAGTACGGCCGTGCCGTCCTCGGCGACGACCGTGCGCAGGGCGGGGTCGCGCAGACCGTCCATGCCTCGGCCCTGCCGGCGCACCTGGTACAGGGCCCTGAGCAGCGAGAGTCCCTCGGCCACGAAAGCGACACCGAGCACGACCAGGCCCGCCACATATCCGCTGAACTTCTCCTCGGCACCGTTCCTGAGGGCCTCGAAGCCCTGGAAGAAGGAGAAGCAGCCGCCCATCACGAAGATCCCGACGGCCGCGAGGAGCGACCAGAAGAACCGCTCCTTGCCGTAGCCGAAGGGGTGGCGCCGGTCGGCGGGGCGGCGGCTGCGGCGCAGCGCGGCGAGCAGGAAGACCTCGTTCATGCTGTCGGCCACGGAGTGCGCGGCCTCCGACAGCAGCGCCGGCGATGCCGCGAGGAGCCCGCCGACGGCCTTGGCGACCGCGATCACGAGGTTGGCCGCGAGCGCCACGAGCACGGTGACGCGCGTCCTCCGGTCCGGCTTCTGCTCCGCCTTCAGGTCTGCCTTCCCGTTTGCCTTCCCGTTTGCCTTCTGCTCTGAGGATGTCCCTGTCACCTCCGCCGACTGCCCCGGTCGATGAGGCTCACACCGTGCCGTCGGCGGAAAACGGGGAACGCGTTCACCAGGGAAGGCACACGAAAGCCAGCCGAACAGGCAGGGAGGAAACATGGGTGCCGGAGACGACGGCAACCGCGGGTACGGCCAGAAGGCGTTCAAGCGGTCCAAGAGCCACTTCACGGACCGGATCACCGCGGACGGCCAAGACGGCTGGCCGGTGGAGGCCGGCCGCTACCGGCTGGTGGCCAGCCGCGCCTGCCCGTGGGCGAGCCGCGCGGTGGTCTCCCGGCGTCTACTCGGCCTGGAGGACGCCCTGTCCCTCGCCGTCGCCGACCCGATCCAGGACGACCGCAGCTGGCGCTTCACCCTCGACCCCGACGGCCGCGATCCCGTCCTCGGTATCCGCTACCTCAGCGAGGCCTACGACCGGCGGGAGACCGACTACCCGGGCGGCGTGAGCGTGCCCGCGATCGTGGACGTGCCCAGCGGCAAGCTGGTCACCAACGACTACCAGCGGATCACCCTGGACCTCGCCACCGAGTGGACGGCCCTGCACCGGGAGGGCGCGCCCGACCTGTATCCGCGGGCGCTGCGCGACGAGATCGACACGGTGATGGCGGAGGTCTACGAGGACGTCAACAACGGCGTGTACCGGGCGGGCTTCGCGACGGACCAGGAGGAGTACGAGGCCGCGTGCGAGGGCGTCTTCCGGCGCCTGGAGCTACTGACGCCCCGGCTGGCCCGGCAGCGTTATCTGGTGGGCGGCACGATCACCGAGGCGGACATCCGGCTGTTCACCACCCTGGTCCGCTTCGACGCCGTCTACCACGGCCACTTCAAGTGCAACCGCTGGAAGCTGGCCGAGAACGAGGTCCTGTGGGCGTACGTCCGCGACCTCTACCAGACGCCGGGCTTCGGCGACACCGTCGACTTCGACCACATCAAGCGGCACTACTACCAGGTGCACACCGGCATCAACCCGACCGGCATCGTGCCCCTCGGGCCGGACCTGTCCGGCTGGCTGACACCCCATCACCGTCAGGAGCTGGGCGGCCGACCGTTCGGCGACGGGACGCCGCCGGGTCCGGTACCCGTGCACGAGCAGGTCCCCCAAGACCACCGACCCACCCGCTGACCAAGGAGATTCACGTGGCCAAGAAGAAGAAACTGCCCTTCGCCTACAAGCCGGTCGGCTTCGTGCTGGGCTGGACGAGCGGAACGCTGGCGGGACTGGCCTTCCAGAAGACCTGGAAGGCCATCCGGCACGAGGACGACGCGCCCGACGCCCTGGACCGGGACCGCGGCTGGGGAGAGATCCTGCTGGCCGCCGCGATCCAGGGCGCGATCTTCGCCGTGGTACGCAGCGCGGTGGACCGCACGGGCGCCAAGGCCATCGAACGCTCGACCGGTGTCTGGCCGGCCGGCGAGAAGGGCGGCCGGGACTGACGACGGCCCCCGGCCCCGCTCGGGCGCCAACGCGCCCGGCGGGGCTCAGCCCTGCTTCGGGGGCGGA